>USBR01000061.1 GCA_900552905.1 uncultured Succinatimonas sp. | reverse complement strand
TAACATGAATACCGCGCTCTAAGGCTTTACAGCTATAGTCACAGTGTAAGGCCGGTGGCAAACAGACACAGAGACAATCGAGTTTGACACTCTCTAACATAGTATCGAGATTATCAAAACTCTGAGCTTTAAGATTAAAGCTTTGAATCAAAGCCTCAGCCTTATCCTTTAAATTGTCGCAGACAGCTACAATTGCTACTTCATTTTGAAGTTCTAATAAAGCCTGTGCATGTACATAAGCGATAGCACCGGCACCCACAATTCCAAATTTAAGCATCATAATCTCCAAGCTTTAAGGCATGTCGTTGAGCACTGATAGCTAAGGACATCACTCTGAAAATATATTCCTGATCCATGGCATTATTAGTGCCATCTAAAATATCGCGGATCATGCGTTTGAAGAAAGGAAAACCATATTTACCTGAAGCTTCAAGATGATGCTCGCCTTCATCATTGACATAGAAGACCTGATCGCCTTCTTTAGAACTAGCCACATTGAGGTATTTGCGTAGCTCAATATAGCCTTTATCTCCGATAATAAAGGTACGACCATCGCCCCAAGAGTTAAGACCTTTAGGGGTAAACCAATCGACTCTAAAGAAGCCGGCCACACCGTTATCGCATTCAAGCAAGACTTCGCCATAATCTTGAAAGCGCTCAAACTCCTTGTGAGTATAATTGCCGACGCGACTTTGAATAATGCGTGCAGTCTGCGCTCCACCAAAGAATAAAATCTGCTCGATCTGATGACAGCCAATATCGGTGATAATGCCACCAAACTGTCTATCATCAAAAAACCACTCAGGGCGAGTCGGAGCATTGAGACGATGCGGACCAAAGCCTTGTACACCTACAACCTTACCTATAGCACCTTGCTTGATAAGCTCCTCTGCGCACACAGCCGCTTCTACATGTAAACGCTCTGAGAAATACACAAAGAGGCGCTTATAAGATTGCGCTACAGCAACTCTTAAAATCTCCAACTGCTCAAAGCTTACCATCGCCGGTTTATCGATAAAGACATGTTTACCATGCAATAAAGCCTTAAGGGCGACATCGGCACGGTTTACAGGAATTGAGGCAATAGCGATAAGCTTAATCTCCGGATCTTCTAAGACCTCACGGATATCATTACATTCAATACAGCCCTCATACCTATGAGCAAAGTCAGAGCTTTTGTGTTTATCCTCATCAAAGACTTTATAGATAGTGGCGCCAGCTTCTTTAAGACCATTGCACATACCAAAGATATGGCCATGATCTAAGCCTAAAACCCCCACCTTAAATTCACCCTCTTCACAGCAAGGAGCAAAATTTCCTACAGGCGCATAATTTTGTCCATCATGTTTAATCTGCATATTTACTCCTTAACTTAAAGTATTAGGTAAGAAAGTCACTAAGGACGGGAAAAATAACAATAAGGCCGCTAAGATAATGATGACTAAGAGATAAGGCATCATCGGCTTAATACTCTGCTCTAAAGGCAATTTACCGATACCGCAACTGATAAAGAGGAAGGTTCCTACAGGCGGGGTAATAGCACCAATCTGCATGACAATGACCATGAGCACGCCATAATGGATAGGATCAAAGAGGAAAGCTTTACCTACAGTAAGTACGGTAGTGGCAAACATGGCGATAAGTACGGTCGGATCTAAGAACATACCTAAAATTAAAAATACCGCCATTAAGAACAATGAGGCCAAATACGGATTTTGCAGTACATCGACAGCTAAATGTAAAACCTCAGCTTGAAAATGCATGCGTACGAGCACATTCGATAAAATACCGGCCGCAGCAATAATGAGCATGACCACAGAGGTAGTCTTAGCACTTTCAAAGATGATGGGAAAAAGATCTTTTACCTTAAGCGTGCGAGTGATAAACATGCCATAGATAATGCCGTAGGCAATAGCTAGGACACCTGACTCTGTAGGCGTAACTAAGCCACTTAGAATACCGACTAAGATAATCATCGGCATAGTCAAAGCACCTAAGGACTTTAAGAACATCTTAAAGACATGGCGCAGTGAAAAAGGCTCAGAGGGAATGCTATAACCACGCTTTACATAGATAAAATAGTTAACAGCAATAAGGCCTGCACATAATAAAGCGCCGGGAATAAAACCACCGATAAAGAGTTGTCCTACCGGGACTTCGGTATAAAAGGAGTACAAGATCATAGCAATGCTTGGGGGCACAATCGGACTCATCATGGAGGCTGACGTTGTTACCACTACCGCATAATCCTTAGCATAGCCCTGTTTTTCCATAGCCGGAATGAGCATGCCACCGATAGCTGAAGCATTAGCAATACCCGATCCCTGAATACCACCAAAAAGGAAGGAGGCAAAGGTTGTACAGTGGGCAAGGCCACCCTTAGTATTACCTAAAAGCGCTTTAGCAAAACCTACAAGCTTATCGGTAATCTGCGCCTTAGTCATGATATTACCGGCAATAATAAAGAAAGGAATTGCCATTAAAGAAAAGGAATTGATACTTCCAAACATCTTGATGATAGTCATTTGGAAAGGAATGCCCATAGCTAAAGCTGACACTACGGCCACGATAATAATCGCAATGAAGATCGGAATGCCGGTAAAAATTAAAGCAAGCAAACCGATTAGGAGAAATAAACCTTCAATCATGATTGAGCTCCTCTAAGCCTTTTTAGGATCAATACCTAAAAATAAGAGCAGGTATTCTAAAAACAGACAGCCTATGCCCACGGGAATGGAGCTATAGAACCAAGCCATGGAGATACTGACGTTTTGCAACATGCTATTTTTCATAGCAATGGTATAGGTAAGACCGTAATAGGCTATGGCCAGTAAAATCACTAAAACCAAAAGTAAGGTGATCTTTTTAACCGCAAATTTGGCCTTATCGTGGAAATACTTATCGATAAAGAAATCCACGGTCATATGGGCTCCCTTACGAGCGCCACAGCTTGAAGCTAAAAACACCACCCAAATTGAGGTCAGACGCATGATCTCATCGCCCCAAGCAAAAGGTGTGAGTTCTGCAGGGGTGAAATAACGCAAAATTACCTGTACTAAGCACAAAATGACGATAAAGGTCAAAAGGCTAATTACCGTAACGGTCCTGATTTTGTCAAAGATGAAGTACAGCTTTGAAAACATAAAAGGCTCCTAAGGAGGGCTGTGGCCCCCCACTTTAGCTATTATTTGATAGCCTGAATCTTTTCAATAAAGCTCTTCCAGTTCTCGCCCTTAGCTTTGTACTCAGAGAGCATCGAGGCACAAGCTTCCTTCCATTTCTCAATGTCCTGAATTTCATTAACTTCAAGACCTGCCTGCTTCATAGCCTCTAAGGCTCTGACTTGATCCTCATCATCAAGCTTAGCTTGATAGGCTGCGGCTTCATCGGCACAATCAGAGACTAACTTCTGTAAATCCTCAGGTAAGCTCTGATACCAGTCCT
>USBR01000060.1 GCA_900552905.1 uncultured Succinatimonas sp. | reverse complement strand
ATGTTAAATTATGTTACTACCCATCAGAGATTCCAACACCAATCCGGAAGAACCTAAAAAAAAGGGTATCTGCTTACAGATACCCCTTTTAGCTCGGTTTTACTTATGCTTATCTAATGGTGATATAGAGCTGAGTATTGCCACGCTTAATGCGCAGAGCATTGATACGGCCCTTGCTACCATCTAAGTTCTTCTTCAGATCGGACAAGTTCTTGATCTCAACACGGTTGACGGCGGTGATGATATCGCCTTCCTTAAGGCCTAAACGCTGAGCGATAGAACCCTTCTCTACCGCGGTAACCTCAACACCCTGATTGCCATCAGCATTTGCTAATTGAGCACCGCTAAAGGCCTGAGATAATTCCTCAGCATTGCCTGAAGAGGAGGCGGCACTGTTTTCATCTAAGGTGACCTCAGTGTTGAACTTCTTACCATCGCGGAAGATGCCTACCTGAATCTTGCTACCGGCTCTTTGAGTAGCTACGAGAGCACGAAGCTGACCGAAGGAGGTAACATCCTTGCCATTGACAGAGGTGATGATATCGCCTGACTTAATGCCGGCCTTGTCGGCAGCAGAGCCAGGTTGAACCTCATTGACAAAGGCGCCATTGCGCTTGTCATAACCGAAGTTCTGAGCGAGATCGGCATTGAGCTCAGTACCGGTTACACCTAACATACCGCGCTTAACCTCACCATAATCTAAAAGCTGATGGACGACGTTTTTGACCATATTCGCCGGAATAGCAAAGCCGATACCGATATTGCCGCCGCTAGGAGCCATGATAGCGGTATTGATACCGATGAGCTCACCTTTGAGGTTTAAGAGTGCACCACCGGAGTTACCGGAGTTAATGGCAGCATCGGTTTGAATGAAGTTTTCAATATTCTCAATATTGAGACCGGATCTTCCTAGGGCAGAGACGATACCGGAGGTTACAGTCTGACCTAAGCCATAGGGGTTACCGATGGCGACAGCGAAATCACCGACTTCAATATTGTCAGAATCAGCCATGGCGATCTCAGTTAAATTAGAAGCTTTTTTGAGTTCAAGCAGGGCTAAGTCGGTATGCTCATCAGAACCTAAGAGCTTAGCCTCAAATTCACGACCATCCGAGGTGGCGACCTTGATTTCATCAGCATCATCGATCACGTGGAAGTTGGTGACTACATAACCTTTCTTAGCATCGATAATGACACCAGAGCCTAAGGCCTGGAATTCACGCTGTTGTTTTTGTCCTAAATCCATGCCCGGGAAGAAAAAGCGGAATTCTTCGGGTAACTGGAAGGTCTGAACATTTTTCTTACCTTTGACGGAGATATTAACAACACCCGGAATTACCTGCTTAATCATGGGAGCTAAGCTTGGTAACTGACCTTGAGCCTCGAGGGCACCTAAAATCGGAGCGGAGGCGTTAGCTGCTGAGGCAAAAGCCATAGACAGGGCTAAACCAGCGGCTAAAAGGGTGTTTTTATATTTTTTCATCACAAATTCTCCTAATTACAGAATTTCTGTTTTATTCAGAATCCTTAGCTAAAACTTTGTCTTTTTTGTCTTTTACTTCTTTTTCAGTAGAAGCAGTATCTTCTTGTTTATCTTCCACAGAAGCTTCAGCACTAGTAGCTGTAGCTTCTAAAGTCTCTTTTTCTGAAGCTTCCTTTTTAACTTCAGTTTCAACTTTATCTGCTTTATCTTCATCTACATTCTCCTCAACTACCTCAGCTTCAATAGTGGCTGTGGCAATAGGAGTGGCCATCTTAGTGTCATCGGCTTCAAGCTTTTTGGCCTTAGTGGCTAAAACTTCGGTATTTTTAGCACTTTCAGCTTTCTTATGCGATTGCTCAATTTTGGCGTCAGCGGCCTCTAAATCCTCAATGGGAATAAAGAGCTCATTGCCAACAGTGCTCATTTTTTCAGAGGCACTGTGCATAAAGTCAGCATAGCGACGATAGCTAGTATCAAGCTGCGAGAATAAATCGGAGGAAGTCTTTAAGAAATCATCAATAGATCTCTGCGCATTAGCTAGATCGCGGCGAGATTTAAGGAGCTCGTCCTGCATGCGGTGACCTTTGAAAAATTTAGTTATGGTGACATAACAGAGGGCAACACCTGCAATTAAACCGGCGATGAAGTAAAGTGAATAGATAACGTATTGAGATTCTGACATAGTGATGCTTCCTGTATAAAAAAGATAAGATAAAGTTGTAATAATAATTTTAACAATTTATCTTAGCCTTTAGTTAGGTATAAAAGATAATTCTTTATCACCTGACGCTTAAATAATATCTGTCTAAAATTAGCTGAGACTTAGCTCACAAAAAAATTGTATAGCGCTATTTATCCTCCAGATCTATTAAATTAATGTCCTGAGAAAAAATATATTTTTTTATGGTAAAAAAGCCTTTCTTCGTGTATAATCTACGGGCCCCTCTAATCGGAAGCCGGATTCCCACCCGTGTATTTCGATGCAGGTTGTCGCGACGATAACTTGTTTGGAAAAGAGTTCGATTAGCTGGATGGCTATTCGATTGTTTAAAGGATATTTATCCTTCAAAAAAGGGTTTTTAGATGAAAACTTATGTTGCAAAACCGTCAACCATTAAGCGCGACTGGTTTGTTGTTGATGCCGAGGGCCAGACCTTAGGCCGTATCGCTACTGAAATCGCTACTCGTTTACGTGGCAAGCACAAGCCGGAGTACACTCCGTTCTTAGATACTGGTGACTATGTTATCGTCATCAATGCTTCTAAGGTTCGTGTAACTGGCAACAAGACCAACGACAAGATGTATTATCACCACACCGGTTTCCCGGGTGGCATCAAGTCCGAGACCTTCAAGAAGCTTGTAGAGCGTAAGCCTGAGGAAATCATCGAGAGAGCCGTTCGTGGCATGCTCCCGAAGGGACCGTTAGGCCGCGAGATGTTCCGTAAGCTCAAGGTATATGCTGGCGCCGAGCACAAGCACGCTGCTCAACAGCCTCAGGTTATCAAGTTTTAAGGAGCATTAGCAAATGGCTGCAAATCAGTATTATGGTACCGGTCGTCGTAAGGACGCTACCGCTCGTGTATTCTTAAAACAGGGTACCGGTAAAGTCGAGATCAATGGCAGAACTTTAGAGCAATACTTCGGTCGTCCGACCTCCCGCATGGTTGTCGCTCAGCCGTTAGAGCTCTTAGAGCTTGGCGATAAGTTTGACATTTACGTCACCGTAAGCGGTGGTGGTATCACCGGTCAGGCCGGTGCTATCCGTCACGGTATTACCAGAGCTCTCATCCAGTACGATGAGTCCTTCCGCCCGGCCTTACGTAAAGCCGGCTTCGTAACCCGTGATGCTCGTGCCGTTGAGCGTAAGAAGGTTGGTTTACACAAAGCTCGTAAGCGCCCGCAGTACAGCAAGCGTTAATCTACACTTTGTGTACAAAAAAAGCCCCTGCCCGTGCAGGGGTTCGCGGATTTTGTAAGTTTTTTATGACACGGCAATCCGCTAATATTAAAAGT
>USBR01000059.1 GCA_900552905.1 uncultured Succinatimonas sp. | reverse complement strand
CCGTTTTGTAAGCTAAGTTTTTTCTGTAATCTCAAAGCTCGTCAAACGTAAAAGTGCGACGAGCTTTTTTGTCTCTAAATTTAAAAAAAAACAAAAGAGCGAGAGCGTGATTTTTAGAAAATGTAAAAAACATACATAATGAAAAAATCTGTATGTTTATTTAAGTAAAAATCTCTCTTAGAGGCGCTTGTTTTTAAATCATGGTATAAAAGCTAAATTTAGTAGATAAAACGCTAATATATGCGCTTTGTCCACTCCTGAAAGCTTTTATTGTGTATTTAAAAAAAATAGTTTTAGGCATTTTTTTAAGAAAATTTAAGAAATTATTAAAAAATTTGTTGACACTAAGGCCTTAAAATGGTTTAATAACCGCCGTTGCCCAGATAGCTCAGTCGGTAGAGCAGGGGATTGAAAATCCCCGTGTCGGCAGTTCGATTCTGTCTCTGGGCACCAAGCCAAAAAAATTTATACTTTTCTATACGCCCAGATAGCTCAGTCGGTAGAGCAGGGGATTGAAAATCCCCGTGTCGGCAGTTCGATTCTGTCTCTGGGCACCAATCTTAAGTTCCCCACAAAATCTTAAAAAGCCTATAACTTGATACGTGTTTGCAAGGCGCTTTTTTGTATTTGAAATATTGCTATAATAAACGCCGGTATAGATTTATTCGTATTATTGCTTTAGGTTAAGGATAGGCATCATGACAGATGTAAAGAGTCCCGTAAAAAAGGGAACAGCAAAATTTAGAAGCTTTGTGGCCGCCTTCATGCAGGGTAATGGTCAGAATGATGCTTTGCAATATCTTAAGGATAAGCGTATTCCGGTAAGCATTTTTTTAGTGACCGGAGTTAAGTTTGACGGTATTATCAGCGCTTTTGATCAATATACCATCAGCATTGTCGATGTGAAGAATCATCAGCAGATGATCTATAAAGATAAGATTTCAACTTTAGCTTTAAAGAAGCCGGAGTTTCAAAGCCGTCCGCAAAAGCCTAAGCATAGCTTCAATAAGCCTTCCTATAATCAAGAGGCCCCTAAAGCTTAGGAGCCTCTTATGAGGACATAATTAAGCTTCATGGAGCTTAACAAATTCTCCGTCCTTAACTTCAATACAGTTAAAGCCACCTGCTAAGGCGGCTTTAACGCCTAAAGGGCCATCCTCAAAGACTACACATTGTGAAACCTGAAGTTCCATCTTCTTTGCACACAATAAGAAGGTATCAGGGTAGGGCTTATGTCTCTGTACCATCTCGGCTGTCACAATGGCATCAACAGTATCTAAGAGACCGTGAATACGTAAGATATCCTCAGCATTTTTAAGCTGTGTGCCTGAACCTACGGCAATCTTAATTCCACGCTCATGAGCTTCTTTCAAAATGGCTAAAACCTTAGGGAAAAGCTCCACTTCATGTATCTTCTCGCGATAGAGTTCTACCTTACGCTCAACAAAGGCATCGATATCGCCGACTTCATGACCTTGATTTTTAAAATAGGTAACAACATCGCGGCTAGAAACGCCACCCATGTCATAAATTAATTGCGGATCGATCTTAAAACCGTGTTCAGCACAGACCTTCTCCCAAGCTACAACATGGAAGGGCATGGAATTGATGAGGGTGCCGTCTAAATCAAAGATAAGTCCGGCATAGTTTTTATAATTAGGAAAATCCATAAACAACTCCTTTTAGTGTTAAGGAAATAATACTGAGATTTAGCTGTTTATGAAAGTAAAAAAAGGCGGTCTTGATGACCGCCTAAAGGATTTGGGAACTTTTAGATGAGCTTTAAGAGCTCAGAGATATTCTTCTTACCAAAGCTAATCTTATCGTCGTTGATGACTAAGCACGGTACTGACATCACCCGATATTGATCCTTAAGCTTAGGGAAGAGATTTAAATCGTAAACCTCAGCCTCAATCAAAGGATTTAAGCTAGCCATTCTTTGAGCGGCCACTACTAAATCAGGGCACATGGTGCAGGAGAGGGAGATTAAGATCTTAAACTTCACAGGAGAGCTGATAGCCTCAATGGCCTTCTTATCAGCCTCATCAAGGCCCTGACCTGGACCTGCGGCATTGTAGATGCCTAAGATGAAGGAGGTAAACTCATGACCACCAGGCACACCGTGGAAGGCTAAGCCTGTGAAGCTCTCCCCCTTCATAAAGCGCACGCAGGGAGAGTTATCCTCATCTTTAATCTCGATAACCTGAAGCTTATCAGTTAAAGCGGCTAATTCCTGCATAGCATTTAAAAGTTCCGGGCTCTTAGCATCGCTACCAGTATGGACCTCTAAAGTTAAGGTCTCAGTTAAGCGGGAGAAGACGGCGTTTAACTGCGGTAACATCTGTTCATCGATAAAGGCAAGCTTAGACTTATCTACCTGAACTTGTGAGGCTTTAGCTTCTTCTTTGTGCGCAACTACTTTAGCTGGGACAAGACCCGTCTTTCTCTGTAAGGAGGCGGCGTGCTTTTCCATGGAGGCGGCAGCTAAGGCACCGTCGGCAGTAGCAGTTACTACCTGACGCAGAGTCTTAATGCAGATATCACCGGCAGCATAGACGCCATCTACAGAGGTCTGCATTTCACTATTGGTAATGACATAACCGCTATCATCAAGGGCGACTAAATCCTTAACTAAGGCCGTATTAGGTACATAACCGGCAAAGACGAAGACACCAAAGCTGTCATTATTGTTAGCGCTATAGGTGATATTTTCGTTAGTGTCTTTATTGAGAATGCTAGCGCTAGTAATACCGTTATCAGAGCCTGAGACCTTTAACAGTTCATGCTTAAATTTAACCGTGATCTTAGGATTCTCTAAAACCTTATCGACAATGGATTGAGCGCAGGAGAATTTCTCGCCACGTACGAGCATGGTGATCTTAGTGGCATAGCGGGTGAGGAAGAGGGCTTCTTCACAGGCGGCAAAACCACCACCTACTACTAATAATTCCTTACCTTGGAAGAATTCACCATCACAGGTAGCACAATAGGCTACACCGCGACCTCTGAACTCGTTTTCACCTTCAAAGCCTAAGCGGCGCGGATTAGCACCGGTAGCGATGAGGACGCTAAAGGCCTTCAATGAGCCGCGCGAGGTAGCTACTTCTTTGATATCACCCTCGACCTTAAGACCCTTAACCTCAGCGAGCATAAACTCTGCACCGAAGTTTTCCGCCTGCTTGCGCATAGTTTCGGTTAATGCCTCACCTGAGGTAGAAATGACACCGGGGTAATTTACCACTTCATGGGTAATGGTGATTTGACCACCAAATTTTTCTTTTTCTAAGACTAAGACGCGATAGCGAGCGCGGGCTAAATAGAGTGCGGCAGTTAAGCCAGCAGGACCACCACCGACGATGATGGCATCATATAAATCTTGATTTTGCATTTTAATTCTTATCCACGTAAAAAAGGCTCCGCTAAGCGAAGCCTTAAGGTAAATCTTTAAATTAGAGCTTGCCGATTAAGTCAAGACCCGGCTTTAAGGTCTCAGCACCCGGCTGCCACTTAGCAGGGCAAACCTGATCGCCGTGCTCAGCTACGAACTGTAAAG
>USBR01000058.1 GCA_900552905.1 uncultured Succinatimonas sp. | reverse complement strand
TTAAATTCTGAGAGTAAGATCTTTTTTTTACTTGAGAATAATTTTCTTAGGTTTAAGTTTGATTGCAAGCAATCTATATTTCTTGCATAATCGCCGTAATTTGGGTGAATTTTCCAAAATTGCAAAAACAAGCTAAACTTAAGGATTAAACTTAGCCTAAGCTTGGCTTTAAAGGCTGAGAAACTTTATTATAAGGAATAATATAAAAAAATGACCATTGGTATAATTTGTGCAATGGATCCCGAAGCGGAAAAACTCATTGAAAAGTTAGACAACTGCGAAGAACAGGTTTTAGGTACTGGCCATTACTATAAAGGAATACTTGAAGATCACGAAGTTGTGATTGCAAGAAGCGGTATCGGTAAGGTCTCCGCAGCCTGCGTCACGGCGATTTTAATTACCGTCTTTAAGGTCAATGTCATCATCAATTCAGGCTCTGCCGGCGCTTTAGATTCTGAACTTAAATTAGGTGATACCGTATTTTCCACCTGTGCTGCCTATCACGATGCCGATCTCACCATCTTTGGCTATAAGAAAGGACAGATGGCAGGCCATGAGCTCTATTTTAAATCAAGCCCTGAGCTTATCGCTAAAGCCGAAATTGCCGCTGCTAATGTTCCTGCTATCAGATCTCATGTCAAAAAGGGTATTGTGCTCTCAGGCGATCAGTTCATAAGCTCACAGGAGAAAAAAGAGCAATTATGTGCTGACTTTAAGGGCGCTTCTGTAACGGAAATGGAAGGTGCTGCTATAGCTCAGGTCGCCACTGACTTCAATATTCCCTTCCTCATCATCCGTGCCGTCTCTGACGGAGCCTGTGAAGGCAAGGCTTTAACCTTTGAGGAATTCCTCCCCTTAGCTTCTGAAAACAGCGCTAAACTCGTTTTAGCTCTGATTCGCCTTATCTAATATCTAAAAACGCCCCTTTAGGGGCGTTCCCCTCCCTCTTTATCAGCAGATCTTTTTTTCATGTTAAAATATAGAGGAGTTCTTATTTTTCCATGATTTAAATTATGTCTAACGATTCCTTTTTAGCACTCTTAAAAGAAGCTGATAACGCGCAGAAAAAAGATAAACAAGCCTTTTCACAAGAGGTCGCTGATATCGTGCCTCTAAAGCAGGATACTATCGAAAAAAAGACCGAGCTTTTAGATAAAGCCACCTCTAAAATCCGCAAAGAAGCTGCAAGTCGCCTTCCTGAAAAAGAAATTGAAGGAGCTTCCTCAGCCTTTGTACCGATGGTAGGTCCTAATGATGTTTTAGAGTATCGCAAGAGCGGGGTTCAGCCCTTTGTGCTCTCCCGCCTACGCGCTGGCGAATACAATGAAGCTGACTTTATCGATCTGCATGGCAAGAATATTGAACAGGCCTATCAGACCGTTATGGACTTTATCGCTTTTGCTAAAGAGCAAGAATTTAGATGTATTCTCATCATTCACGGTAAGGGTGAAAGACAGAAGGAAAAAGCCTTAATTAAAAGCTATGTAGCGCATTGGCTACGTCAAATTCCGGAAGTTTTAGCCTTCCACAGTGCTCCGCAATGGAAAGGCGGTACAGGCGCTTTAATGATCATCCTCAAAAAGGGGGATAAAGCTAGCGCTATCAACCGCGAAATGCATGCCCGCAGATAAAAAACATTCTCAAATACCGCAATTGCTTTTGTCAAAAAGCCTTGCATAATAATCACGTGCCCACCCCATAGAAATCTTGGCGCCCAAAACGGCGTCAACACTAGGCCTTATTATGAATAAAATCCAAAATCAAAGCTTTAGCGGTGAGCGTCCGCTGTTTAATTCTCACGATCTTGTTTTAGAGCATGTAGTGATCGATTTAGGCGAATCTGCCATCAAAGAATGCTCAAATATCACTGCCTTAAATTGTGAATTTAAGGGTAAATATCCTTTTTGGCATGTTGATATCTTCAAGATTAAAAACTGTATTTTCCGTCCTACTGCCCGTGCCGCCTTATGGTATTCACAAGGATTGATTATGGAAGATACTGAAGTTGAAGCCCCTAAGATGTTCCGCAAGATGCAAAGCTTAAGCTTACATCGTGTCAATCTTAGTGATGCTCAGGAAACTCTTTGGGATTGCGAGGATATAGTCCTAAACGCAGTTAAAGCCCACAATGGTGATTATATTTTTATGAATAGCAAAAATATCACCATCGATAATTTTAAACTTCAGGGCAATTATTCCTTCCAAGGCTGTCGCAATGTCACTATTAAAAACAGTGAACTTTTAAGTAAGGATGCTTTCTGGGAATCAGAAAATGTCACCGTCATCGACTCTATACTTGATGGTGAATACTTAGGCTGGCATTCACGCAATCTGCGCTTAATCAACTGTAAGATCTCAGGGACACAACCTCTATGTTATGCCCACAATCTCACTTTAGAGAACTGTACCTTTACTGACAATGCTGATTTAGCCTTTGAATACTGCGACCATATCAATGCCACGGTTACAGGCCCTATGGTCTCCATCAAAAACCCGACCTCAGGCGTCATTAAAGTTAAATCAGTTGAAGAAATTATCATAGATAACAATCAAAAAGCTCCGGCTAATTGTCGTATCATTGTTGAGGATCAATAGCTATGAATTTTGATTTTGACCGCGTCCATGATCGCCGCCACATGCTCTCAGTCAAATACGATGTAGTCGCTCCCGATGTCCTGCCTTTATGGGTAGCTGACATGGACTTTAAGACAGCCCCTATCATCACTGAAGCTTTAACAGAATTTGTGAAAGGCGGTATCTACGGTTACGCGCATGCTCCTAAAGATCTCTATGATGCCATCATCTCTTGGCATTTAAAGCGTGAAGATATTGTTATACAAAGAAATTCAATTCTCACTATCCCCGGCATTGTCCCAGCTATCAGTGCGACTTTAGGGGCCCTGACCTTAGATGGCGATCAGGTTATTATCCAATCCCCAGTCTATAACTGCTTTTTCTCCTCAATTAGAAATTGCGGTTTAGAAACTGTAGACAATCGCCTCATATTAGGCGCCGATCAGCGCTATTACATGGACTTTGCGGACTTAAAGGAGAAACTCAAACATCCTAGGGCCAGGATTCTTCTTTTATGTAATCCGCAAAACCCCGGTAGCCGTCTGTGGAGTTTTGCAGAGTTACAAGAACTAGCCACTATCTGTAAAGAGCGTAATATCATTGTTATTTCAGATGAAATTCACTGCGATGTACGTAAAAATGGCTCAATCTTTACCTCTATGGCTAAGTTCTCAGAGCTCTTATCGGATAAATTGGTGATCTTTAGATCAGCTAGCAAAGCCTTTAATTTAGCAGGATTGCAATGTGCCTATATCATCTGTAAAGATGCCGCTTTACGCGAGCGTATCGAGCGCAAGATCAATATCAATGAAGTCTGCGATTTAAATCCTTTAGGCATGATTGCAACCACTAAAGCTTTCACTTCCGGTGAAGCGTGGTTATACGCACTTAATGATTATATTGATGCGAATTTTAGCTTTGTGGAGAATTTCCTGAAACATCAATGCCCACAAATTAAAATCTCCCCTTTAGAGGCTACCTACTTAGCTTGGCTTGATGTCAGAGCCTTACCTTTAAGCTCTGAAGCTTTATGTCAAAAGCTTTTAGATGAAGGTCGCGTCTTATTAGCTTGTGGCGATGAATATGGCGTAGGCGGTCAAGGCTTTATCCGCCTAAATCTTGCCTGCCCTAAGGCTACTTTAAAAGAAGCTTTAGAGAGAATTGCCAAAGTAATCTCTTCCCTTTAAAACGTAAAAAAGGCGATCCTAAGATCGCCTTTATGGTTTTTAGAGTTTGTAATTATTTGAT
>USBR01000057.1 GCA_900552905.1 uncultured Succinatimonas sp. | reverse complement strand
ATTTTGTAGTTTTTTGCATTTCTTTATGGAATATTTTTCTACAAAATCTGAGCATATGCCCCCTGTGTTTTTTTAATCTAAAAACAGATCCTCTAAATGAAAAAATAGGAAATTCCTTGCGAAATTTCCTATTTTACATTGGAGAGAAGTTATTCTTTAGTCACGGGTCTTGATGACAGCACCTTCGCTTGCACTAGCGCAGCTGTGGCGATAGTGATAGAGGTAGCCTTCAGCCTTATTGGTATGATCCTCAGCACCTTCCTTACGACGCTCATCAAAATCAACCTCAGGAGCCTCAATAACACCGGTATCAACATTGACATGGATGAGGTCGCCGTCGCGCAGATACTTGATAGGACCATCGTCATAAGCCTCAGGGCAGATGTGACCTACGAAGCAACCGTTATTAGAGCCAGAGAAGCGACCGTCGGTGATGACGCAGACCTTAGCACCAAGCTTCATACCTACAAGTAACTTCATGGCCTTGTACTGCTCAGGCATACCCGGGCCGCCACGAGGACCGGCGTTACGAATTACGACTACGTCACCCTCATGAACCTTCAGGGCACGAATACCGTCTAAAGCATCCTGTTCGTTCTCGAAGATTACAGCGCGACCGGTAAAGTCATGAGCTTCCTCAGGAATAGCAGAAGGCTTAGTAACAGCACCCTTAGGTGCGAGGTTACCATGGAGAATGGCAATACCGCTGCAGTGATGAACCGGGTGTTCTAAATCCTTAATGCAATCAGGGTTGCGGTTTTCAGCATACTTATCTAAGTTCTGAGCTAAAGTCTCGCCGGTAACAGTGATGCCGGTGGTATCGAGACGAGAGCGAATTTCCTGCATGATAGCCGGAACACCGCCTGCCTCATAGAAGTCTAAGAGTACGTACTGACCTGCCGGGATCATAGCAACTAAGTGCGGAACCTCAGCGGCAACGCGACCGAAGTCTTCTAAGGTGAAGTCGACATGAGCTTCATAAGCGATAGCGAGCATGTGGAGAACAGCGTTAGTAGAACCACCGATAGCAGAGTTGACACGGATAGCGTTCTCAATAGCGCCCTTAGTGATGATGTCGCGGATCTTGATATTCTTACGTACGAGATCGACTACAGCAGAACCAGACTCAAAGCCTGCACGCATACGCATAGCATAGACAGCCGGGATAGCTGCAGTGCCAGGGAGAGCTAAGCCCATAGCCTCAGCTAAGCAGCACATGGTATTAGCGGTACCTAACATTGCGCAAGAACCGATGGTCGGAACGGCATTGTTCTCTAACCAGTCAAACTGCTTTTGAGAGATCTTGCCAGACTTTAAAGCACCTTCAGACTGCTGAATGATGGAGTGATCGATATATTCACCACCGTAAGGGTTGCCTTCCTTCATGCGGCCTGGAAGAGCTGGACCTCCGTTAACAAAAACGGTCGGGAGGTTGACACGTAAGGCACCTAAGATTAAGCCCGGAACGATCTTATCGCAGGAGCCTAAAATTACTAAACCGTCTAATCTGTGAGCCTGAACCATGACCTCAACGTCATTAGCCACAGTTTCACGACCTGGGAGAATATACTTCATACCATCGTGAGCCATGGCCATACCGTCACAACCGGCGATAGAGGCAAACTCCACTGGGGTACCACCGTTAGCAAAAACGCCTTCTTTAACACGCTCAGCTAACTCTTTGAGGATATTGTGACCCGGGCAAATTTCATTGAAGGTATTAACCACACCGATAATAGGCTTTTTGAGCTCAGAATCGGTAAAACCAGAGGCCTTGTAGAGGGCGCGGACGTTAGCCCACTCAGGGCCATTCATAATGTCTTGACTGCGAAATTTGAAGTCCATAGTACGTGTTCTCTTTGTTTTGTGGTAGTGAGATATATGAGCTTTAGGAGCTCTTGATTGGTTTTGATTATATATAAAAGCCTAGTATGGAACGGTCTTTAGATAATATCCGTGTCATATATCACATTTATTCTGAACATGTGTTCTGTATGCTGGACATATGTCTAAATTTCATGGAAGGGGTGAAAAAAAAGGTCCCAAATGGGACCTTAAAAAACGGGATACTTATTTATGGAGAGAAAACTATTTAAGCAAAGGTGGCAACTGCAAACTTAGTGAGGAAGTAGCCGCCTACTAATAACCAGATGAAGAGTAAGCCTGCCAGAATAAAGGGTTTAGCGCCGGCTTTTTTGAACTTGTCAAAGGAAGTCTCTACACCTAAGGCGGTCATGGCCATGGTGAGTAAGAAAGTATCGATGTATTCGATAGTGCCGTTAAGCGGAATATCCTTAACACTTTGAGCTGCGCAGAGGTGGCTTAATAGGGTGTTGATGACAATCACGATTAAGAAGTAGAAGGCAAAGTACGGAACAGTGATGCGGGTCTTACGCTCATCAGCCTGCGGATTTTGCTCCTTATACTTCTTCTTTAAATAGTTGATGCAGTAGGCCATGATGATAAGCACCGGGGCTAACATCATTACGCGGATCATCTTAGTGATGGTGGCAGTGGCCGCAATACCTAAGGTATCGCTAGGATCCATGGCATTACCTGCGCCTGCTACGTGGGCTACTTCATGTAAGGTAGAGCCTGTATAGATTGCAACAGCCATATCAGACATACCATCTAAAAGACCAGATCTATACATGATAGGGTAGAGGAACATCGCAATGGTACCGAAGATAACTACGGTAGAGACCGCGATAGCAGTCTTATAGCCTTCGCATTTAACTACACCCTCAGCGCCTAAGACGGCCGCGGCACCACAGATGGAACTGCCGGTGGCAGTCATAACTGCAGTTTGTGGATCCATTTTTAAGAGCTTACCTAAGAAAATACCTAAGGTCAGGGTTCCACCGACGATAACAGCATCGACGATGACAGCGGGCATACCTACAGCATAAACATCGCTTAGAGTTAAGCGGAAGCCGTAGAGGATAATACCTAATCTTAATAATTGCTTGGTGGAGAACTTCACACCTGGAAGCCAGGTTTGCGGTAATTTTTTATAGAGGGTATTAGCGTAGATCATGCCTAAGATAATACCGACGATTAAAGGGGAGATGGACAGACTTTTAACAAAAGGCAATCCTGCAATATAGAAGGATGCCAAGGCAAATAAGGCTATGAATAATAAACCGTGTAAGGTATCAGCGCGTTGCTCTTTTTCAAACATTTTGTAGTCCCTCAGTATGAAAGCAAGGCTACTTTAATGGAAAAAAAGCACTTTGGCTAATGATCATTTTTTATAAATCATAACTATAAGTTATGGGAGATATAGTCTTTTACAAAATCAGTAAATTTGGAGATAAGGCCTAAATGCTCGCCTTGGGTTCTCACAAAGCAAAAATTACGTTTAAAGCTGACATTTTGTAGCGTAATTTCTTTTAGGCTCTTAGCTTTAAGTTCATCTTGCACAGAGAATTTTGAGACTATGCCGATACAATCACTATGCATTAAAAAGCGTTTAATAGCCTCAGTACTGCCTAAATACATACGCACATTGAGATCTTGAGCGAGCACCTGATGGCGCTGTAAGGTGGTGATAATGGTATCGAGTGTACCTGAACCGCGTTCACGTAAAATAAGGGGAATAGCTGGAAGTTCTTTAAGGTTGATGGTATCAGCAATATGGTTATTTTTAGCGCTTATCAGTATCAATTTGTCATCTAAAAAAGAATTGTAGCTTAAGGCCTTATCGCGACTGACATTCTCAACTAAACCTAGATCAATTTCCTCATCTAAAAGAGCGCGTTCGATATTTTGGGAATTATCGTTTAAAAGGGTTAATTCGACATTAGGATAGAGTTCGGAAAATGAAGCTAAGATTTCTGGGAGTATATATTGAGCGATGGTGGTACTAGCTCCTAAGCGTAGGCGTCCTGAAAAAATCTGATTATAAGCGTGCATGGAATAGGAGAGCTCATTATATAAAGAGAGGATCTTTTTGGTCTTCTCTAAAAAGGTAATACCGGCGGCCGTCAGACGGATATTGTGACCGTTACGCTCAAAAAGTTTAACTTGGTATTTATCCTCTAAATAAGCAATATGTTTAGTGACAGCCGGTTGACTTAAACAAAGTTCAGAGGCGGCTTTAGTAAAACTTAAATTGCTGGCAACCGCTGAGAAAACCTTTAAACGCGTATCTTCCACTTTTTATCTCCTCACATCCTTTATTTATTGTAGTTGATAGCGATAAGAAATGCGTTTTTATTGAAAATAGTGGTGAATAAAAAAGGGGAGATCTATACTCAGATTTTGTAGAAAAATATTCCATAAAGAAATGCAAAAAACTACAAAATC
>USBR01000056.1 GCA_900552905.1 uncultured Succinatimonas sp. | reverse complement strand
GAATTTCATTTTGTAACTAAAAAGCAGGAGATGGATCCGCCTCCGCCAGAGGTCATCTTAGAGTGGGATGAGGCACAGGCAGGACAGGTAGTCTATCTCTATAATGAAACTCAAAGTGGCTTTGAGGGTGATTGCAAGCGCTTTATCGAATTTATTCGCCGTCCGGATGCTGACGGTCGTCTCAATGAGGTGACTAAGAGCGAAGATGCCTTAGGTGAGCATGATTTAGCCTCAGCCCGTATTGCCTCTATCGATATCGGTGGTGGTACTACCGATCTGATTATTTCCGATTATTCCTTTCAAAAGGACAGTGCTAGTCAAACTGTCGATATGAAGGTGCGCGAGATTTTACGCGAAGGCTTTAAGGTCGCAGGCGATGACGTGCTCTATGACATTATCAAAGGTCAGATCCTCAATCCTTTAAAGAGCGTATTGAGAAAAGCTATAGGCTCAAGCGGTATTAGTATCGATAAGATTTTCTATGACTTTATCGGCCGTGGTAATACCGATCAGTCAGTGCATTTCCAAAATATGCGTAGGCAGTTAGTGCAACAGCTCTTTATGAAGGTGGGCTATCGCATTATTTCGCATTTAGAGGCCTTATCAAGACTTCCGCGTGGCGTTACTTCTGTCAATGTTGAAGGTACTATTGAGGACTTTATCTTAGGTACTGAAAGTGTTGATGTCGAGCAGGTACGCCTTTTAGCACATGAGGTTAAGAGCTATAAGTTGCCTGAACCTAAGGTCATTGATTTTATTAATTCAAAGATAAATCAGGCTTTACCTAATTTAGATTTCGATATTTTAAAGTTCAAACTTAAGATCGATCTCTTTGCCTTAAACCGCTCTTTTGTCACCGGCATCGGCGTCAATATCGGTAAGCTTATCGATAATCTTTGCGCTATCGTCAATATCTATAGATGCGATGTGCTCTTACTTACCGGTCGTACTACCGCCATTCCTGGTATCAGATCGCGAATTGTCTCGATGTTGCCTCTCTCTCCTGAGCGTATCATCACCATGCGTTCTTATCGCTGTGGTAGCTGGTATCCTCTCACCCGTGAAGGTGATTGCATCGGCGATCCTAAGAGTACTGTGGTAGTAGGTGCCCTGTTAAGCTATCTAAAGCGCGATGGTAGAAGTACTCTTGTCAATTTCCGCTTTAATCCGAGCATCGGCAGATTGCCAAGCCCTATTCGCTATATCGGACCTTTAAATGGTAAGGATATGCTCGATAGCGAAAATGTCATCTATAAAGCCATTTCCGCAGCTGAAGAGTCTAACGATGGCTTTGCGCCTATGAAAAAGGACATTGAGAGCATAGATTTAGAGTTCTATGGTAAAAATGAGGATGAATCCTTTAATACTATTTTGCCGGTGAAATTAGGTTATAGACAATTTGATAATCCTAATTATCCTGCCACCATGCTTTATTCTATCGAGCCTTTTGCCAAGATGGAAAATTTACAGAGAGTGCAGAAGGCTTATAACCTTTATCCGGATTTCTCCAAAGGCTTAACTAATATCGATGATTTTATCGAGGCTTTAGATGATGCTTTTAAGGAGCGGGCACAACAAGCTATTGCTTCTTTTGAGGATAGATGCGCCTTAGTAAGTTCTGATCCTGAATATCAAAGCGCCAAAGAAAATTGTGAGCGTGAGTATGTGGAGCTTATCGATTCTTTAGAGCAAAAGGCGATGGAGGAACATAAGGGCTTTTTAGGTAAGCTTTTTGCTAAGAAGGTCGATCCTTTAGAGCTTGTAGATCAGGAAACTAGAGATGAAGCGCGCCATCGCGTTATTGATGCACCTTTATACGAGGTGAAGCAAAATCTCTTACGCCGTTATGAGGCTTATTATCGTCGAGAAATTCTGATTATCCGTCAGCAAAACTTTAAAACCGTACAAAGTGACTGTCAGGCCCGTTTAGAGCGCCTTTTAGGTTTAACTTCAGCCTCAGCGCGTGGCTCCTTTAAGTTAGAGCTGTCTTTAGATGTGGTCAATGCTAAGAATAATCCAGTGGCAGCGTCTTTAGGCTTTTTAAGATCAGAGTTAGCTCGCGATAGATTGCCGAGCATCATCACCTTTAGTATCGAGCATATTACAAGCTTAGAGACTAATCAGAAATTCGATGGTTTTGTCAATTTGAAGCTTAAGACCATCAGTGATGACGGTGAGTATTGGATCAATTCAGGCCTTTTGATAGATAAGATTTAAACAGGATTTTTTATGAAGAGTGAAATTTTCAGTAATGTAGCCACAGCTTCAAATAAAGCTCTGGACTTACTTTTAAATCTCAAAACAAAGGGCAATAAAGTCGCCTCTGAATGTGCGTCTTTAAATTTTGAATTAGCCCGTCTGCATAATGCCTCTAAGGCTGCTTTTGAGGTGATACCGACACGTACTACTATCGGTGTTTTTGGTGCCTCACAAGCAGGTAAGAGCTATCTAGTCTCAAATATTGCCGCTGCAAGTGGTGTCATGAAGACAAAGTGGGGAGAACATGAGGTTGATTTTTTAGCTGATGTGAACCCCTCAGGTGGTGATAAGGAAGCCACCGGCATTGTGACGCGTTTTACTCATAGATCAAATAGCGGTATTCCTAATTTCCCGATTGAAGTGCGGGTGATGTCGGAAATTGAGATCGTCATGATCCTCGCTAATGCCTTCTATAAAGACTTTAATTTTGAAGGCGATCTGACGCAGACTGTCAATGCCATGTTTAAAGAAGAGTCTTTACAGGAGCATTTTAAGTCCTGTGAAAACTTCCCTAAGGTTACATCTGAGGTCTCCTTTAACGATTTAGTTAAACTTTATGATTATTTAAAGAAGGTTGCCTCAGCGCCTTTAGCTACGTTAGATATCGACTCTCCGTTTTGGAGCCGTTTCTTTGCTTTAGCACAAACTTTGTCTCTTGAAGGCAGAGCTCAGCTTTACTCTATCTTATGGGGCAAGCTTGAAGTTTTAACCGTTATTTTTAAGAATATCGGTCGTGAACTCTTAAAGCTTAAGGGTGCAAGCTTAGTTTATGCTAAAACCGATGTCTACTTTTATGAGCAAGACGGCCGTCGCTTACAGTATGAGGACAATATCAACTCCGTAACGAGCCTCGATCATCTTTTTGATAAGGACATGCGTGAGGTTGAAGTGGCCCTTGATGATAAGGCTCAGGAAGTCGTTAAAGTTAAGATCCCTTTATTTGCCGCTACGGTTTTAGAGGTACTCTTTCCTTTAGAGGGACATACTCCTTTAGAGAATTTTGATGTTTTAGATTTCCCCGGTGCCCGTTCACGTAACCCTTATACCTATCAAACCTTCAAGGAGCATGAGCGTGAGATTAGCGGTGAGGTGATGCCAGCTTATCTTATCGAGCAGGGAGCACAGCTTATCCGTCGCGGTAAGGTAGCTTATCTTTTTGATCGCTACAATAATCGTCATGAAATTGACATCATGCTCTTTTGCTTAAATTCCTCAGCTCAAAGTGAGGTTTCATCCTTAACTACCATCATTACCGATTGGATCTATACCAATATCGGTAGGGATGCTAAAGAGCGTACCTCTTTTGGTAAAAATCCGCTTGTAGGTGTCTTTACCCGTTTTGATGAAGCCTTTATGAAGGCTAAAAATGCTATGGCTTCAGTTGATGGCAATAGTAAGGTCATTGCCACTGCCATTGAGCGTATTAAGGGCGAGGAGTGGCTCAATGCTTGGAATTTAGATAATTCAGGTCTTCCACAATCACTGCGTCAATTTTTCTTTGTTCGCCGTCCAAATATTCCTTATAGCGCCGATATCTTCCATATGGAAAACGGCGTAGAAACTGCGGTTTTAGATGAGTTAAAAGATAGTATTGCGGATTTTTGTAAAGAGGTGAGAGCTGAAGAGCGTTTTGATGATCTCGTCTATGGTGGCCATGATTTTGGTGCTCAGACTTTAGAGGCGGTCTTTACTCCAAGCGATGGCGGTGCCTCCTATATTAATAAATTCCTCTTAGAGAATTATCACGATTTTCGCGATATTAAAAAGCACTTTATCGAGAGCATTAAGCTTAAGCTTTCAGAAATTGAAAGTGTGCTTAAGCGTTATGTTTCCGCTGATGGCGATAAGGCCTCACAGGCGGCGAAAGCTAAAGCTCAATATATTATTGAAAGCTTAAAGCAATGCATTAAGGTCGCTAATTTCTTCTCCGATCTGCACACTCTGCAGGAGCTATCAGCACGCGATCTGCATGAAAATTACGTCGATAATTACTCACAAAGTATGTCTAATTCTCAGCGTTTTGCCTCCGAGGCTTTAAAGCGCTATAACGATTTATTAGACGATATGTGCACAGGCGGAGGCTTTGAACAGCTCTTTGGTATTTTGAATTTAAGCTGGGGCGTTAATGAGCAAAATAATGCCGCCATGCTTGAAAACGGTCAGGAGGATTATTCCTTCTTCTACGATAAGGC
>USBR01000055.1 GCA_900552905.1 uncultured Succinatimonas sp. | reverse complement strand
GAGAGCAATCTCTGAGGTTTTTGGTTATTAAAAGGGGAAAAACTTGTTTAAAGACTTAGCCTTTAGACTAAGGCTAAAGCGGCGCTTATGGTCTTCTTTTCTTGTGAAGTAAGACTAGCACCATCGCTAAGAGAGCAATGTAAGTACTTAATCATAGGATTGAGGCGATTGTTTTGAAGTTCAGAGATGATCTCATTGACTGCCATCTGCCCTAATTCATAGCGTGGGGTACTAATCGAGCACAATTTAGGAATAGAGGCATCGCAGAAACTAAGTCCGTTATAACCAACTACCGCTAAATCCTCAGGTACTTTAATTCCAAAGTGCTGACAGGCAATAAGCACACCTACAGCCACGTCATCGTTAGTGGTAATGATGGCATCGAGCGGATCTTTTCTTTCAAAAGCCTGAGTTAAAAGCTCATTACCAACTGAGAAGGTTGAGTGAACGGCGGAACTATAGATATGAGACTTTAAGGAAGCCTCATCTAAAGCGCGCTGATAACCTTTTTGTCTATCCATAGTACGTCTATCTAAACGCACACCGAAATAAGCGATATTTTTGCGTCCACATTCAATTAGACTCTTTGTTACCGCATAGGCTACCGCCTCATGATTGATACCTAGAGCAATATTGATAGGACTTTCAGGGACAGACATGATCTCAGCTACTGGCATTTCTGATTTAATCAGACGCTTGACTGTAAGCGGGGTGTGTTCAGGTTCTGAGAGGATGATACCGTCGACCTGATAGGAAATTAAAGAGGCAACGCGAGCTTCTTCAATATTTACATCATAACCAGTATGCATCAAGAGAACGCTATAGCCGCTTTCAGCTGCAGTCTTCTCTACAGCATCAATTACCTCAGAGAATACTAAGTTTGAGAAAGAGGGAATGATGAGACCTATAGAGCGCGAGGAAGATTTAGACATGATGGCCGGGACTTTATTAGGAATAAAGCCGCTTTCATCGATGACTTTTGAGATCTTTTCACGGGTTTTAGGAGCTACACTTTGCGGATCGTTAAAATAACGCGATACCGTCATCTTAGTAACGCCGACAATATTAGCAATATCTTGAAGTTTAGGGCGTTTAATACTCATTTTTTTTTATTTATTTTTATATGATACGGATAACATTGAAATAGTAACATTTTTTTAACATGGACAAATCATTAAATGTCAATATTTGAGCTATTTCAAAAAAATAATTCCTTAGATCAATTAAATAGTATCAAGAAAGGGAGATCTCTCTATTTAAAAAATTTTTAGCTCCTCTATAATCAAGGTAATTTCACCAAAAATAGGGAAGAGCTATGTCAAATCAATGTATTGAGGTTGCCAATAAGATTAAATTTGCCAATGATCTGCCGTTTGTGCTCATTGGTGGCTTAAATGTTTTAGAGGATTATGATCTTGCCGCTAAGACCTGCGAGCACTTTGTTGAGGTCTGCGCTAAGCTCAATATTCCATATATTTTCAAGGCCTCCTTTGATAAGGCCAATCGCTCCTCGATTTACTCTTTTAGAGGACCAGGTCTTGATAAGGGCATGGAGATCTTAGCTAAGGTCAAAGCCGAGTTTAATGTTCCTATCATTACCGATATCCACGAGCCCTATCAAGCTGAGGTAGTAGCTTCAGTTGCCGATATTTTGCAATTACCGGCCTTTTTAGCCCGTCAAACTGATTTAGTTGCCGCTATGGCTAAAACCGGTAAGCCCATTAATATCAAAAAGCCGCAGTTTTTAAGCCCAAGTCAGATGGGTAATATCATCACTAAGTTTGAGGAATTAGGTAATAAGAATTTATTACTCTGCGATCGTGGCACCTGCTTTGGTTATGACAATTTAGTTGTCGATATGTTAGGTCTTGATGTCATGAAGAAAACCGGCTTCCCGGTTATCTTAGATGCCACCCATGCCTTACAGTGCCGTGATCCGTCAGGTCAGGCCTCAGGTGGTCGCCGTTCTCAGGTAGCACAACTCTCACGCGCAGGTTTAGCTGTAGGTATTGCCGGTCTCTTTATCGAAGCTCATACTGATCCTAATTTAGCTAAATGTGACGGTCCGTCGGCCTTGCCTTTACACCTTTTAGAGGACTTCTTAAAGCAGATGAAGGCTCTAGATGATCTAATTAAGAGCTTACCTGAGTTAGATACCTCAAAATAGGCTCAAAAATTACCATACAAATGATGGGGGATAATTAATCTTATCCCTCATTATAAAATTAACCATTTGATTTTAAAGACTTTATTTAAGTATCTGGAATGGTACTTTGGGAGATAGATCAAAGATTTTTTAAATTTTTAAAATTATTTATGTTACGCATAACATATTCTAAATTTTTGTGCTAAACTTAAACCATCAAACATCTGCAATTGGAGCATAGATTTAGAATGAAGAATATCAAGTGCGTGGTAATGGGCGTATGTGGTTCCGGTAAGACTTCTGTAGGTATTGCTATTGCAAAAGCCTTCAACGGTAGCTTTATTGACGGCGATGATTTACACCCAAGAGCAAATATCATCAAGATGAAGAATGGTATTCCGCTTAACGATGAAGACAGACAGCCGTGGTTAGTACGTGTCTCTGACGTCTTCTTCTCCTTAGAGAATCGTTCCTCTTCAGGTGTTGTTGTATGTTCAGCTTTACGTAAGAAGTATCGCGACATTATCCGTGATGGCAACCCTGGCCTTATCTTTGTTCACCTCTATGGCTCAAAGGAACTTATCTTAGAGCGTATGTCTAAGCGTAAGGGGCACTATATGAAGACTGAGATGGTTGATTCACAGTTCAATACCTTAGAGTTCCCAAGCTCTGATGAAAAGGATGTCATTAACGTCAGCATTGAAGGTAGTCTTGAGGATGTAACCGCTCGTGCAATTGAGGCTATCAAGGAGTATATGAATGCTTAATCAGGTTGTTGCTATGGTCACTGAGCGTATCGAGAAACGCTCAGAGCAAACCCGCGCACAGTATTTAAAGATGATTGAGGATATGCGCTCTCAGGGTCGCTATCGTCAAAAGCTTGGTTGCTCTAATATTGCTCATGCCGCCGCCGGCGTAGATGGCAATATCCGTGAGAACCTTATCACCGGTGAGCACGCTAATATCGGTATTGTTAGCGCCTACAATGACATGGTTAGTGCTCACTGCCCGTACAAGAACTACCCCGATGAGATTAAGGCTGCCGTAGAGAAGAGCGGTGCCTCAGCTCAGGTTGCAGGTGGTGTTCCGGCTATGTGTGACGGTATCACTCAGGGCTATCCGGGCATGGATATTTCCTTATTCTCCCGTGATATCATCGCTCAGGGTGTAGCTGTAGCTTTATCCCACAATATTTTTGACGGTGCCTTATTATTAGGTCTTTGCGATAAGATTGCCCCGGGTATGTTAATGGGGGCTGCCGCCTTTGCTCATCTGCCGATTGCCTTTGTGCCGGCAGGTCCTATGGGCACTGGTATCTCTAATAAAGAGAAGACCGAGACCCGTCAGCTTTACACTGCAGGTAAGATCGATTTAGTCGAATTACAGCGTATGGAGTGCAAGGCCTATCACTCTGTTGGTACCTGCACCTTCTACGGTACTGCTAACACCAATCAGCTCGTCTTAGAAGCTTTAGGTGTCATGTTACCTGGCTCTGCCTTTGTACCGCCGAATACAGCTTTACGTCATGCTTTAACTGAGGAAATCGCTCAGCGTTTAGTTGAGAAGACTGAGTTAGGTTCCACCTACAGACCTTTAGTTGACGTTTTAACTGCTAAGAACTTTGTTAACGCTACTGTAGCCTTATTAGCCTCTGGTGGTTCTACTAATCTCACCATGCACATGGTGGCTATGGCTAGAAGCGCCGGCTTTATCTTAACTTGGCAGGATATTTCTGATCTCTCAGACGTAGTTCCGCTCTTAGTTAATATCTATCCTAATGCCGCTCCTGATATCAATGCCTTACAAGAGGCAGGTGGCATCCCGGTATTATTAAAGAGCTTAGCCTCTCGCGGCTTAGTCCATCAGGATGTCTTAACTGTTACTGGTACCTTTGCCGATCAGTTAACCACCCCGGTATTAGAGGACGGTGTATTGAAGTTTGTTGATTGTGGTGAAAGCCGCAATCCTCAGGTCTTAATCTCCGGTGACGGTTATTTCCGTGAGCACGGTGGTCTTAAGGTTTTACACGGTAACTTAGGTGATTCTGTCATCAAAATTTCCGCTGTCGCCCCTGAGCATCAGCATGTTAAGGCTCAAGCTAAGGTCTTTAACGATCAGTATGAAGTCTATGATGCCTATAAGAAGGGTGAACTCAATTGTGACTGCGTTATCGTCGTCCGTTATGCAGGCCCGGCTGCTGTCGGTATGCCTGAGCTTCACAAGCTCATGCCGGTTTTAGGTAATTTACAGAAGGAAGGCTATCACGTCGCCTTATTAACCGATGGTCGTCTCTCTGGCGCTTCAGGTGGTATTCCGTCTGCTTTACACGTCTCTCCTGAGGCTGTACGCGGCGGTAAGATTGCTCTCTTACAAGATGGCGATCTCATCGACTTTGACGCTGCAGGTGGCGAGATTAATTGCTTAACCTCTTTAGAGGGCCGTGTAGCTCAGGTTCCGGATTTAGAGGCTCAGGAGCAGACCTTTGGTCGCTGGTTATTTAAGTCCTGCCGCGATAGCGTCAGTGATGCAGCTAGCGGTGCTACCTTCCTGTTCAAACAGATCTAAGTAATAACTTT
>USBR01000054.1 GCA_900552905.1 uncultured Succinatimonas sp. | reverse complement strand
CGGAAGAACCTAAATTTGAAAATATAGGAGAGAATTACCTATCCGCCCCCAGAGGCCGATAGGTAATATTAAAGAGATTTAGACTTAGTGCTTTAAAGTATTAACAAAGTCAGCTAAAGCCTCTTCCCAAGGACGGCATAAACCACCGTTATCTAAAACGCTCTGTACCGGACGCTTAGCAACACGGTTGCGTAAGAGATCGGACGTGCACGGCTTTAAGTTTAACTTAACCCCTAATAAATCATAGAGCTTCACGGCTAAACCGTACCAAGTGGTAGCACCGCTATTGCAAGCATGATAAATACCAAAAGGTTTTTCCTTTAAGATCTTGATGAGGGCTAAGGCAACATCGCAAGTCCAAGTCGGGCAGCCCTTCTGATCGTCAACGACCTGAAGCTGTGCATTATGAGAAGCTGCGATCAGATCGGTTACAAAGTTATGCGGCTTATCACCATATAACCAAGAGGTTCTGACGATATAGTACTTCTTGCAAGTACGCTTGACGACTTCCTCGCCTAAACGCTTAGACTCACCGAATTTATTGATAGGATTAGTGGTATCCTCAGGCTTATAAGCACGCTCTAAGCCACCGTAGAAGACATAATCAGTAGAGATATAGACCAAGGTGGCATCATTTTCTGCACACCAAGAAGCTACATTTTGAGTGCCCTTTTCGTTGACACGGCAAGCAGTTTCAAAATCATTCTCGGCAGCATCGACATTGGTATAGGCTGCACAGTGAATGACGACCTCAGGCTTTTCCTCGTTTAAAACGCGAGTTACATTTTCAACTGAAGTTATGTCCAATGCGGCATGGGAAAAAGGCTTTACAGCATAGCCTTGCTGTGAAAAGACTTTACAAACGTCACGACCTAACAAACCCTCAGCACCGGTAACTAAAACCTTCATAAAAAACTCCTGATTGATATAGCTGGCCTTCATAATATCCAAGGCCTAAGCCCTGGATATTTTTATATAGAACACACACATTAAAAGATCTTGAAAAGCTACGTTCTCAAAAATCCTCAACGTTTACATTATAGCGAATTTTGTATAAAAATAGCGGTTTTATGCGAATTTTTCACATTTTATTTATGTAAATCGCAAACGGTTTAGTTTGCGTTTACAGGAGATTTTGAGTAAAAACATGAACTTAATCACAATATACAAAAGATAAATGTAACTTATTTGCATAATTGTGAACTCAAGCGCATTTTTAAGCATTTTCCTAAATTTTTTTCTCTGTGCTAAAATAAACCTATGAAATATTTAGCGCTTTTACTCAGTCTGCCACTATTTATGGCCTCTTTGCAGACAGAGGCGGCTCCGGCTTCAGGCTTTGATCTGGAGTTTAAGAAGCCTAATCCGCCTAATTCTGTGAAAGGGGTTTTAGAAAATGCCAAGGAGCTCGATTATGTGCTCCTCTGCGGTAGCTTTGTCGAAATCATCGATAGAGAAAACTATAAATTTAGTGATGACAAGGGCAATAAGATCATAGTGTATTTTGCCGGCGGTATTATTCCTGAAGATCTAACCTTAAACTACGAGTACTACCTGTGGGGGCAGATTATTGAGCGCCAAAATAATAAAGTACTTCATGCACTGGTCATCTCGCCTCATACATAAAAATCTTTTTAAATGTTTGAACTTAGACAATATTTTATTTTGTTGCTCACCGCAACAATCTGGGGTACGGGCTTTATCGGTCAAAAATTGGGTATGGACCATATCAGCTCCTTTGCCTTTACCTTTTTACGTACCTTTATCGGTGGCTTATTTTTAATTCCAGTTATTCTGGTCTTAAAAAATATGAAATATAAAAATAAGCCCATGTTGCGCCCATCAAAGCCCAGAAAATTCATTGTCGGTTCCATTGCCTGCGGTATCTGTCTTATCACTGCCGAATCTTTTCAGCAATTTGGACTTGTCTATACCGATGTCAATAAAGCAAGTTTTGTCACCGCTTTATATATCATCTTTGTGCCATTTATAGGTTTAGCTTTAGGCAGTAAGATCCAACCTAAGATCATTGTAGCCCTCCTCGTCTCGGTCGTAGGTCTCTACCTTCTGTGTATGAAGGGCTCCTTTATCTTGCAGATGGGCGATTTCTTAGTTTTAATTGGCGCTATGTGCTTTGCCTTTCACATTATGGTGATCTCGCATTATGTAAATTATGTCGACGGCGTCTTGCTCTCCTGCGGTCAATTCTTTGTGGCCTCATTTTTAGGCCTTATCATGATGTTGATTACCGGCGTTCCTTCCTATGAGGCTTTTATGCTAGCCGCCCCAGCCTTTATCTATACCGGCATTATGTCAAACGGCATTGCCTATACCTTACAAGTCATAGGCCAAAGAGGCATCAATTCCTCCATTGCATCCCTTATCATGTCGCTTGAATCGGTCATGGGCGCCATCTTTGCCGTCCTGCTTTTAGATGAGAGCATGAGTACTAAGGAAGTAATCGGTGCAATTTTGATGTTTGTCGCCGTCATCATCGCCCAATTGCCATCAAAAAAAGCGAAATAATCTTCAAGCAATGCCGCATTTGTCTGTCAGCTAGCGCTTTTTTCTTTTAGCTTGCGGCATTGCAGTGTAAAATAGCGATCAAATTTTTAATCAGAGGTTTAAATAATGAGCGAAACTAAAACCATGCTCGTGACCAATGCCCTGCCTTATGCCAATGGCCCGGTACATTTAGGTCATATGTTAGAGCATATCCAGTCCGATATTTATGTCCGTTTCCAAAGAGCCTTAGGCAATAAAGTGGTCTATGTCTGTGGTGATGATTGCCACGGAACCCCGGTCATGATTAAGGCCGCCCAATTAGGCATTACCCCTGAGGAAATGATCAATAAGGCCTGGGAGTCTCATTATGCTGATTTAAAAGGCTTCTTAGTTGAGTACGACAATTATTATCGTACCCACTCTCCTGAAAATCAGGAAATCTCCTCTATGATGTATGAAAAAGCCTTTGAAAGTGGCTTTATCATCACCAAGAAGATCTCTCAGCTTTTCGATCCGCAAAAGAATATGTTCTTACCCGATCGCTTTGTTAAAGGAACTTGTCCTAAGTGCGGAGCTAAAGATCAGTATGGCGATAACTGCGAGGTTTGCGGTGCTACCTACAATCCAACCGATCTCAAAGATGCCTATTCCACCGTCTCTGGTGCCACCCCTATCTTAAAGGAGTCCTTACACTACTTCTTTGATCTTCCAAAAGCTGGCGATTTCTTACATGACTTCATCCGCAATCGCGGTGCTATCCCCACTGAGATGGCCAATAAGCTTGAGGAGTGGTTCACTCAGGGCTTAAAGCCGTGGGATATCTCCCGTGATGCGCCTTACTTTGGCTTTAAGATCCCAGGCACTGAAGATAAATACTTCTATGTATGGATGGATGCTCCTATCGGTTACTTTGCATCCTTAAAGAATTACTGCGATGCTCACAACTTAAACTTTGAGGATTTCATCAAGCCTGATTCTCAAATTGAAATGAGCCACTTTATCGGTAAGGATATTCTCTACTTCCACTCCTTATTCTGGCCGGCTACCTTACACGCCGCTAACTTACGTTTACCTAACCATATCTTCGTTCATGGTTATGTCACTGTTAATGGCGCTAAGATGTCTAAGTCTAAGGGTACCTTCATCAAAGCCTCTACCTTCTTGAAGTTCTTAAAGCCTGAGACCTTACGTTACTACTTTGCCTCTAAGATGAATTCCTCTGCTGTCGATTTAGACTTAGCCTTAGATGATTTCGTCGCTAAGGTAAACTCTGATATCGTAGGTAAGGTTGTAAACTTAGCCTCTCGTACCGCCGGCTTCATTACCAAACGCTTTGACGGTAAGCTTGCCTCTAAGGGTTATAACGAGGATATCATCAAGCGTATTGCTGAGGTTAAAGCCGATATCATCAAGGCTTTTGATTCCTTAAATTATGCCGAAGCTATTCGCATCATTATGTCTCTTGCCGATGAGGCTAACCGCTATATCGACAAGGAAGCTCCGTGGGTCTTAGCTAAGACTGAAGGTCAGGAGCAGAAACTGCATGAAGTCTGCACCGACGGCTTAAACCTCTTCCGTGCTTTAATTACCTACTTAAAGCCCGTCTTACCTGAGGTTGCCGCTAATGCCTCTGAATTCTTAAACGATGAGCTTTTATTAGCTGAGGTTGAGAAGCCTTTATTAGATCACAGCATCAATAAGTTCAAGCCTTTATTCTCCCGTATCGAGATGCCGGTTATCGAGAAGATGATCGCCGCCTCTAAGGAAGATCTTAAAGAGGCTAATAAGACTGCCGCTAAAGCTCCCTCTAAAGCAGAGAGCACCTCTGAAGTTGAGCCTTTAGCTCCGGAAATTACTATCGATGACTTTATGAAGGTCGATCTACGTGTAGGTCAGATCATTGAGGCTGCCGAAGTTCCCGATGCCCGCAAGCTCTTAAAGCTCACCGTAGATTTAGGCTTTGCTAAGCGTCAGGTCTTTGCCGGTATTAAGGCTGCCTACAAGGATGCTAATGCCCTTATCGGCCGTAAGGTTATCTTAGTTGCTAACTTAAAGCCGCGTCAGATGAAATTTGGTTTATCTGAGGGCATGGTTACCGCCGCAGGTCCTGGTGGTGAGCAGGTATTCTTATTAGGTGTTGATGACGGTGCTAAGATTGGCGATCGCGTCCACTAATAATTAAACTTTTATACAAGGCCACCTTCAAGGTGGCCTTGGTGTAAACAAAACTTGACCTTATAAAAACCTTGTCATTTTTGATAAGGTTTTGAATTTTTTGCAATTCTTTATCAAGAGCCTTTCCTATAAAAGCCTTTTTTAAGCCATTTTGCTATAATAGATATGATCCCTTTGCGATTAGCTCTTTGTTAAAACACGGTAAGAAAATCTCCATTTGGAGTGATAATTAGTTTTGTGCCTTAGGTCCTCTTTCGGGGTTAAGGCACAGAGTTTTGCTCTGGCGCTAAAATCAAATTTTAGCTTGCACCACATTTACTCCTTTTCTCATATCTACGCTTAATCTTGCATTTTCCACCCCTAGGTTCTACCCTAGCGAGACTTGTGCATAGCCGGCATTAGTATTTTATCCCTACTCTTACCCTTTTTTTTGCTC
>USBR01000053.1 GCA_900552905.1 uncultured Succinatimonas sp. | reverse complement strand
CACACAGATTGTCCGTACTTATTTTTAAAGAACTTAACCTTGCTTGAAGGTTTTTTTAACGTTGTCTTGCGTGACAACGGAAACACATTCTACAGTTTTTTATTTCTAAGTCAACAATTATTTTAAAAATTTTTTAAACTTTTTTGTTATTTATTGAATTTAAAAGAATTTTTTAGAATACTGTGATCTATATAGCATCATCTAAGCTGAATCTACTTAAAGAAGTAAAGCCAAAATGTTCGAACATTTTAAAGCGATCGTCATAATTTTGTAGCTCTCCTAAGTAAAAAGCCTTATGTTCGATCTTATCTACTTCTACAGGCAACATCGTTTCACCGGCAAATAAACTATCCACCCGCTTACCTATAGCTATACCGCTATCGACAAGCTGACAGTCAGGCACAATCTTATGGATGACATCAGCTACAAAAGGATAATGAGTACAACCTAAGACGATCACATCTGGTCTTTCGCTATCAGGAAGCTCCGTAATCTCACTTAAAACTCCCGCCACCTCAGTCTCATCGACATTACCGCAGGTCAAGCGATTTTCGGCAATGCGTGCAAGCTTAGCGGAACCAATCAAAATCACCTTACAATCACTAGCATAATTGCGGATGAGCTCCTGTGTATATTTGCGGTTAATGGTACCGGGGGTTGCTAAGAGGGCGATGATCTTCTTTTTAGATAAGGCGGCGGCTGGTTTAATTGCCGGCACCACACCTATGATCGGTAACTTTATATGATCGCGTAAATCAGGTAAGGCTACGGTACTTGCGGTATTACAGGCTACAATAATGCCAGAGAGCTCGAATTTTTTTACGGCTGCATCTAAAATAGCTCTCACTCTCGAGATCAAAAAGCTCTCGCTTTTCTCTCCATAAGGAAAGCATTCATTGTCAAAAAGATAGACAGGTTCGACATCAGGATTGATTTTTTTTACTGCCTGACAAATAGATAAACCACCAACACCTGAGTCGAAAAAAAGAATTCTTTTTAACTTGAGTTTTTGCTGTGACATTTTAATATCTCGGGTAAATGCTTTTATGTTTTCAAAGGATAGCGCATGCTCAAACCACTATTAACCACAACTGATCCTCAAAACTACGACCTCTATTTTAATGAAAAAATCACTGAGGTGAAAAATCTGTTTATAAAAGCCGGTTTGGACATCCCTCCTGCCAAGCTTTATAAAAGTCCCGCTGAATATTATCGTATGCGCGCTGAATTTGCGGTATTTCATGAATATGATGGCAATATCAGCTTTATTATGTTCAAGCCGAATACCGATCCTAAAGAGCGTATCGTTGTTGAGCACTTCCCTATTGCTAGCCACGCTATCAATAAGGGAATGGAACTCTTACGTACCTATGTTAAGGATAATTACGAATTAAAGAAAAAACTCTTTGAAGCTGAATTTTTATGCAATCAAAACGGCGATCTGATTATCTCCCTAAGCTATCACCGTCCGCTTGACGCAAATGCCTGGAAGGAAGCGGCTTTAAAACTTAAAGAGCAATGCTTACAAGAAGGCTTAAATGTCGACTTTATCGGTCGTGCCCGTAAGCAGAAAATCCTCGCTAATACCGATACTATTCTCGAGACCATCCACACTCAGGATAAGGATTTCTACCTCTATCAAGTTGAAGGCAATTTTTCACAGCCTAATATCTATACCTGTCAGCATATGATCGACTTTGCTCGCTCCCTCTGCCGCAATAAAAAAGATGTCGATCTCATTGAGCTCTACTGCGGTAGCGGTACCTTTACCGTCTGCTTAGCCGATCTCTTCCGCCAAGCCTTATCTACCGAAGTCTCCCGCGTACCGACTGCTACAGCTTTAAAGAATATTGAAAAAAATCAGATTGTTAATACTAAGATTGTACGTTTAAGTGCCGTTGAAGTAGCTGAAGCTTTAACGGGTGTGCGTGAATTTAAGCGTTTACAGCAAGAGCAAATCGATATTAACTCCTATAATTTCGACACACTGCTCATCGATCCGCCAAGAAGTGGTTTAGAGTTCCAAGAAGCTCGTGATTTCACCGCAAAATTCGATCACGTCATCTATGTCTCCTGCGGCCCGGAATCCTTAGTTGAGGATTTAGGCTATCTCTGCAAGACTCATGAAATCCGCGCTTTAGCCTTCTTCGATCAATTCCCCTATACGCCCCACCTTGAAACTATTGTGGAATTGTGCCGCAAATAAAGCATAAAAAAAACAAAGCCCGACAATATTGCCGGGCTTTTCTAATCTTTAAGCTTAGATACTAAGCCATGTAGTTTTCAGGAAGCGGAATCTGAGCGACGCCAGACTCAACTGCAGCCACAGCTACAGCACGAGAGAGCTTCTTGAACAGACGCGCATCCATAGGCTTAGGAATTAAGTACTCAGGGCCATACTCTAAGTGATCAACTAAAGCAGCCTTAACTACTTCCTCAGGTACCGGCTCCTTAGCTAAGTCACGCAGAGCGTTCATGGCAGCCTTCTTCATCTCAAAGTTGATGCAGGTAGCACGTACGTCTAAAGCACCACGGAAGAGGTACGGGAAGCACAGGACGTTATTGATCTGATTGGGGTAATCAGAACGACCAGTACCCATGATGATATCAGGACGTAAAGAAGCGACAACCTCAGGATCAACCTCAGGGTTAGGATTAGAGCAGGCGAAGATTACCGCCTTAGGAGCCATGGACATAACATCGGCATTGGAGATTAAACCCGGGCCTGATACACCTAAGAGCACATCGGCACCAGCAATAGCCTCAGATAAGGTCTTAGGACCTGAATCGTTGATGAAACGCGGCTTCTCACCGTTATTGTACTTTGCACGATCGGATCTAATGACACCGTGACGATCGATCATAAAGAAGTTTTCTTTCTTAGCACCGCACTCAATTAAGAAGCTAGAGCAAGCGATACCAGCAGCACCGGCACCGACGCAGACAACCTTACAATCCTCAATCTTCTTACCCTGAAGCTCAACGGCATTCAAGATACCTGCAGTAGTAACAATGGCAGTACCATGCTGATCGTCGTGGAAAATCGGAATATGGCAGCTCTTAGCTAATTCACGCTCAATGATGAAGCACTCCGGAGCCTTGATGTCCTCGAGGTTAATACCACCGAAAGTATCAGCAATACTCTCAACAGTAGTAACAAAGTCTTCGATATGCTCATGCTTAACTTCGATATCGATAGCATCGATCTTACCAAAGCGCTTGAATAACAGAGCCTTACCTTCCATTACTGGCTTTGAGGCTAAGGGGCCTAAATTACCTAAACCTAAAATGGCGGTACCGTCAGAGATAATAGCAACGCTATTGCCCTTACCAGTATAACGATAAGCGTCATCAGGGTTCTTGGCGATCTCTAATACCGGCTCAGCAACACCAGGGCTGTAAGCTAAAGTTAAATCGTCAGCGGTCTCAGCGGGTTTGGTGAGCTCAACGGAAATCTTGCCCGGAGTAGGGAACTCATGATAAGCCAAAGCTTTATCATGTAAGTCTTTATGATCAATAGCCAAGATAACACCTCTATTTATTTAATATGGATCTTGTATTTAAATTGCGAAATCTTTTTGTTTGCTACGGACTAGAGTGTAATACAAATCTATATCCATACGTTGAAGAAAATCACAAGTTCGAGATACAGTTTAAATAAATTACATTAAATGTTCAGTAGAGCGCTCTGGCAATTGCAATTTTTTCGCAAATGTGCCTCATTTTGATGAATTTTTTTAAGAACTTTATCAAGTTACAGTTTTTGAAAACGTTTGAAATTATAAAGGCGGGATTCCCGCCTTTATCTTTAAACATTAGAAGGGCGTTTCATAATCCTAAAGCAACTTACTGCTACCACCAGAACTAAAGCGGAAATACAGCTAAAGGCCATAGAGATACTGCTATGATCGGCAATAAAACCGATAATCACAGGACCTGCTAAAATACCGCTATAACCTAAAGCATTGATGATAGAAATAGCTATATGTACCTTAACGCCCTTAATATGAGCTCCAAAGGATACTAATTGCGGCACAATATTCGCAGCCCCTAAACCTATCAACGCAAAGCCTACAATCGCACCGACCAGATTACCCACAATTACCGTAGTCGCAAAACCTGCCGACACACATAAAGCACCGATCACCACCACTTTACGTCGACCAATACTCTCAACGAGACGATTACCTAAAAGACGCATAGTAGTCATCGCACAGGCAAAGGCCGTATAGATAAAGCCAGCATATTCCATGGAAACTCCGCGCTCTTGATTGACAAAGACTGCCGACCAACTCATGACCGCACCCTCAGTTGAGTACATGATAAAGCACATAAGCCCCACAATCAGGACTAAAGGATGTAAGAAGGAAGAATGTCCCTGAGTTTTTGACACTTCAAGCGCTTCCTCAGCTTCTTCCTCTTTCTCTTCCTGAGCTTTTTCCTTATTAAATAAAGCGCGGCACCCCCAGAAGATGGTGATAAAGATCATGGCCACAATCACGGCTAAACAAGAAATCAGATTTATTCCTAAGCTTAAAAGCGCACTGACTAAAAAAGCGCCGATCAAGGTTCCTAAGGAATAACCGCCGTGAAAGCCTGACATCAAGGGCTTCTTTAATTGATTTTCCACCATAACAGCATTGACGTTTGAACCAATATCAAGGCCAATCGTGCACATACCAAAGATAAAGAGTAACAAGGCGGTGAAATAGAGATTAAAACTGATGGCAACTGAAAATAAGGCCAAAGCCATGATGATACCTGAAAGGTAGACTAAAGCTTTACAACCTAAACGTGCGCTCATACTGCCAGCTAGAGGCAGAGCACAGAAAGAGCCTGCACCTAAACACAGTAACAATATACCCAAGCTCCCTTCATCTAAGAGAAAGCGCTCTTTAATAAAGGGGATCATCGGGGCCCAGGCCGCTTCTAAAATGCCTAAGACCATAAAGGAATAGAGATTAGCAAATTTTAGCTGACGATCGGTAAACTTTGCCATAAATACATAACCTCAAAAATGGAGCTTTTAGCCAAAATAAAACCCCTATAACTGTTAAGTCATAGGGGCTCAGATTTTGTAGAAAAATATTCCATAAAGAAATGCAAAAAACTACAAAATCT
>USBR01000052.1 GCA_900552905.1 uncultured Succinatimonas sp. | reverse complement strand
TTATGTTACTACCCATCAGAGATTCCAACACCAATACGGAAGAACCAAAAAAATTATTTTGCAAATTTATTAGTCTATATTAGCCGTAAAATAAACTAACTAGCTGATTTAAAAGTATTTTTCTAGACAAAATCTGAATACAAAAATCTTTAAAGAGCAGGAGTTTTTAATGGGGGAATTTGGTGCGAAAGGAGGGACTCGAACCCTCACGCCTTGCGGTACTAGCACCTGAAGCTAGCGCGTCTACCAATTTCGCCACTTTCGCAAAGTGGATCCTCACAATTGAGGTAAAAGGAATAGTTCTGTAACAAGGATGTTGGTGCGAAAGGAGGGACTCGAACCCTCACGCCTTGCGGTACTAGCACCTGAAGCTAGCGCGTCTACCAATTTCGCCACTTTCGCGTGGTGATCCCGATGAGATTCGAACTCATGACCACCGGCTTCGGAAACCGATACTCTATCCAACTGAGCTACGGGATCATAATGAAAACGATCTCTTACAGAACCTGTGACGCACATTATAACAAGAAAATTTTCAACCGCAACTAAAAATTTGTAGAATAGCTAAGGCTTTTACTCTAAAAAACGCTTTTAATCAGATATCCTCGACCTTTATCTTATAGGACTTACACCATCTATGGAATTTATAGAAAAACAAGCTTTTCGCGGAATTCGGGCTTTATATGGAGATGAGGGCTTAGCGCGTCTACAACAAGCTTCCGTTATGGTTATTGGTGTAGGAGGTATCGGTTCTTGGTGTACTGAAGCCTTATGCCGCAGTGGTGTCGGCTCTTTAAGCCTTATCGATCCTGATGTCATCGAAATTACCAATCTCAATCGCCAACTGCATACCCTCAGTACTACCTGTGGTCAATATAAGGCTGAGATTTTAGGTCAGCGTCTTTTGCAAATAAATCCTCATTTAAATCTCAAAATTGATACAAGCCTTTTGACAGTAGAGAATATTGCCTCTAAATTAGAAGGCTGTCCTGATTATATCTGCGAGTGCATCGATGATTTAAAAGCTAAGGCTGCCATCGTCGATTACCTCTATAAACACCACAAAACTTTTATTGTTGCCGGTGGTGCTGGAGGGCGCATCGATCCTCAGGCCCTACATTTAGGAGATTTAGCACAAGCACAAGGTGATGCTCTTATCTCCAAGCTCCGTCAGGAGCTCCGCCGTAATTACGGCTATCCTAAGGGTGGTAAAAAAATGCAGATTATGTGCACTTATTCTACCGAAACCCCGATTTATGCCCCCAAAGAAGGTTATCTTCAGGGAGATTTACCGACCTTTGGTGCCTCAATGACTGTAACTGCATGTGCAGGCTTAAATTTAGCATCATATATTATTAAAAAGATTGTCTCCTGCTAAGGATTTTTTCATGTTTGACAATAACTTAGAACAAAAAATTGCTATTTTAAAGGCAAAATTACCTTCATATTTGCGCTCTATGGGCCTTAATCCTGCCTCTAAGTTTTGTTGTATCAACCCGCAGGATCACGACAATCTGCCAAGCATGAGCTACGATCCTAATACCCTTACTGTTAAATGCTTTAACTGTAAGGCCTCTTATAATATTTTTGATCTTTTAGGCTTTCGCTTTCATTTAGATAGCTTTAAAGAGCAATTCATCAAAGCCCATGAGCTCTTTTTAGGTCCAGTAAGCCCAAATATCTTGCAGGAATTAAATGCTTATGAGCAAAATCCGCCGCAATTTGAATTTGCTGGCGATTTTGAAATTAAAAAAGAACCGCCTTTTAGTGAAGATAATGCCAATCTCAATATCCGACCTTTTAAAGATCAGGTATTTAGTCAGTTGCAAAATCAAGCGAAGATTCCCGCAGCTCAGGATATCTCTTTTAGTAGCTTTAACACCGATCAAAATGTAATTTTTGGCAAAACTCCCTTTGGCTTTAATGCTAAAGCGCAAAATACCACTAACTTTGCGCCGCAATCATCGATGTTTTTCAATCACAAAAATGATGATATGTTGCCAAATTTTGGCGATTATCTGGCGCAATGTACCTTAAATTGTCAGCATACGGATTATTTTCGCAGTCGCGGGATCTCCGATGAAGTCGTCAAGCGTTTTAGCCTTGGCTATGATCCGCATTGCTTTGTCGGTATCGATAAACTTAACAATAAGATCTTTTGGCAAGCGGTAATCTTTCCTTATGGCCATCACGGCTATAGGATCCGCAATACCAATCCTTTAAGTGAAGATCGCTTCCGCGGTAAAGGCTTTTGCGATATCTTCAATGCGCAGGCCCTAGAGACTTCCGGTACTATCTTTATCACCGAAGGCGAAATGGATGCTTTAAGCCTTGAAACTTTAGGTTTTAAGGCCATAGCTTTAGGCGGTGTCGGCAATATCGGCCGCCTGATCGAGCTTATTCGCAGTTATAAGGTTGAGCACAGCTTCTATATCTGTCTTGATAATGACAAAAGCGGTAAAGATGCAAGCTTAAAGCTAGCATCAGCCCTCTATCAAATGAAAATTCCTTATCGAGATATCAATATCGCCTATCCCTATAAGGATCCTAATGAAGCCTTATGTCAGGACATGTTAGGTTTTAAAGATAGATTGCAAAATTTAGAGCAACTTTTAAGCTTAAACTTACTTTGTGATCTCAAAAAGATCTCAAATCCGCTCTTTATCAACGTTCCTGAAGATTTAGATACGCTAAAGCTCAGTGGTAATCTTTATACTTTCTGTGGTCGTGCCATCGCTTTGAGATTACTCTTAGCTAATATTTTAAATGCTTCTTTATGCTCGATTTTTTATATAGCTACCCATGCTCAATGTACTAATCTGCAATCACAACTTAAGCAAAATCCTAATGGCGCTAAGAGGTCGAAATTTTTAGAATTATGTTCAAATCAGCTCATTGCGGAAATTTCCACTAAAATCAGCACCTGTGTCCTGCAAGGACAAATACCCGAGATTTTAGTAGTCGACGCCTCGACCTTAGATGCTAAAGAAGCTTTAGCCTTAGCCGCAAGCCTCAATGAACAAGCTTTAGCGCTAAAACTTCCGATTTTAATGCTAGGAAGTGCGGAAATTTCCTCAAAGGTTGAATCTTTAGCCTTGCAAAATATAGAGGTAAGTTTGACCTCTGATGGTGACTTCAAATGCACCTCGGTCAACAGTCAAGGACAACCTGTAAGCTTCATCAAATACGCCAAAATCTAAATATGAAACTTAATCAAAACCAACAAGAGGCTGTCGATTATATCGACGGCCCCTCTTTAGTTTTAGCTGGTGCTGGTTCTGGGAAAACTCGTGTCATCACCACTAAAATTGTCAGCCTGATTAAAAAACATGGTTTTATACCTGAGAGCATCTGCGCTTTAACCTTTACCAATAAAGCCGCCGCCGAAATGCGTGAGCGCATTACTGCAGAAATTGGTGCGGATATGGCCAAACGCCTGACAGTCTGTACCTTTCACTCATTAGGTTTGTTAATTCTCAAAAAAGAGCATTTTGCCTTTGGTCTTGGGCCAAATTTTTCTCTTTTTGATCAATTTGATGCCTTTAAGATTGTCCGCGATATCATCCGCGAACATCATCCTTTGTTGACGGTTGAAGATAGTGAAAAAACCGTCACCTTAGAGGTACTTGAAAAGATTTCCATGTGGAAAAGTCAGCTCTTGCGCCCTGAAGATCTCAATTTAACCACCCCAAAAGCGCAGATCTATCAGCGCTATCAAGCTTATCTGCGCGCCTGTAATGCCGCTGATTTTGAGGATCTGATCTTCTTGCCGACCTTACTTTTAAAGGAAGATGCTGAGGTCCGCAAGCGCTGGAATCAAGCCTTTAAATATGTGCTTGTCGATGAGTATCAAGATACAAATGAAACTCAATATCAGCTCTTATGTCTCTTAACTGAAGTCCACAAATGCTTTACCGTAGTAGGCGATGACGATCAGTCCATCTACTCTTGGCGTGGAGCTCGTCCTGAAAATATTAAGACTTTAAGTATGGATTTTCCTGATCTCAAAGTAATAAAGTTACAGGAAAATTACCGTTCTTCCCCCAATATTTTAAATTGTGCCAATGCCCTAATTGCCAATAATCCCCATCTTTATTCAAAGTATCTATACTCACAACAACTAGAAGATGGCAGTTTAATCCGCATTTTAGAGCTTGCCGATGAAAATGAAGAAAGCACGCGGGTGGTGGCGGAGATCTTAGGTAATCAATTTTCTACAAGACGCAAATGGTCAGATTATGCGGTCTTATATCGCAGTAATTTCCAAGCGCGCAGTTTAGAAAAGGCCTTTCATGAAGCACGTATTCCCTGTGTTATCACCGGTGGTAGCAGTTTCTTTGAGCAAAGTGAAATCAAAGACATGCTCGCATGGTTCCGTCTTATCTGTAATCCTAATGATGATGCAGCCCTCTTGCGCATTATCAATGTGCCCAGACGCGGTATTGGCGAGATCACCATTGCCATACTAACGCAAGCGGCTAAGGATACCGGCAAATCCATCTTTCAAAGTGCCCTAAATCCAGCCGTCACAAAAGATCTGCAAGGCCGACAAAAGAGCGCTCTAGGCGATTTTATGCGGGTCTTTTTACGCTTGCGCTCTCATTTAAATACCGATAGAGGCTTATGGATCACCGAAAATATTTTAGATGAGCTTCAATATGAGGCCTATCTGCGCTCTAATGCCGAAAGCAATGCCGCTATTGAAATTCGCTTAAAAAACGTCAAACAATTACTCTTATGGATCAATAAGCTGATTATAGGTAAACGCAATGAAGAGGGCGTGAGCTTTATTGAAGCTATCGATCGCCTCGGTTTGCGTGAAATGCTCGATAGACAAGATGACAAGGGCGATAACGATGCCGTACAGCTGATGACCTTACACGCAGCTAAGGGTCTTGAATTTGCTATGGTCTTTTTAGTGGGTATGGAAGAAGGCATCTTACCGCATAAATCAAGCTACCTCATTCCCCATGGTATTGAAGAAGAGCGCCGCTTAGCTTATGTAGGCCTTACCCGCGCTAAAGAAGACTTAGTAATTACCTATTGTCACAAGCGCCATAGCCGCGCAAGCGATGATAGCGCTCAGCATGGGCCGAGTCGCTTTTTAGAGGAGTTGCCCGATGAGCTCATCGATAGAAGCAATAAGCCTGTACAAGCACGAACTAAAGAGCAACAGCTCTCATCTATCGATACGGCCTTAGAGATGCTAAAAGCCTTAGGCTAAAAAACAAAATGGCGGGATAACCCGCCATCTTTTTTTAAACTAATCTTAAAAATT
>USBR01000051.1 GCA_900552905.1 uncultured Succinatimonas sp. | reverse complement strand
GTTCATCTACGGTAAGATTTTAGGTGATGACTTCACTGCAAGTAACGGTGTTAAGATTCATCAGGAAGATACCGATGCTTTAATTCTCCGTGGTGGTATGCGTGCCGGCTTCTACTTACCTGAGAATAAGGGCCTCATCTACGCTAAGGCTTCAGTTGTTCACGATTATGACAGTGAGACTAAGTTCACAGCCTCTAAGGGCGTTGCTGTCACCTCTCGCACTATTGACTTAGGTGGTACCTGGGCTGAGTACGGTATCGGTGCTAATATCAATTGGACCGATAACTGCTACACCTACTTTGAGATTGAGAGAACCTCAGGTAGCGATTTAGTTGAGAACTATCGCTGGAATATCGGTACTCGCTACGTCTTCTAAAGTTTAGTTAAACTTTAAATTTAAGCCCTGCAGGATTTCCTGCGGGGCTTTGTCTTTTTTAGAATTAGCTTAAAAGGAGGGTGGAGGTTTTAGCGTGCATAATTGCAAATGAAAATTCGTAAAGACGTTAAATTTGAATTTAATCTAAAATATTAGATATGTTGTCTATTATTTTGTACGAAAATTAGTTGCAAGAGGCACATAATTGATATACAAGGGGGAAGTTTGCAGGTAAGATCTTTACACAGAAATTAAAACGGTTGTGAGGATTAGCTATGCAGAGAAGAACCTATGATATCAAGGGCATGTCGTGTGCCGCATGCGTAGCTAATGTTGAACGTGCGGTTAGAAGTTTAGAAGGGGTCAGTGACGTCAATGTCATGCTGATGAAAAACCGCATGACCTTAGTTGCAGATGAAAATATTTTAAAAGATGGTGTCATTGAGACTGCGGTAGCTCAGGCAGGTTATGAAGCCTCAATCTCAGGTAGTGCTTCTAAGTTAAAATCAGCCGATGATAGAGAAGAAAAAAGACAAAAGCTACAGCTTATTCTAAGCGTGGTGCTCACCTTAATCTTAATGAGCATCTCCATGGGTAATCTCTTTCACCTCAATGCACAGACCTCAGCTTATGTACAGCTTATCATTACTTTAGGAGTAATGTTTTTACAGCGTAAGTATTTTATCAGTGCTAAAAGAGCTATAGTCCACTTTAATTTCAATATGGATACCTTAGTATCCTTAGGTTCGCTATCAGCTGTGGTCTTTTCGCTTATATCTTTAGCTAAGATTAGTCCTGAGATGAGTCATGACGTCTTGATGAAGGATGTGCCTTTATATTTTGAATCTGCCTGCGGTATTTTAACCTTTGTGGCGGTAGGTAAATTTTTTGAAGAACGCGGTAAGGTAAAAACCACTGATGCCATTTCACGACTCTATGATCTAGCGCCAAAACTTGTCACGGTAGTTAAGGATGGAGTTAATTGCACCATGCCTTTAGAGGATGTGAAGCTTGATGATATTGTTATCCTCACAGCCGGTGAGCAATTAGGTATTGATGGCGTGGTGATTGAAGGTCAAGGCTTTTGTGATGAAAGTGCACTCTCAGGAGAAAGTGCTCCCGTAAAAAAGCTTGTTGGCTCTAAAGTATTATCAGCAAGTGTCTTACTTGATGGTTATTTAAAGGTAAGAGCTCAGGCCGTAGGAGCTGATACTACCTTAGCTAAGATTATCTCTTTAGTCGATGAGGCTTCCAATCAAAAAGCTCCGATTGCCCGTATTGCTGATACTATTGCCTCATACTTTGTGCCGGCAGTTATCAGCGTGGCGATTTTAACCTTTATTGTTTGGTACTTTATTGTAGGTGAGAGCTTTGCTTTAGCCATAAATTTTGCCATCAGTGTCTTAGTGGTATCGTGCCCATGTGCTTTAGGTTTGGCCACTCCTGTAGCCATTATGGCCGCCACAGGTCTTGCTGCTAAAGCGGGGATTTTATTTAAAAGCCCTGAGGTTTTAGATAATTTACGTAAGGCTAGTATTTTTGTCTTTGATAAGACCGGAACTTTAACCTATGGCCATATGCAAGTAGTGTCCATCATTACTAATAATGCCTACCCGGAAAATCTCGCTTTATTATTTGCAGCCTCATTAGAGCAAAAGAGTTCCCATCCTTTAGCTAAAGCTTTTGTGAAGAAGGCTAATGCAAAAGAGTTATTCCCAGTTGCTGATTATGCTTTTAAAGAAGGTTTAGGAGTAGTCGGTAAAATTATCAATGATGATTATGCCTTAGGTAATCTTAAATTAGCTAAAAGCTTAGGCATTGAAGTGTCTGATAATAATCTCAAACTTTATGATGATTATGCTAAAAAAGGCTTTAATGTGCTCTTTTTATACAAAAATCGCGAAGTTTTAGCCTTATTTGTCATTGGAGATGAGATTAAAGCCGGAGCCTTTGCTACTATTAAGGCCTTACATGAAAGAGGCTTAAAAACTCTCATGTTAACGGGAGACAATGACAAAGTAGCACATAGTGTCGCTCAAAGTGTAAATATTGGCGCATTTAAAGCAGGCTTATTGCCTCAGGATAAAGCTACGATCATAAAGAGTCTCAATCAACAGCATGAGCAGACTGTCATGATCGGTGATGGTATCAATGATAGTGTCTCCTTAACGCAGGCGCATACCGGTATTGGTTTAGCCGGAACATCAGATATTGCTTTATCGGCCTGTGACGTCGTGCTCTTGCGAGAGAATCTTTATGACATCGTAAATGCCTATGAGATCTCAAAAAAGACAATCCGCATTATTAAAGAGAATTTATTCTGGGCTTTTATATATAATGTGGTGTTTATTCCTGTGGCAGCTGGTGCTTTTTATAGTACCTATGGCTTAAAGTTCACCCCGATGATGGCGGCCTTGCTTATGAGTTTAAGTAGCCTCTGTGTGGTGGCAAATGCCTTAAGACTTACACGACAGAAGATTAGTTTGCATAAAGATACAAAGGAAGAGAACAAGCTTATGATTAAGACAATTAAGATTTCAGGCATGCATTGTGAGCATTGTGTCGCTGCGGTTACTAAGACCTTACAATCTTTACCTGGTGTAAGCGCGGTTAAGGTCTCCTTAGAGAAGGCTGAAGCTGTTGCTAATATTCCTGAGATCATAAGCGATAGCATTGTTAAAAGCTCTATTGAAGCTTTAGGCTTTGAAGTTAAAGAGATTAAATAGTCAGATTTTTTAGGATCAGATTTTAAGTCTGATACCTTGTAAGATTAAAAAAACATCACCAAAAGGAACACTAAAATGTGGGATTATACCGATAAAGTTAAAGATCATTTTTTACATCCGCGTAACGCCCGTGTAATCGAGGACGCCAATGGTGTAGGCGATGTAGGCTCCATCATCTGTGGTGACGCCTTACGCTTAATGCTTAAGATCGATCCTGCCACCGATACCATTACTGATGCCGCTTTCCAGACCTATGGTTGTGGCTCTGCAATTGCTTCTTCCTCAGCTTTAACTGAGATGTTAAAGGGCAAGACTTTAAAAGAGGCTGAGAAGATCACCAATCAAGACATTGTTGATTATTTAGGTGGTTTACCTCCTGAGAAGATGCATTGTTCTGTTATGGGCCGAGAGGCTTTAGATGCCGCTATCGCTAACTATCATGGTCAGTCCTATGAGAACTCTCATGACGATGGTGAGTTAGTCTGCCACTGCTTCGGTGTTGGTATCAATAAGATTAAAAAGGCTGTTTGGGAAAACCATTTAACTACCGTTGAAGAAGTCACTAACTATACTAAGGCCGGTGGTGGTTGCGGTAGCTGCCGTATGCGTATTGAAGAGATCATCGATGAGGTTTGGGTTGATTTAGAGAAGTGTGGTGTACCGCGTCCGGGTTATGTACCGACTCCGATTCCGTCTATCACCATTGCTACTGCTTCTGCTGCCGCCACTGCCGTTAAGGCTGCTATCGATGAGAAGACCCGTACCTCTCCTATTTACAATGAGGTCAATGAGATCTTAGAGGAAATTTCTAAGGGCTTAGAGGAAGATGGTTCTAAGGTTGAGTTAGATACCATCAGCGGTACTGATGTTGTCGTTAAGCTCTCAGGTGCTGCCGCTAAGGGCATGATGCGTGATATGACCTTAGATTATATTGCTAAGAAGTTAACCGACGGTACCGGTCGTGCCATCAAGGTTGTAACTAGATAGGACAAAAATAATGGATAACATGAACTTAGGCGTCGGTTTAGGTGGTATTTATTTAGACAATAATGCCACCACTCAGATCGATCCGCTCGTAGTTGAGGCTATGCAGCCTTATTTAAACGTTTATTTCGGTAATGCCTCTTCTCAGCATGGTTATGGCGTGCCGGTAGAAAAGGCCATTATCAAGGCCCGTGAGCAGGTAGCTGATTTCTTAGGTGCTGAGCATACAGATGAGATCCTCTTTACCTCTTGCGCCACTGAGTCTGACAATACCGCTTTATGGTCAGCCTTATGGTCACAGCGTGGTAAGGATGAGATTATCACTACTCCTGTGGAGCATCCGGCTATTATGCAGACCTGTGATTTCTTATCTACTCACGGCGCTACCATCAAGTATCTGAAGGTTTCTGATAAGGGCGATCTCGATTTAAATGAGTTTGAGAGCCTGTTATCACCTAAGACTGCTTTAGCTACCATTATGTGGGCTAATAATGAGACTGGTAATATCTATCCTGTCCCTAAGTTAGCTGAGATTGCTTACAATCACGGTGTTATGTTCCACACCGACGCTGTGCAGGCTGTAGGCAAGGTTGATGTCAACCTTAAGAATACTCACATCAATATGTTGTCCTTCTCAGGTCATAAGATCCATGCTCCTAAGGGCATCGGTGTCTTATATGTCCGTCGTGGCACTCGCTTCACTCCGTTCATGAAGGGCGGTCATCAGGAGCGTGGTCGTCGTGCTGGTACTGAGAACGTACCTTATATTGTAGGTTTAGGTGTAGCTTGTGAGTTAGCTAAGAAGAACTTAGAGGTTGTAGCTAGTCGCGTTAAGGGCTTAAGAGATAAATTAGAGCAGGGTATTTTAAGCTCTATTCCTGAGTGCTTTGTCACCGGTGATGAGACTGCAAGAACTGACAATACCTTAAACGTCGCCTTCAAATTCGTTGAGGGTGAGGCTATTTTACTTATGTTAAATGAGTTTGGTATTGCCGCCTCTTCAGGTTCTGCTTGCTCCTCTGATTCCTTAGAGCCGTCTCACGTAATGCGTGCTATGGGCGTTCCTTTCTCTGCCGCTCACGGTACCATCCGCTTCTCCTTATCACGTTTTACCACTGAGGAAGATGTGAATAAGACTTTAGAGGTATTACCGCAGATTATCTCTACTCTGCGTGCACTCTCTCCTTACTGGAAAGAGAACAAGCCGCAGATTAAGGGCTTAGATCATGACTTTGATGCTGATAGCACCGAGGTTCGTGCTTAATATCTCTGTATAACAAAGAATTAATCGCAAGGGATACTGCAAAAGAGTATCCCTTTTTTATGGCTGTATTTAAAAGATCTTAAGATGGATTTATGTGTAAGAGAGATGCTTACATTAAGAACTGTATTTTAAAATATTTTAAAGGAAAAGCTTTCACAGGAAGATTAGTAAAGTATAAGCTTTGAGGACTTAAAACAAAAAAGGAGATCGTGAGATCTCC
>USBR01000050.1 GCA_900552905.1 uncultured Succinatimonas sp. | reverse complement strand
TTAATTCCACTTCCTAACCGAGGTGGTAAGGGGCTGAAAGTAGCTTAGATTAAGGTTCTAACGTGTTCTACTTTCATTATTTACCCATAGTTATACACGAAGAGCCAATTAAAATAATTTTTTTAAAGTCTTAAAATCTTAATGTCCCTTAAGCACAGCCTGACACTGATAAGGCAAGATCTTCTTTTTCTTAGGGACTGGATTTGAAGAGCCACTTGTAGGCTTTGGTGGCTCAAACCAAGAGGCTAGCTCAGCGCCACAGCCATCTCCTGCGGGGACTGGAGCTTGTGATATACACTCAGGACTATCTTGCGGACATTTAAGTCTTACATGCATATGAGCTCGATGACCAAACCATGGTCTAAGCTTAGAAAGCCAAGATCTATCATTGCCCTTAAATACTTTACAAAGACTTCTTTTAATTCCTGGAGCTACAAAGATACGCTCAACTCTAGGATCGGTGGCTGCCAAGTAAATAAGCTTAGCTCGTCTTTCATCAAAGAACTTAGTAGGTTCCTGCTTTTTATTGACGATATAGATCTCCTGGGGATGAGAAAGCTCATATTTACTCTTTCTTGGTGTAGCGAAATCAAAAGAAATATCGACATCTAAACCGGTATTGTGACTACCATGAGCTGAGCCTTGACCAAAGGGTCCGCCATAACGCTTTGAAAGATCGCCTACCAATAAATTTGGCAAGTTAATTTTTTCTAAGCGATTTGCAAGTCGCTGAATATAGGAGATGAGTTCAGGATGACCATAATTGCGCCCTTGCCCCCACTCCTGTACCTGATAATTAGTTCCTGAAGTTAATTCCTGAGCTCCGCGAATACAACCATTGGCATAACCGCCAAATATTTCAGCTGCTTGAACATTAAAGATCACAAGGCCCAAGCTTAAAAGCAGTGAGCTTATAAATTTAAATCTACTCATCTTTAGCGACGCTAAACTAATCACCGAAAACTAAATAATCGTTTAAAAAAGCCCATTTCCTTACGCTTACAAGTTTCAATTTCAATAGACGTACCTTGGAAATTAAAACATTTAGGCGGCATGACGTAATCATTATTGCTATTAATGCTCTCAATAGCCTCAACGAGATTTTCCTTAAGCTTTTTGACATAGGGTAAATTAGCCCTTTCCATAAGCTTAGAAAATTTACGTCTGCACTCTAAAACATGAGGATCATCACCCATCTTCGTAGGTCTTGTATAATCTGCCCAAGAAATACCTGTTATAAAGTGGATCCACAATCTTAACTCTGGAGTCACCCAAAAAGAAGAGAATGGATTTCTGACTTCAGCATAGAAGGTATTTAAGGAGCGGTTGACAAAATCCACGCATAAAGCCCTATCCTCGCCTTGACCGTAAATGGCATAACGACGATAGCGAATATTTTGGGCTGCATCACGGATTTCATAAAAACATTTATAGCTTGTGTGATCAGGTCCCTGGCTATAGCAGAAATAAACAGGCTTATCAGGACCTTCCTTTGAGCATTCATCAAAGTCATAATGAGTAAACGGAGCCTTATCTCTTTCCTCTAAGCTTTGTGAAATCAGAGATGACACTAAATGTAGTTTTTGATCTTCATTTAAAAAGTCATCTAAATGCTTGATGATAAATTGAGAAAAATGCTCTTGTACTGCAGGTTGCAACTCAGAGAAACGACCTCTTTTAAGCGCAATATCGCGAGAATATAAGCTCTTATGCTCGTAGACATCATAGAAAATCAACAACCACAGCTGAATTCTAAAGTTTAAAAGCCTATTGAAAATAAAATCAGCTAATTCCTTAACACCTACAAGATCTTTAACCTTGATGTTGATATCAGAAGAAATATTATAGCCCTGCTGATGATTGACAAAATTAGACCGTTTAAAGACCCAATCACAGGCATATATGCTTAAATTATTCCAATTTAAACGTAGAGCTAAATCATCAGAAAAGAATTCCTGAATCTGCTTTTCACTTAGATCGCTTAAAGATCGCGGATTATTATCAAACCATTTATCCTGAATTTTTGGTAAAGGCCAGATAAAGGAACATTGCGCAGCTAAATCCATATGTTTTGCGAAACGACGCTTTCTAATATTATCTAAAACATACCACAGGGCTACCATGGCATGTAATCTTAATAAAAGCGGCGGAAAGTGCTTATTGTCATCGTCACGCAAAGGCAGATGCAAGTATTCAAGCATGGCGTTAAGGCTACTATTACATCTATAGGCCTCATCATTATTTTTAAAAAGCTCATTCCACATACTAACGATGCTAATAACATCCTGAGCATTAGCTGTAAGCCTTCGCCATGGTTCTAATTCATTATTAAAGCAAATAACACGTCTTGCCTTTAAATAATCGGCTTTAATCATGTCATCAATGGTCGGTAGCTTTTTATTGCTTACGATCATCTGCTTATCGATACCCATTGAGGCCACATTAGCCCAACGCACCCTATCTAAAAGCTGAGGCTTTAAATAGGTATGAACATACACCTCAGGGCGATCATCACGCTTAGCAGACCAGCGTAAGATACCCATCTGCACGCTCTGACTGGGTTCATTGTCATTTGGCAGACAAACATCAAGAAAATACAGCGACGATCTTTGTGACATGATTTAATTTCTTATAAGTTACTTAATTTACCTGTGCCGGAGCTAATAAATCATCATCCTCTAATAATACAGCTCCACCATTATCAACATTACCCTGAGGCTCCTGAATATAAGAGCTATTAGTAGAGCTTGGCTGATAGCTTTGAGCTGTAGAACTGTTATCGTTAACTACTGAAACATTAGATGAGGAATTAGGGACAGTGCTTAAATAATCGAAGATATGAACAATTCTCTTAACACCACTTACCTTACGAGTCTGATTAATAGCACGGATAGATTCATCTTTGGTGACATAACCTAAGAGATAAACCACAGAGTCCTCGGTATAGACCTTAAAGCGCCCCGAGTTAATTTGCTTACCAAAAAGCAAGGCACTCTTAACCTTAGAAGTTATAAAAGCATCATTTGCAGTTACAGAACCTGATACAGGCGGCTTATTCTGTACATAGTTATAGATTTTGCGCAGATACTGCACCTTCTTAATTTCACTAATGCACCAATTCAAATATTCAGTATCCTGAGTTTCGCCGACTAAGAGTAAATTACCATTAAAAGCAACGGCATCAACGAGGAAAACCTTACTGTTAGAGCGTCTTCTATCATTAGTTAAAATCTGCTGAGCATCCTGCTCAATCTGCTCATCATACATCTGTCTGTCAACAGTACGACTGTCAGAACCAATGATAGCAGCCGTACCTGCAGTACCGCCTGCAACCATAGCAGTTACGCAACCATTGAGCATTAAGGGCATAGTAGCACTTAAGGCAAAAACTAAGGCATAACGTTTATAAGCTTTCATACTATACAGGCACATCCACTTAAATGAATGCACCGCCTCCTTCTTTGCTTTTTTTAAATATGAGGACACAATTCCTAAAAACAGCACCTATATTACTAATTTTAGGCTGTAACGGTTATCAAAACCATATTAACCATGATCAAATTTTTTCTCAATGATTACTCTTTAATTTTAAAAGCAAAGATCTTCTAATACAAAAATTTTTTAATCTTTAACTCCAAAAAATGTAACACAAGTAGATTTTTAAAGATCAGATGACATTTAGGCAAAAAAAAATCCCCTGAGCCTTTGACTTAGGGGACGAATAATCAAACAAACATAAGGAGTACGTGAACTATATCACAAAAATCCAAATGTGATCAAGATCTCGAAAAAATATTTTAAATATTTTTTTATGCCCTATTTAATATAGTTTTATTTAATGTCTTTAAAGGGCCAAAAAACGTATGAGGCCGATATAATCACTGTTCTTGTATAAAAAAATTAAAAAATAAAACCTACAAGTACAATCATAACAAATGCAAATAATATAAAAGAAAAGTTCCAAATATCCTAAACGCGATTTCCTATTCAACACTCTTTAGAATAAGGTTTAGTAAAATAATAAAATAATCAAAAAAACATATTTTTATTTTTTTTATAATGATTTTATACAATGAGATCTGATCATAATGATCAATAACATAAAATTCATTAATGGAGAGTATAAATTTGTTTGTGTAAATTCCTTTTTAACCGTATCGCTAGGTTTTAGGTACGCTGTCAAGACAGCGTACCGCCCGATCGGGTCATAGAATCCAAGTCGAATGTCTCGATTGGAAATTCGAGCTTGGCAATGAGTTTCTGCACCGACTTTTTGATCGGTGCCAGGGTCCATTTCCCATCAATTTTGTACGCCAAGATTTTGCCGAGCATGAGGCGCAGATCCTCGAACGAAATGTTCTTGTCTTCGCCGAGCCGCGCGATGTCGGCCATGCACTCCATCGCAATCGTAGCGGACAAGTGATTCAGGAAGAGCCAGGCCTCCTGACTGGTACGATCCCGCATGTAGGAAGCGTCGAAATCCATGCTCGCCCCGTATGTCTTGAAAAACTGCTCGATGGTCTGACGTTGCTTGTAGACGCGGTATACCTGATGACTGTTCAGGTCGGTCCGGTTGGTTCGAATCGTGACGGTTCCCATCTCGGGAATTGCTACGAGAAGCTCCTTCAGGTCTTGGGGCTTGAGTTTGTCCATCTGCTCGTCCGAAAGCCTGCCGATACCCTTTTGACGGCGCGTCAGTTCGAGTTGCGCCTTTCCGTCTTTCTGTGCATTTATGCGTTCCGTCCGCTCGGCGGCATCAACGAGCTTGTTGGCGTAGAGTTGGGCGTCGTAATACACGAAAACGTTGAAGCCGTTCTCTTCTATTTTGAGGGACTGGACTGCCCGGCCGTGGTAGAGGAAAAGGTCGGAATAGCTATGCGGCGTCAGCGGCAGATGCGGCTTCACGAAGCGGCTCCCGCGCTTGATCGGGATGACATAGAAGAGGTCCTTCTGCGTGAGCGTTTCGAACTCCTCCTCCGATGCGAAGCCTTTGTCGGCAATCACCGTGTACTTGCCGCTCGCGATGCCGCACTCGGCGAGCACGTCGGAGAACGCGCTGATATCGGGCGTGCTGCCGAGGAATTGCCTGTAGTACACGGGATTACTGCTGTCATAGCCGAGGCTGTAGACGTAAAGCAGGTTTATCTGTGGCTTGAAGCGGCGCTTCGAGTCGTAGCCGAGCTCGGCAAGCTCCATCGTCTTCGAGGAAGTGATCAGGCGGTGGCCGTTGAAGAGGATGAAGACGTCGCTCTTGTTGACGTCTTCCTGCATGAAGCGGGAGATGTCGGCGCGACAACGTCCGAGCGCTTGTAGAAGTGTGGTGTTACTCGGCGCATCGAAAGAAAGGCCGGGCATCAAGTGGGCAATGAGACTCGTCTCGTAGTGTGCTTGCAGGCGGCGGAATCGAGGCTCTTTGATGGTCCTCAGGATGGCGGCAGCGTAGATCGTTTTCCAGAGATCCGGAAAGACAAGCTTGAGCCGCTCGCGTAGTGCGGCGGTGCGGTTCCAGAAGAACATGACGGCGCCCGCCTCAACGACATCGGACACTTGGGCGGAAGGTTTTTCCGCCCCGACTTCGCTCACGAGGTGACGCTTCGTCGGGACAAGTCCGTCGGGCGTGATCTTGCCGAGACATTTACCGGAGACCTTGCGGCTGCGCTTGATGATCGGATCGTATTTGCTGAAGCGTTCGTAGACGTACCAGTTGTTTCCGATCTTCTTGATCTCCGTGTTTTTCTGCCTCGGAAAGTTCAAAACGTAGTCAGGTTTCTCCGCCATTTTCATCCCTTCTTTAACCAACCTATTAGGTATGCTATTATAAAAGAAAACGGGGTCGTTTTCAACCCCGTTTTCCCAGAAAAACCAAATAATTGCGAGCGATTTTACTAGCGTTGGCCTACCTAATCGCTAGCGTTACAGTTTTAAAGGTACTTGGTGATCCGCTCACCAAACTCAATACTAAAACGATTTAAAGCTAAGC
>USBR01000049.1 GCA_900552905.1 uncultured Succinatimonas sp. | reverse complement strand
GAGGGCTCAGCCGTAGCGGTAGCCTGTGCCCGCTGCCATACCCCCTATTTATTCTTTAAAACGCGCTCAGGCGATAGCGACTTTAATAAAAGCGAAAGTAAAAAACTCTGTTGTCCTAAGTGCAATACTCATGCGGAGTACTTGCTCTGCGAATAGAGGCGATTTAAAACCTCAGCGCCTAAACTTATATACTGCGTCGCCGCAATGGAGGAGCGATCATAGGCTAAAAGGCTTTGTCCTGAGGCTTGCGCCTCGCTAATGCGGCTATTAAAGCTGATGACACTCTCAAAGACCTTATCTTGAAACTGCGCCTGCAATTCGGCACTTATATAGCTTACAAGATGGGATTTATCATCAAAGAAAGTCCGCAACAAGCCTAAAAGTTCAATTGAGCTTTTATGTTCATCCTGCAGGCGCTTACATAGAGTTAAGAGCATACTTAAAGAATCGATAGCAAAACTGTCACAGCACAGAGGTACTAAGAGCTTATTGCAAGCGCAGATGGCATTGATATTGAGTATGCTTAAAGAGGCCGGCGTATCGATAATAATGACATCATAATTGCTCTCAATCTCCTCTAAGGCTTTTTTAAGTCTTAAATGCGCATCGTCCTGCGTATAAAGCGCCACCGGCACTACCGTAAGATCGGAATTTGCCGCTATCACATCTAAGGTGGGGCTAAGACTTACAATACAATCGCGCGGATCGTTTTTTGAGATCAAAACTCCCGCTAAAGAATGCGCATCATCAGCTGGCCTTAAACCTAAAGCTACAGTGGCACTGCATTGCGGATCGAGATCGCATAGCAATACCCGCTTATCTTGAAGCGATAGCGCACTACTTAAATTAACGGCACAGGAAGTCTTACCTGAGCCGCCCTTAGGATTGGCAATACAGATTTTGGGGATCATAAAAGCTCTAAAAATGGTCAAAGGCTGTGTTTATTGTAGAGCCTTTAAATATTTTTTCTAAGCCCCTCGGCGCACAAAATCATAAAATATAAAAATATATTTGTATAACAATCATTTATTTGCATTAAATCTAAGTTAAATTATAAATTTTATAAAACTTATCTAAAATTTATAAATAAAAGGTTGTCAAAGTTGCTCATTTTTCTATAATGCAAAAAAAAATTTGTTTCAGATTTTTTTCAAGCTTGTTAACTTTTGAAAGCCCCTATAAGTCTTGATAAGGTTAGAGCTTATATCTTGTGGATAATATCCTCGCACACAAAGCTTTCCATCTACAGATGGTTTTTTAAGGAAATTGATTATGAAGAAAATGTGCAAAAGTCTTATAGGGATTGCGATCCTCTCTGCCGTCAGCGCTAATGCTCTGGCAGCTGATCTCAATATTTGGAACTGGAGTGATTATATCGGTTCAACTACCGTAGATGACTTCAAAAAAGAATCAGGCCTTAAAAATACCAATTATGCTATGTTCGATAGCAATGAGATGGTTGAGGCCCGTTTACTCTCAGGTCACTCAGGCTTTGATGCAGTCATGATGGTAAGTTATTATGTTCCGCGCTTAGCTAAAGCTGGGGCCTTACAGAAGATCGACAAGAGCAAGATCCCCAACTGGGTCAAGCTCGATCCGGTACGTACGCAGGCTTTAGCTTCTATCGATCCTGATAACAACTACGCTTATCCCTACACTGAGATCTCTGTCGGTATCGGCTATAACAAGCAGAAGATCGAAGAAATCTTTGGTAAGGACTTTGAGTTTAAATCCTGGGACGATCTCTTTAAAAGCGAAAATGCCTCTAAACTTAAGCAATGCGGTATTGCCGTCTTAGACTCCCCCATTGAGATTATCTCCACCGCCATGCATTATTTAGGCAAGGATCCGACCTCTGAGAAGGCCTCCGATTATAAAGAGGCACAGGAGCTTTTAACTAAGTTTGCAGCTAATGTCGCCTATTTCCACTCAGCTCGCTATATTAACGACTTAGCCTCAGGCGAAATCTGCGCCGCTATCGGTTATTCAGGAGATATCCTGCAGGCAACCGAAAGAGCTAAGGTTTCAGGCAAGGGTGTTGACATCAAATATGTCATCCCTGAGGAAGGCTCTCCTTACTGGTTTGACTGCTGGACTATTCCTGTCAATGCCGATCATTATGATGCCGCCCATACTTGGTTTAACTTCTTAATGGATCCTAAGGTATCTTCATCCATCTCCAATGAGACTCGCTATATTCTCCCAGTTAAGGAAGCTATCGAGACTTTAGATCCAGAATTACGCCACAATCCTTCAGTCGTAATTCCGGCAGATAAGATGGAGAAGATGTACTTCTTACTCCCGACCACCTCTAAGGTCTCCCGCATCACCAATAAGGTGTGGAATGCCATGAAGCTCAATGCCTCTAAGTATGAGCAAGAGGAAGCTGAAGGCTCAGGCTGGGAATAAGCTAAAGCTTGCCTAAGGTTTCACCGTAGGCGCTAATTGCGTGTAGAGCGATAACTCTACCGTATCTAAATTATCCCCTAAGCGCGCAATCAAATCTGCGATTGCGCGTTCTTGTTTTAACTCCTCACGCGCCGCTACCACTGCCTGCTGTAAAGCCTCACGCGCTAAGAGCTCAGGACAGCCTGGTGGTAAGTCCGGCACTAGATGAATTTCGATCTTGATATCGCGATTAGTCAAAAGCGAGAATTTGTTTTTTAAAGTATTCACAAAATTCTGATCATCAGCCATCATCTTAAAATCAGCACTCATATAGAGTATCCATAAATTAGGATCATGTGCATCGATAATACGCTTAGTATAACTTAAACACGCATAGACGGGGCCATGGGCAAAACCAACCTTGACTACATCGGCTAACCACGGATCGCTTTTTTCTACGCTTTGATAGAAATCCTCAGCTTGCAATTGTCTACCTAAGGCGCGATTGTCACCTAAATAGATCTCAGCTTCAAAGCTCGATTGTGCTGTAGGTTTACCGTCAACAAGCTTATTGCTATTCTCATTTTCAATCTTCAAGAGAGAAAAATCGGCGCCACTGACTACACTCTCCAAATTCTCCTCATCCTCAGCATATAAAAGCTCGCTCTCATAGCTATCAGGTGGCACCTCATCAAAGCTCTCAGATAAAGTGATTGTAGCCTCTGGTATAGTCTCAGGCGTAGTCTCATTTTGAGATAGAGGCGTACTCTCACTTTGAGATACCAAAGCCTCAGCTTTACTTACTGTTGCAGTATGTCTCTCCCCACACTGCTCTAAGACCTCCTGTAAGACGCGCTTTAATTCAGAGGAGAAATAATCTTTATTATTGTTTTGATGGCGAATATGCGTAACTTCAGTCTTATCTAAACTCCGTGATAAGGCCTCAAAGACAGTGAGCATATCGTCTTTAAAATAGGTGGTGAAAGTATGGGCATGCTGTGCATCCGTAATCTCACCTTCACAATAGATAACCTCACAGCCCTTTTTCTCAAGCGTTAAGGATGCCGGTAGATATTTAGGTTTAAGCGTCGCTGTATTGATACTCTGAGTGACTAAATCCTCCTGCAGTAAGGCCTCAGCTTCAGCTTGTGCTTTAGCGAGATAATCATCGGCCGATAATTTATCTTTTGGAGTCTCGGCACTTTGAGATTGAGACAAAGTCTCACTTTGAGCTACACTTTCAAGATTTGATGCCTTAAAGTTAGCCTGTGTCGTGATTTCACGTATCTCTACCACCTTATCGTTTTCAGGGGCACTGATAGCTTTGACTAAGGCTGAAATTTGCTCAGATTTTAGATGCTGCTGATTAGTATATGTAGCTTTAGACTGGACCTCACTGCAATCTTCACCACTGTGCTCCTTAGAGCTACTTCCTAGATCTAAGGTTGCCTTAACAAAAGCATCGAGATCGGAGGCATCAGTGCCCTTAGAATTTGCCCGCTGATGCTCATGCAGATTGTTAAGATGGCTATAGAGCTTATCGATATAAGCATGCACTAATTTAAGCTCAGAAAGTAGCGGTTTGCCTAAATCTAGGCTAGTTGTCACCATACTCTCTTTAAAGGCCGCTGAGGGCTCTAATTTAAGCTTAGAGGCTGAGGCGGCAATGGTGGCTTTAGGCGCGACAATGCGCTCTAAAGTCTCTTTATATTGAGAGTTGACCTCAAGCGAGCTTTTAAGCGTATTGTGCGCTAAGTTAGCTAAGGATGATTGTAAGATATCAAGCTCACTGTCAGCTTGCTGACGCCACACACTTGCCGGTACAGCATTATTTTTAGGCAGTAGTGGAGCTTTAGGAGATATAGATTCTTCTTGCTTTAAAGTACTGACACTTTGAGGCTCGACCTCGATAATCTCAGGCGCTTTAGTAAATTCAGTAGTAAGGGCTAAAGCAAGACGGCCTCTTAAGGCACTTTCCTCATAGAAAGGCTCTAAATAATAGCTATCTTCCCCTAGCCACGCTTTTTTTTTTCGGGGGTAAAGGCTAAGAGGCGTAACACCATCATCTCAAAGACGCTAGCGCTATCAAAGGCGACCTTATTCTCCTCTACGGCCTGTAAGGCAATTTGATAATAAAGCTGTAAGCTCTCAGGAGCAAAAAGCGGAGCATAAGTCTCTAAAAGCTCACGCGGATAGGAGAAAATAGTGAGCTTACTTTGATTTACGAGCTGAAATAACGCTAGATCGTGGAAGCAATTGACGATCTCATCTAAGAGATTTTTATAGTTAGGGCTAATGCGTCTCACCTTCTCTAAAAAATCACTAAGATCGCTTTCTGACTGCGGTTTTAAGATATCTAAGAGATTGGTGATAATACCGTCACCGGCAGTACCTAACATCTCAATCACGCTCTCGCGCTTTAAGGAACCATTAGCTAAAGCAATGGCCTGATCGCATAGCGATAAAGCATCACGCATACTGCCGCGGGCAGCACGCGCAATCAGAGCTGCAGCCTCCGCCTCACAGGGAATACCCTCTTTACCGCAGATCTTTTCAATCTGCTCTTTAATCTCATCTAAAGAGAGCGCTTTAAGCTGAAATTGCAGACAGCGCGAGAGCACGGTAACTGGGATCTTATGTGGATCGGTAGTAGCTAAGATGAATTTTACATATGAAGGCGGCTCTTCTAAGGTCTTAAGCAGGGCATTGAAACTGCTTGTCGAGAGCATGTGCACTTCGTCGATAATATAGATCTTAAAGCGACCTGATAGCGGCGGGTATTGTGTATTCTCTAATAATTGACGGGTATCCTCAACCTTAGTCTGAGAGGCCGCGTCAATTTCAATGACATCAGGGAAGGCTCCCTTAATGATGGCCTGACAATTATCACAGAGCTTACCGTCTGCATGCGGATGAGAGCTGATACCATCCTGACACTCTAAGCATTTGGCGATAATACGCGCAATCGTGGTCTTGCCGATACCGCGCGTACCGGTGAGCAAATAGGCATGATGCAGACGTTGCGAGTCGATAGTATTGCGCAAAGCGGCAATAACATGCTTTTGTCCAACCACCTCATCAAAGGTCTGGGGACGATATTTACGGGCTAATGCCTGATACTCAGTGATGGCCATAAAAAATTAATGTCCTGGTAACTTAAATAAGGATAAGGGTCTGATGCCATAGAGCTTTTCGAGCTTATCCGCTCCGCCTAATTCCATAAGCTCGATAATAAAGGCGATATCGACAATCTCACCACCTAGACGCTTGACTAAATTTACCATCGCGCCGATGGTACCGCCGGTAGCTAATAAATCATCTAAAACTAAGATGCGCTCACCTTTGACAATGGAGTCTTCATGTAATTGTAAGGTATTGACGCCATATTCAAGATCATAATGCTCTTCAATGGTCTTACGCGGTAATTTACCGGGCTTTCTGACCATGACAAAGCCCTTTCTAAGTTTAGAGGCTAAAGCCGCGCCAAAGACAAAGCCACGAGCCTCAGCGGCTACTACCTTATCGATATTTTCATCTTTGTAAAGCTCATAGAGTAAATCTATAGTAGTAGCAAAAGCCTCGCCGTTTTCACATAAAGAGGTGATATCGCGAAAGAGAATGCCTGGCTTTGGATAATCGGGAATGCTTTTAATTGTGGATTTTAAAAATTCAATTTTTTCATCATAGTGAGGAATTTTGCTTACATCTATCATACTATTATCCACATGCTTTTTATAAACTGCTTTACAGTTTGTCAGAGAAAACAACTGTATATTATAGCGTAAATACTTGTCATAACTAAGACTATTCCTTTGAGCTTTAGCTCATATATGTAAATTTATCTGGCTCTTCGTGTATATCTATGGGTAAATAATTGAAAGTAGAACACGTTAGA
>USBR01000048.1 GCA_900552905.1 uncultured Succinatimonas sp. | reverse complement strand
TTGGCTGCTCTGTAAGTAAGCTTAAGATGGGTCAGGTCGTACGTGGTATCGGTCCATTCCTAATTGCCGAGTTCTTATTCCTCATCGCCTGCTTAGTCTTCCCGCAGATCATAACCGAGCCTGCACACTGGTTTGGCTATTAAAGAATTTTGTCCTTGTAATGTGTTTTAATGCTGCGCTTGTCGCAGCATTTTTTATCTCTTGTGCGCAAGAAAAAAGCTCTACACAAAGTGCAGAGCTTTTTGCGAACACAGGAATAGGGACTTAAATTAGCAAGAGGCCTGCGGAAAACCGGCAAAGCGGGTATAGCTATTTAAGATATTGCAAAAGAGCTGACACTCTTGTGTGGTGTCATAAGCGGCGCCGTGAGCTGAATTCATATCAAAACCTAAGCCTGAGGCAATACAAGATTTAGCTAAAACGGTTTGTCCATAGATGAGAGCTGAAAGCGAGGCAGTATCTAAAACCGAGAACGGATGGAAGGGATTTTTCTTAGCTAAACCATTACGCTCGGCGGCGGCATTGATAAAGCTCTGATCGAAGTGTCCATTGTGACCGACGAGAATAGCACGCTTGCAGTGCTGAGCTTTAACCTCTTTTTGAATGGCCTTAAACATAGTTAAGAGACTAGTTGCTTCATCTTGAAGCTCACGCTTTTCATCAAAAGGATCGATTCCTAAAAACTCGATATTAGCCTGATTGATCACAGCCCCTGCAAAGGGACGAATATTGGCATGATAGAGTACACCTGGAGTGAAATGACCGTGTTCATCCATCTTTACGGTCATCATTGCTACCTCTAAGAGGGCATCGGTTTGCGGGTTAAAGCCTGCAGTCTCAACATCGACAACTACAGGTAAAAAGCCACGGAAACGGTCCTTAATGGTTCTAGGTTCGGTCACAATACTCACTTTTGATGTAATCCCTTAAAAAAATTTGTGAGTATTTTAGCATAACGAAAAAAAAGGAGTGGATTTTTTCTAAAGCCTAGAAAAAGAAACAAAAGGGCTAAACGGTGAGCTCTAAGAGATTACCCTCAGGATCGAGAACAACACTTTCATAATAACAATCTCCTGTTGTTCTAGGTTCTCCTTTAATTTCATAACCGTCATTTTTTAAAGTTTCTGTCAGCGTATCGACAAGCTCCTTACTGCCTAAAGCTATGGCAAAATGCGCAAAACCTAAAAGCTCTGATCTAAGTCTTGTGTCGATCACCTCTTTATGCATGAGCTCTAAGCGACAGGCATTATCCGCACTTTTTAAAAAATAAGAGCTAAAGCCTTTTTTAGGATTGACGTATTTGTCTGTAGATTTAAAGGCAAAATACTTTTCATAAAAGAGGCGTTCTTTTTCTAAATCCTCACACCAGATAGCTAAATGTTCAATATGCATAATTTCTCCTTAATGGCTGATGCTTTTTGAAAAGAGATTGATAATGACAACGCCGATAATGATAAAGCTAAGTCCAATAATTGCCGCTAAATCTAATTTTTGCTTGAAGATGACAAAACCTATGATGGCGATAAGTACAATGCCGATAGCAGACCAGATTGCATAAGCAATGCCTACAGGTATGCTCTTTAATACTATGCTCAGACAGTAAAAAGAGCAAATATAACCTATGATGCTTAAAGCTGAGGGCAGGAGCTTGGTAAATTGTTCACTTTTAGTTAAAAAAGAGGTTGCGGCCGTCTCAAAGGCAATAGCTAAAAGTAAGATGAGATAAGATTTCCACATAGTGATGACAGTTTTTAAGAAGTAAGGCAGGTTGGATCAAATTTATAAAAGCCCTCTAAAAAGAGCTTTAATTCACAGGCACCGGCAGTGGGTAGCGTTTTTAATATAGACATAAGCTTCTCTTTATCAAGAGCACTTAAAGCTTGCTGCCCTTGATTTTGTAAAAGTTGTAGATAGGGCTTAAGATCTGCTACTTTATCTAAAAATAGCTCCTCTAAAATCCGCTCTTGCCTCTTTAGAGCTAAAGCACTCTCCTCCTTACTATAAATACTCGCTAACGAGGCTATGGCCATTTTCGACAAATGGCATTCAGTCATAGGATTTATAGCATGTAGCTCGACACTGCCATCAAGCTCTGTGCGTCCGGAAAAGGGGGCTGTATAGATTTTATTGCAGATATTTTTACCGTCATTGACAGGATAATTATCCCAAATGGAGAGATGTTCTCCAAGATAAGCTTTAGCCTTTTTAATATCACAAGGCGTGATATTAGGAGAGAGCACCTTAGGGCCAGTATAGAAAAAGCTGATTAAACTCGGTATGTTGTCGGTTAATTCCTCAAAATAAGACTGAGGCCTAGAGCCAAAGACCTTCTCTAAAATAGGATCTTCACTGTAATAAGAAGGGCAAACTAAGAGTTTTTCTACACAAGAAGGTAAGGCTTTTGCCATCTCTTTAATAATGTAATTTTGAATTTGCCCTTCGTTTTTTGCAATCTCAATATCATCAAATAATAAAGCGACTAAAGGTGCTTTGGTCTCTTTGACTAAATGACAGGTTTTATCGAGAAGTTTAGGCAGTAGCTTAGCGACATCTTTACAGATATTAAGCGGGGAGATACCAAAGCCGTATTTGAGATTGCAACTACGGCAATGCTCACTTAATATCTTTTGCTGTGAGATTTCATCAGAGCTTAAAGGCTCAGTCCAAGTCCGTCTTAAAAAGGAGGCGTTTTTAGGAGCATAGATATAAAAGTGCAAGCCCTGCTCTTTTAAAAAGCTACATAGATCTAAGCGACAGTCGTCCTGATAGGGACGACCATAAAAACCCTCAATGACACCTAATAAGGTCTTAGACATAGAAAATCCTTAATGATTACAGTGCAATATTAAGAAAAAAGCTCAAAAATCCTCAGCTTGACCTAAGCTTTTCTTCTATATACTATAATCCTTTCCGTTCCTTGTGTATAATAAGCAAGTTTAAGTAGCGCTTAGGATAGAGAAGCTCTCCTAAGGGTACTTTGTTTTGTATTTTTGTATAACTGCAACCTAAATCGAGGTAAATGATGCAGGTTTCAACCGAGAAGAAAGAAGGCTTAAAGCACCTTATCACCATCACTGTGCCGGCCGCTGACGTTAAGAATTACTACAAGCAGGCTTTAGCTAAGATCGCTAAGTCCGCTCGTATCGACGGTTTCCGTAAGGGTCACGTTCCGACCAAAGTTTTAGAGCAGCGTTTTGCTTATGACATCATCTCTGAGGCTCATGAGTTAATCTTCAAGAACACCTTATACAAGGCTATTGATGAGACTAAGCTTAAGGTTATCGATCGTCCTGAGTTAAGCTTAGTTGACAACAACTTTGACTTAGAGAAGGATTTTTCCTATACCGCTTTAGTTGAGGTTGAGCCTGAGGTTGTCTTAAAGGATTTAGCTGAGCTGAAGTTAAAGCACTTCAAGTCTGAGATCACCGACGCTGACGTTGAGAAGATGATCGGTAACCTCCGCGAGCAGCAGGGCAAGTGGCAGGTTAAGGATGATTTAGTAATTTCTAATGACACCTTAGCTCGCATCGCCTTCAAGTTAAGCGTTGACGGTGAGGAAGTTAAGGAAGGCGGTTCTTCTGATGACTTCGCCGTTCAGCCGGGCAAGACCTCTTTAATTCCGGGTTTTGCTGAGCAGTTAATCGGTCACAAGGCCGGTGAGTCCTTCGTGATCAAGGCCACCTTCCCGACCCCTTATCAGTCTAAGGATTTAGAGGGCAAAGAGGGTACCTTCGACATCACCGTTAATACCGTTTCTGAGCGCGTATTACCTGAGGTCAATGAGGACTTCGTTAAGGTCTACGGCATCAAGGAAGGTGGCGTAGAGGCTTTCCGCGACGCTTTACGCAAGAATATGCAGCGTGAGCTCAACAAGGCCTTATATGCTAAGACCCGTGACTCCCTCTATGACGCTTTAGCCGAGCAGTACAAGGACTTAGAGGTCCCGACTGCTGCTGTTGCTGAGGAGACTAAGCGTTTACAGGACAATATGAAGCAGCAGATCAAAGCTCAGTTCGGTTTCACCCCGAAGGATGACATGGTTAAGGCTGAGAACTTCAAGGATCAGGCTGAGACCAACGCTCGTTTAGGCTTCATCATCAGAGCCTTCGAGGAAGAGTTAAAGTTATCTCCGTCTAAGGAATTAGTTGACTCCTTAATCGCTGAGTACGCTGAGGCTTTTGAGGACAGCAAGGCTGTTGTTGAGTCTCTTAAGAAGGACAAGAAGGCTATGTCCAACTTCTTAATGAGCGCTTATGAGCATCAGATCGTCGACGCCCTCATGGAGAAGGCTTGTGACGGTGAAGAGACCTTAACTTTCGAAGAGTTAACCTCTCGTCAGTAATTTTATTTAGCTAATAAGGAGCTGGGCTAACATGTATATGAGAGAACAGGCAGCCTCGACGCTAGTGCCGATGGTAATCGAGCAGACTGCGCGCGGTGAACGTTCATTCGATATTTATTCACGCATGCTTAAAGATCGCGTGATCTTCTTAACCGGTCAGGTCGAGGATCACATGTCCGATCTGATAGTGGCCCAGCTTCTCTTCCTTGAATCAGAAGATCCTGACAAGGATATCTATTTATACATCAACTCTCCGGGTGGAGTGGTGACTGCGGGTATGGCGATTTACGATACCATGCAGTATATCAAGCCCGATGTCTGCACGTTGTGTATGGGTCAGGCCTGTTCTATGGGTTCTTTCCTCTTATCAGGTGGTGCTCGGGGCAAGCGTTTTGCTCTGCCTAATGCCCGTATCATGATCCATCAGCCCTTAGGTGGCTTCCAAGGTCAGGCTACTGACATTATGATCCACGCTCGTGAAACACAGCGCATCAAGCAGACTTTAAATGAGCTCTTAGCAAAGCATACAGGTCAGCCTCTAGAGGTTATTGAGCGCGATACTGACAGAGATAACTTTATGTCGGCTCAAGAGGCTTGTGATTATGGTCTTATCGATAAGGTCATAACTAGCCGTGCTGATCTGGCCAAGGTTTCTGAGGAATAAAGATGACTGATAAAAATAAGATGAGATGTTTGTTCTGTGGACAAACTGCCTCCTCTGAGCGTACCCTCATTAAGGCTCGCGACGGTTATTGTATTTGCTCTGACTGCATTACTAAGTGCTATTCCATGCTCCAAAAGAAAGGTCAGGCTAAAGCTGAAGAGCTTAAGAAGCCTGAATTGGACTTGGACAATATTCCGACTCCGCACGAGATTGCCGCTCATTTAGATGATTATGTAATTGGTCAGGAAAATGCCAAAAAGGTTTTATCCGTAGCTGTTTACAATCACTATCAGCGTTTGAAGCATTCAAAGACTGAAAATGAAGTTGAGTTAGGTAAATCCAATATTCTTTTAGTCGGACCTACAGGCTCAGGTAAGACTTTATTAGTACAAACCTTAGCGCGTTTTTTAAACGTTCCTTTTGCCATCTCCGATGCTACCACCTTAACTGAGGCCGGTTATGTCGGTGAGGATGTAGAGAACGTCATCGTCAGATTATTGCAAAATTGCGATTTTGACGTTGAAAAAGCTCAGCGCGGTATTATCTATATTGACGAAATCGATAAGATTGCCCGTAAGAGTGAAAACCCTTCTATTACCCGCGATGTTTCCGGTGAAGGTGTACAGCAGGCACTCTTAAAGTTGATTGAGGGTACTGTGGCTTCCGTACCGCCTAATGGTGGGCGTAAGCATCCGCAGGATAAGATGATCGAGGTTGATACCTCACAGATCCTCTTTATCTGTGGTGGTGCCTTTGACGGCTTAGACAAGGTTGTCGAGAAGAGAATGTCTAAGAAGGCTGGCATTGGCTTTGGCGCTGAGGTCTATGGCAAGAATGATGCTATGACCTTAACTGATAAATACGCTCATGTAGAGCCTGACGATCTCGTAAAGTTTGGTATTATCCCTGAGTTCGTAGGTCGTCTGCCGGTAATCACCGCTTTAGGTGAGTTAAGCCGTGAAGATCTCATCCGCGTTTTACGTGAGCCTAAGAACGCTATTTTGCGTCAGTTTGAGGCCATGTTTAAGTTTGAAGGCGTCAAGTTAGAGTTCACTCAGGAAGCTTTAAATGCCATCGCTGACAAGGCTATTGAACGCCATACCGGTGCGCGTGGCCTGCGTTCAGTAGTTGAGGGCTTATTATTGAATACTATGTTCGATATTCCGTCTGTTAAGGATGTCGAGCGCGTGGTGGTTGATCAAAATACTGTAGCTAACCATCAAGAACCTTTAGTGATCAAAAAGGAAGCTTTAGAAAGCGCCTCAGGTTCATAATAAAGTAAAGTTTCAATATAACTAAGGTCCTGTTGCTCAGCATTAGGGCCTTTTTTATTCTTTTGCCTTGAAAAAATTTCATTAAGGTCGCATGTATTTTTCA
>USBR01000047.1 GCA_900552905.1 uncultured Succinatimonas sp. | reverse complement strand
ATGTTAAATTATGTTACTACCCATCAGAGATTCCAACACCAATACGGAAGAACCACAATTAAGCCCGCAAATTAGCGTCTGCTTAAGGCCTTAACATTGCGGATTTCCTTACCAGTGTAGATCTGACGCGGACGACCTAAACGGGAATCCTTAATGGTCTGCATTTCATTCCAGTGGGTGATCCAACCGATGGTTCTGGCAATAGCGAAGATTACGGTGAACATGGAGGTCGGAATACCGATGGCATTGAGGATGATACCAGAGTAGAAGTCAACGTTAGGATAGAGGTTACGCGAGATGAAGTAATCGTCAGAGAGAGCGATCTTTTCAAGCTCGGTGGCGACATCTAAGGCGGGATTGTCAGTGATGTGCAGAGCATCGAGCACAGCGTGGCAAGTATCGCGCATAACGACAGCACGCGGATCGAAGGTCTTATAGACACGGTGACCAAAGCCGTATAAGCGGAACGGATCGTTCTTATCTTTAGCACGGGCGATGTACTCAGGAATTCTATCCACAGTACCGATTTCCTGCAGCATACGCAGACAAGCTTCGTTAGCACCACCGTGAGCCGGTCCCCACAGTGAGGCAATACCAGCGGCAATACAGGCATAAGGGTTAGCGCCTGAGGAGCCGGCTAGACGTACTGAAGAGGTAGAAGCGTTTTGCTCGTGATCGGCATGTAAGGTGAAGATTGTATCGAGAGCTTTTTCTACGACTTTATTGACCTTATAAGGCTCGCACGGGGTGGCGAACATCATATGCAGGAAGTTACCGGCATAGCTGAGATCATTGCGCGGATAAACGAAAGGCTGACCTATGGAATACTTATAGGACATGGCAGCTAAGGTTGGCATCTTAGCGACTAGACGGGTCATGGTCATTTCACGATGCTCAGGATCGTAAATATCTAATCTATCGTGATAGAAGGCAGAGAGAGCACCGGCAACACCGCAGAGTACTGCCATCGGGTGGGAGTCACGGCGGAAGGCTTGGAAAAGGGATTCCATCTGGGTGTGCACGAGGGTGTGGTGCTTAATCTTATAGGTGAAATCTTGATATTGTTCCTTATCAGGAAGTTCACCCTTAAATAACAGATAGCAAACCTGCAGATAATCGGCCTTGGTGGCTAATTGGTCAATTGGGTAACCGCGATAAAGCAGAATACCTTTTTTACCATCGATGAAGGTAATGCGGGACATGCAGGAAGCAGTAGAGACGAAGCCTGGATCATAGGTGAAATAGCCTTGTTTGCCTAATTCACGGATATCGATAACCTCAGGGCCCATGGTACCACGCAAAATCGGCAACTTGATAGGATCTTTACCTGGGATAATCAAGGTAGCAAATTTATCAATTTGCGGTAGAGTTTCTTCAATTGACATTAAGCAGTTCCCATAACGAAAGAGTGTGTATTTTCAAAGTCTGACTTTATTGTAGCGATAAACTTTGAAATTTCTAAATATTATAAAAATGCTGTTTTTTGCACTTTTATGATACAGTTTGCACAAAATACAATTGTCATTTAAAATCGTCAAGATAACCAGTTTGTTTTTATATAAAGTTTGTTTCTAGGAAATGGAAAAAAGAATTCTTTTGACTGAGTGTAGCGATGATATCGGTCTTATCGCTAAGATCACCAATTGCTGCTTCAATCATCACTTAAACGTTATTCGCCAAGATCAGTTTGCCTCAGCTGAGGACAATAAATTTTTCATGCGTTCAGTATTAGAGGGTGACTTCTTCTATGCCGATCGTTTTATTGCCGATGTTAAATCAGTTTTACCTGAGGGCGCCTCTGTGCGCTTAGCTGACAATCACCGTCGCCGTTTATGCATTTTAGTTACCAAGGAATCCCACTGCTTAGGTGAGATCTTAATGAAGACCTATGCTGGCGCTCTCAATGCCGATATCGTTGGTGTGGTTGGTAATTATGAGGATTTAAGTGAGCTTGCTCGTAAGTTCAATGTACCCTTTACCTTAGTCTCTCACGAAGGTATTAGCCGTGAGGAGCAAGAGAAGCGCTTGATGGAAGTTATCGATCGCTTAGATTGCGATTATGTAATTTTAGCTAAATACATGCGCATTCTCTCCCACGAATTCGTAAGCCATTATCCTTTAGGCAAGCTAATCAATATTCATCATTCCTTCTTACCGGCATTCATGGGTGCTAAGCCTTATCAGCAGGCCTTTGATCGCGGAGTGAAGATTATCGGTGCTACCGCTCACTTTGTAACTGATTGCTTAGATGAAGGTCCTATCATTGAGCAGGATGTCATCAAGGTCAATCATCGCTATGATCCTAAGACCTTAGCTAAAGCAGGTCACGATGTAGAGCAGATGGTTCTCATGCGTGCTATCTCTAAGGTTTTAGATGATAAGGTCTTCATTCACGGCAATAAGACTGTAGTCTTCTAAAATTTATCAAGATGTATAAACCCCGAAGCATTGAGCTCGGGGTTTTTTATGGAGCCTTAGGGAGCTAAACGCTGTGGTTTTGCCCACTGACCTTCAGAGTTGAGATTATAGATAAAGCGATCGTGCAGGCGATTTTCACGGCCTTGCCAAAACTCAACGGTGTCGAATTTGACTTTAAAGCCGCCCCAGAAGGAGGGAAGCGGTACTTCACCTTGTTTAAATCTCTCTTTAACTTCTAAAAACTTACTCTCTAAGATGCCGCGGGCGGAAATGAGCTTGGATTGATGCGAAGCCCAGGCGCCTAATTGACTGCCGCGGGGACGGGAGTGGAAGTACTTTAAATCCTCAAGCATCGACTGTCTGGTAGCTGTGCCTAAAAACATTACCTGACGCTCTAAATAGAACCACGGAAAGAGCATGCAGATTTTCGGGTTTTCTTTAAGCTGTTGCGCTTTACGTGAACCTAAATTGGTATAGAAAACCAAATGCTCTTTGTCATAATCCTTAAGCAAAACCATACGGGAAAAGGGCTGATTATGGCTATCAACAGTGCTGACGACAACACCATTAGGATCATAGAGGCCAGAGTCAATGGCCTGCTGTAACCATTTTTCAAAAAGCTCCATTGGATGGGATGGCATATCCTCTTCGCTGAGGCCACCTAGCTTATAACTTCTTCTTAAATCAGCAACATCAATCATAATTTTCTTCTAAAATTTGAGTTGTTCTAAAATGTGGCAATTACCACGTTAACACTGATTTTATATTGATCACATTCAAAAATCGACAGATCAATGCCTGCTTGTGGTAACAAGTTTTCTTACAAAATGGTAATATATTCACAGTTTAAATGACTCTGTGCAAAATAGGGCCAAATTCGTTTTTGCTAATAATCGGGACACAAATTGATGAATAAATATGGTTCAACCGCTCTAGTTATCAATTGCGGTAGCTCTTCTGTTAAATTTGCCATTTTAGATCCAAAGGATGGTCATACTTATTTAAGTGGCATTGCCGAGGCTTTAGGTTTAGACGAGGCTCGTATTTCTTGGCGCTTTGAAGGTCAGGATAAGGAAAAGGCTTCCTTAGGTGCAGGTGCAGGTCACGATCGCGCCTTAGAGTTCTTAGTTAAGAACGTTATGTCTCAGGATGAGGAGCTTCACGATTCTATCGTTTCTTGCGGTCACCGTGTTGTTCAGGGTGGTGATATCTACAGCGAGCCTACCTTAGTTGACGACGAGGTTGTAGCTAATATCGCTAAGGTTATCCCCTTTGCTCCTTTACACAATCCGGCCCACATTTTAGGTATTGAAGCTGCCCGTAAGAATTTCCCGGATATTCCGCACGTGGTTGTATTTGATACCGCTTTCCATCAGACCATGCCGCCTAAGGCTTTCCGCTATGCTATTCCTGAGGAATACTACAGCGATTTACACTTACGTAAGTACGGTGCTCACGGTACTTCTCACATGTATATCGCTCAGGAGACTGCTAAGTTCTTAAATAAGCCGGTTGAAGACATCAATGTCATCACCTGCCATTTAGGTAACGGTGCTTCTGTTTCCGCCGTTAAGGGTGGCAAGTGCATGGATACCTCCATGGGCTTAACTCCGCTTGATGGTCTTATCATGGGTACTCGTTGCGGTAGCATCGACGCTTCTGTCGTCTTCTTCCTCTGCGACCGTCTCAATATGACCCCTGAGCAGGTTAAGGACGTCTTCAATAAGAATTCCGGTATGTTAGCCTTATCTGGTATCTCCTCTGATATGCGTCCTATCGAAGAGGGCTATATTAAGGGTGAGCCTAAGTGCGTCTTAGCTTTCGATATGTATGCCTATCGTTTAGCTAAGTTCATCGCTTCTTACTACATTCCTTTAGGTCACGTTGATGCTATCTCCTTTGCTGGCGGTATCGGTGAAAACTGCGATATTATCCGCGAGTTAACCTGCAACCTCTTAAAGGAGTGCTTTGGTGTTGAGATCGACAAGGAGCTCAACTCTAAGTTCTTAGGCTTCAAGGGCAATGGTTCTGGCAAGATCTCCACTGAGACCTCTAAGGTTTCCGTATTTATGATCCAGACTAACGAAGAACTCATGATTGCTCGTTCTGCTATGAAGTTTGTTAAATAGCATTCCTTGCAAACATAGCCACTGTAAACTAATATAGTGGCATGTTGTGAAACAGATCCCTGTATGCGCACATACGGGGATTTTTATATTATGGGAGCCTATGAGTAATAATACCTCGCGTAAATATCCCCTCGTTTTAAGCGACGTTAAAAGTAATCCTAATACCAGTTTTTGGCGTGGTTATAGCCAATTCTGGCCCTTCTTAAAGCCCTATGCCGTTATTGCTATTGTCGGCATGCTGTTGACCATCCCTGTAGGCGCTTTAGATGCCGTAGTGGCATCCTTTTTAAAGCCATTTATGGATAGGGTAATGGTGTCACAGGATAAAAGCTTTGCCTATTATGTACCGCTCTTTATCATCGGCTTTTCGCTAGCTCAGGGTATATTTTTATATCTCTCCGCTTATGTTAATAATTATGTCGGTAATCGCATTGCCATGGATGTGAAATTGAAGCTTTATAAAAAGCTCATCAATATGGAAACCTCCTTTTACAATGCTAATAACTCAGGTAGTGTTATCTATCGCTTTGCAAGCGATCCAGATCTTGCCACCTCAGGTCTTATCAATAATATCCGTCTATTCTTAACTAAGTTCTTTTCCTCATTATCCTTAGTGGTAGTGCTTGTCTACAATTCCTGGCAATTATCCATTGTGGCTGTCGGCGTGCTCTTTTTATTATTCATTCCGATGCAGATTGTCAGAAAGAGAGTAAAGCAAATCGTCAATCGTACTGTCGGTGCTAATGCTAAGGTCATGACTCTCTATAATGAGACCTCTCAGGGTAATCGTGAGATTAAGTCCTTTAACTTAAAGTCACAGATGGTCAAGCACTTTAATGAGACTATGACTTATCTCTTCCGCCTGAATATGAAGATTGTGCGTGATACTAACTGGTTAGCGCCGGTCATGCATTTGATCACCGCCTGTGGTGTTGCCGGTGTGCTCTATTTTGGTTTACACCTCATCATGATAGGTGAGATTACCTCAGGTGGCTTCGTCGCTTTCCTTGCCGCTTTAATCATGCTCTATACCCCCATTAAGAGCATTGGCAATAACTATATCAGCGTACAGCAAGCTCTGTTAGCTTTAGATCGTATCTATCAGCTCTTAAAAGAGCATAGCTATGAAAATGAAGATGACAGTGCTAAGAGTAAGCTTTTGGACATTAAAGAAGAGATCAACTTTAAGGATGTACGTTTTTCCTATACCGATGAGCGTGAGATCCTAAAGGGGGTGAACTTTAAGGTTGAAGTTGGCACTAAGGTCGCTTTAGTGGGTAATTCAGGTGGCGGTAAGACTACAGTTTGCTCTTTAATCCCGCGTCTTTATGAAATTGATTCAGGTGTCATCAGTATCGATGGTCATGATATTACCGAGTTTAGCTTAGACTCGTTAAGATCTAAAGTGGCCATGGTCTTTCAGGATAATTTCCTCTTTGAAGGTACCATCCGTCAAAACCTCATGTATGGTCGTATGGATGCGACCGAGGATGAGATGAATCATGCCATTAAGAGCGCGTATTTAGATGACTTTGTCTATAATCTGCCGCATGGCTTAGATACCTTGATAGGTGAGAGGGGTTTACTGCTCTCAGGTGGTCAAAAGCAGCGTTTAGCTATCGCTCGTGCCATCCTCAAAAATGCGCCGTTGGTTATTTTAGATGAGGCTACCTCAGCTTTAGATAATAAGTCTGAAAAGGTAGTACAGAAGGCTTTAGATAAGCTGATGGAGGGCCGTACCACTATTGTGATAGCTCACCGCTTATCGACCGTTATGGATGCCGATAAGATCTTAGTTATCAATGATGGCCATATCGTAGAAGAGGGCACGCATCAGGAATTATTAGATCTCAATGGTGCTTATGCCTTGCTCTATAATTCTCAGTTTAATAAAACGCATAACCTTAATGCCTAATGTTTAGCCTAAAGAGCCTTTGAGAGCTATCTCAAAGGCTTTTTTTTGACATAAAAAAAGCTGTCAGCTAGGTGACAGCTTTT
>USBR01000046.1 GCA_900552905.1 uncultured Succinatimonas sp. | reverse complement strand
TTAAATTATGTTACTACCCATCAGAGATTCCAACACCAATACGGAAGAACCAAAATCTCTGATGAATTGTCATCAGAGATTTGCTTATAGCGAGATTAAGACTAATTATTTATCAAGCTGACGCTTAACCTCATAAAGAGCAATACCGGCAGCAACTGAGACATTTAGCGACTCAACGCCGTCAGCCATCGGGATCTTAACGGTAGCATCGCACTTTTCACGCGTTAAATGACGCATACCGCTCTCCTCAGAACCCATAACTAAAGCAGTACGGATCTGGAAGTCATATTCCTGAATATTAGCTGAAGACTCACCGGCTAAACCGATAACCTCAATATTGTGCTCCTTTAAAAGCTCTAAGGTACGAGCTAAATTAGTCACAGCAATTAAAGGTACAACCTCGGCCGCACCATCGGCAGTCTTACGGGCAACTGGTGTTAAAGAGGCGCTATTGTCCTTAGGCACAATTACGGCATCCACACCAAAGGCCCAAGCTGAACGCATAGCGGCACCTAAATTGCGCGGATCAGTTACACCGTCTAAAACTAAATATAACTGCTTGTGATCTTCAAGCTTTTCAAGTAAATCAGCTAAATACTTATCGCCCTTAGGAGGAGCGGCTAAGATCTCCAAGACCACACCCTGATGCACGCCATTTTCAGTCTTTTCATCTAAGAAATGACGCATAGCGCTTTGCGGCTTAATACCAATAGCCAAGAGGGCTCTTTCAATGCTATTGATACGGCGATCATCCTCACGGCCCTTGACGATCCAAGCTGAGGTGATCTTCTCTGGCATGGACTCAATGGCCCCGGCTACAGCATTGATACCATAAATAATCTCGCGATTAGATTTCTTGTTTTTTTGCATGCGCATTGGCTTTACCTACTAATTCTTACGTTTTTTCTTTTTGCCCTTAGTATAGCTACCATTTAAGGCACCGATATTATCAAAGGCTGAATTTGGCATCTTTAAAGGATTATTGTAAATGCTAGCCTTGGCGATCTCATCGCTCCAATCCTCAGCTAAAGCGTCATGACTGTGAAGCTGTCGCGGCACCTCATCCTGAGCCTTTGCCTCCTGCGGGCGGGAAATGTTGGCTATCTTATCAAAAATTGCCTCTTTATCGACATTTTCATCTAATTTACGCTTCTTTTCCTGACGACTTATCTGGCTCTGACGCTTCTTTTGTAAAAGCTTAGCATTAGGCTTATTTGATAAAGGCATCAAGTCGATCTTGCGCTCATCGACATCCACAGCAGCAATAATGACCTTAATCTTATCGCCAATAGCGTAGACTTTATTATTAGCGCTAGTTAAGGTCTGTTTTATATGGTCAAATTCCATATAGGTCGGGAAATTGCCAATATAGATCATACCGTCAGCACCGATATCATCTAAGTGCACGAAAAGGCCAAAGTTTGAACAACCGGTAATAGTACCGACTACGGTCTCACCGATAAAGTTTTGGGCATAAACACAGGCTAATTGAGCATCAACCTCGCGCTCAGCATTATCAGCGGCAAGCTCGCGCTCAGTACAACGTGTACCTAAGGCTAAAAGCTCTGGTTTATTGTAAAAACGTGCTCCGATGCGCCCCCACTTGTGATCGCTCTTCTCTAAGATAAACTTAATTACACGATGTAACTGTAAATCTGCATAACGGCGGATAGGTGAGGTAAAGTGTGCATATTTTTGTAAAGCTAAACCAAAGTGACCGATATTCTGCGGCGTATACTCAGCTTTAGACATACTGCGTAAGATAAACTCACTGATGATCTTGCGATCAGGTCTATCCTCTAAGGCCTGAGCTAACTTAGCATAATCCTGTGAAGTCGGCTCCTCACCTCCGGTAAGGCTTAAACCAAAGCGCGCTAATTGACCGGCTAATAGGCCTAATTTCTTAAGCGGCGGCTTAGCATGTACACGATAGAGAGTTTCGTATTGATGCTCAGAGACAAAGGTAGCTGCGGCCACATTAGCGGCAATCATGCACTCCTCAATGAGCATATGCGCATCGTTACGCACTAAAGGTTTAACCCCGACAATCTCCATCTTTTCATTGAAGATAAAGTGTAATTCCTCACTTTCAATACTGATGCCACCACGGCGCTTACGATCGGCTTTGAGGGCCCCATAGAGCTTATAGAGCTCTTTGATATTCTCGATAAGATCCTGATGCTCAGGGATATCGGTAGTACCCTGCTCGATCATCTGCCAAGCTTCAGTATAGGTAAGACGTGCATGCGATCTCATTACTGCCGGATAGAAGCGATAATTTTCGATTTGGCCTTTAGAGTTAATGATCATCTCGCAGGTCATACATAATCTATCGACATTAGGATTTAAAGAGCAGATACCATTACTGAGTTTTTCAGGTAGCATCGGAATTACAAAGTTCGGGAAATAGCAACTATTGCAACGAACTAAGGCTTCCTTATCGATAAGAGTACCGGGGCGCACATAATAAGAGACATCGGCAATGGCGACAAATAAGCGCCATTTGTCACGGCCTTCTTTTTGACAATAAACTGCATCGTCAAAGTCGCGAGCATCTTCACCATCGATAGTGACTAAGGGTACAGCTCTTAAATCCTCACGGCCTACAGTCTCCTCAGGCTTAACCTCAGAAGGAATACGCGGCAAGACATGATTTAAGCTCTCAGGCCAGGCATTAGGAATATCATTACGTAAGACGGCCATAACAATGATATTGTTTAAATTACCGATATCATGTACTACCTGCTGTACTATGACTCTAAAGCCACTCTTAGTACGTTTGACAATCTCGGCAATGACAATATCACCAGCCTTAGCCTCTTTAACATCGTCCTTATTGTAAAAAGAAAATTCCAAATCCTTTAAATTCGGCTCATCCGGCATAAGACGGGCATAGCGATCATTTGCGCCTATAGTCTGCAATCTACCTAAAACACAGACACGCTTTTTTAAGAGGCGATTGACATAAGCTTTATCTGAGCCCTTGATAGTCAGAACTTCAACCTCGTCGTGAGGGAGGATCTGAATATTGCTAAAGAGATTGAAATCCTCGCCCTTGTCATTGCTGACATAGAAGACATAGCCCTTCTCACCTTCAAAAAGCTCAAAGCCCTCTTTAGCCTTAACCTCGGTATTGAAGCTTGAAATCATGGCAGGTGCGACATAGATATCAAAGCTACCTAAGGATACTAAGGCCCCAGAGGCAACTAATTCATTTAAAATCTGCTTGCAATCATCTAAGCCTAATTTGGCAATATGGCCCTTAAAGCCAACCTCGCCTAAAAGATGCGCACACATGCCAAGCTTGCTGACATCATTAAAATTAAATTGATATAAACTAGCTACCACATAGAGAGCTACCTTTAAATCAGTAGCGATATCTCCCTTAGGTGCGGTCTTAAGCTGCAAAAGCTTTTTAACTTGTTCTTTTTGTGTAACGTCCATATTAGCCCCTAAGCTTCAAGCAGTTTTGGCATCTATAAGCTACTGTTATTGCTAAAAAAGAATATACAGCTATAAATACCTAGTTTTATTCACAACTACCATTTTTAGTATAGTCTGCAATTATTTACAAGCCACTAAAAAATAATGACAAAATTTACGTAGTTGTTATGTTAACGCTTGTTTTTTATAAAAAATATTTTTAGTTAATCTAATAAAGGTGAATACAGAATTGTAAAACTTGATTGTTAAGTCTTAATTTAAAAACAACTCTAAAATTTCATTGAGCATGGTCTTACCTAAGGCTGTCAGATAATAAGTATCGCCCGCAAATTCTAATAAACCCATACTCTGAGAGTGTTTAAGCTTAGCCTCAACACACTCAAAATTAAGACCGGTAGTCTCCTTAAATTCCCCTATTTTGATTTTATTGAAAACGCGCAGGCGATTTAACATAAACTCAAAAGGCACATCTGTAGAGTCCACCTCAAAGATTTCCGCGCTCTTACCTGAAATAAAGGCCTTGGGATCGGCAACATTGGCGCGTCTGAGCGTCTTATTGTCACAAAAGAATTTAGAATGCGCGCCTGCACCGATACCAGCATAATCGTAAAAATACCAATAATTAAGATTATGGCGACACTTTAAATTGCGGCTATAACCTGAGATCTCATAGCGCTTAAAGCCAACTTCATCTAAATAAGCAAAGCCCGCTTCCTCAATATCAGCTAAAACATCTTCAGAAGGTAAGGGGGGCGGATTTTGACCAAAGGCTGTATCTTCCTCTAGTGTCAGCTCATACCACGAGAGATGCTCACAACCTAGAGCCTGTGCTAGCTGTAAATCAGCTAAAGCCTCAGCTAAAGTCTGTTTAGGCAGGCCATGCATAATATCGATATTGAGATTATTAAAACCAGCCTTAAGTGCCGCCTCACAGGCCTCAATAGCGGTCTTACCATTGTGAATACGGCCTAAACGCTTTAATGAGGCATCATTAAAGCTCTGCACGCCGATACTTAAACGATTGATACCTAAGGCTTTATACTCGCACAGGCTTTTATAATCGATAGTACCGGGATTAGCTTCCATTGAAATTTCCGTATTAGATGAGATCTTATCTGAAATTCTCTCTAAAAGTTTGCCTAAAAGCTTTGGTGGAAATAATGAAGGCGTGCCCCCGCCAATATAGACAGAAACAAAATCACGCTTAGCTGTATATAAAGACAAGCTCTCGTAATCGGAAATTAAGGCCTGAAGATAGCTAGCATCAAGACCTTCAATTTTGGCATAGGAGTTAAAGTCGCAGTACGGACATTTACGCCGACACCAAGGATAATGAATATATAAGCTTAAAGGTAGCATTAGGCGTGCTCGAGCTCATAAACAAGCTTCTGTAAAGCCTTGCCGCGATGAGACATTAAATTCTTAGTCTGCGGCGGTAATTGAGCTGCGGTAAGCTTACGCCCCTTTACTAAAAAGAGCGGATCATAGCCAAAGCCTTCTTGTCCACGCTCTTCAAAACCGATAGCGCCTTCCCAGCTCTCCTGCACAATGAGGGGCACGGGATCATCGCCTGAGCGCACTAAGGCTAAAGCACAACAATAACGGGCAGTACGCTTATCCGCCTTAACCTTTTTTAATTCTTCTAAAAGCTTGCGATTATTAGCCTTATCATCACCATGCTCACCGCTATAGCGAGCAGAATAGATACCCGGAGCTCCATTTAAAGCATCGACACATAAACCTGAATCATCGGCAATAGCCATTAAAGATGACTCTTTAGCAGCATGACGGGCCTTAATTAAAGCATTTTCAATAAAGCTCAATCCCGTCTCCTCAGGAGATTTAATGCCAAGCTCAGATTGCAATACAATCTCATAGCCTAAAGGCTCTAAGAGAGCACGAAACTCACGGGCCTTACCTTGATTGCCGGTAGCTAAAACTACCTTAATTTTTGCTTTTTCAGTCATTTTTACAACGCTTTATCTATAAAATTTTGCCTATTTTAGCAGATGAGTATTGTTTAAAATACACCCTATTTTGCGCTACTCTCTAAAAGCTTAATAGCCTCATTAGCAGCCTCAGAGAGGATATTTTCATAAGAGAGATGATAGAAATTAAATTGCGCTAAGTCCTCAACTGTAGCCTCATTGTGAATAGCTAAAGCTAGAGCCTGCGCGATATGATCACCATCGCTTGCGCAGATTTCTGCACCTAAGATCTTATGGCTATCGATATCGGTATACATGGAGATAACGCCACCATCCTCACGCTGTGAGCGATATTGTCCTAAATGAAGCTTCATCTCCGTGACAATAAAACGCTTAGACTCAGTCTCCGCGCGCATCTTCATCTCCTGTAAAGATAAGCCTACAATCGCTAAGACGGGATCGGTATGTACAATCGACAGTCTGACATCTACAGGTTTATTGCTTAATTTAGGATATAAAGCGGCATTTTTACCAGCATAACGGCCTTCGGCAATCGATCTTGCGGTATTTTGACTGTCATGACAGACCTCGCCTGCAGCAAAGATATTTTTAACTGTAGACTGCATAGTCAGAGGATCGATCTTAATGCTACCATTATGATTTAATCTGACACCAATATCCTGAAGATTCATGCCCCCGACATTCGGAATACGATCGGTAGCAGCAATAATGCTCTCCATATGCAGATAGTTTTCAAAATGGCGATCGTCCACATAATAGATAGAATAACCAAGATTATCCTCTTCAATAGAAGTGATAAAGGTATCGATATAGAGATTAAAACGCGAGGACAGCATGCGATGAGCTACAGTTAAAACATTATCGTCAGTAAGCTCCCAAAGCTTACGCTGACCGAAAACCGCAACATCCACACCTAAATAAGCTAAAGCCTGACCTAATTGTAAACCGCCTAGAGATGAGCCAAAAATCGCCACCGATGATGGTATTGTTTCAAGCTCAAAGAAATCATCTGCAGTTAAAATGCCTTTTAAACGTGATTGCTCATAAGTGACTAAAGGCGATGAACCGGTAGCTATAATAGCGGTTTTAAATTTGACCTCACAATCCTCAACTTGCAGGGTATTTGCATCGATAAATTTAGCCTGCCCGCGTAAACGTCGCTCTTCGGGAATTTTATATAAAAAAGATAAAACCTCTGAGGTGGCACGAGAGCGCACTGAGCGTAAGGAATTTAAAACCTGACTTGTATTAAAACTAGCTTGACTTGCAGTTTCAATACCAAAATCTTCTAAGCGCTGTGAGTTATGCAGAGCAATACCGGCTGACATTAATAAAGATAAGGGTAATTCACCCGAACGCTGTGCAGAAGTACCTAATGGACCTTGATCGATAAGAATACATAAAGCACCATTTTCATCAGCCTGTTTAAAAGCTGCAATACCGGCACTACCAGCACCGATTACCACCGTATCACACTGCATCTGCTTCATAAAATATCATCCCAACGCCCTATTTTTTCTTTATTTTAAAGCCTTATTTAAACTTGATAAACCTTATCACAAAAATTTCTTTACATTATTAGTAATAATTACTAATATTGATACCAAAAACAACGAGCATAGCTCTTAAAGATTTAATCTCACGTAAAGGTAATTTATTATG
>USBR01000045.1 GCA_900552905.1 uncultured Succinatimonas sp. | reverse complement strand
GTTAATTAAATCTTTTCCTAAAATGTGCACCTTAAAAGAGCAAAAGCTTTTTTTACATAGGCAAGATGGGGGCTCTTTGTCACAATAGGCAAATTATTAAAGATAGAGAGCTTTTATGATCAAGGTATTTTTGCTGATGCATCTGTCAGTTTTTATCGCCGGTTTTACGGGTATTTTTGGCAGATTGATTGAGACTGATTCTTATAGCATTGTCTTTTGGCGCATGCTGATTGCGGTAGTGACCTTTGTTCTCTATCTATACTTTTGCCATCCGTTACAAAAGCTAAGCTTTGCCTTAAGATGCAAGGCTATGCTTGTAGGCGCTTTGCTCATGGGACATTTAGTAACCTTCTATATGTCAATTAAGCTCAGTAATGTTTCTATCGGCGTCACTACTTTATCGACTATGGGTTTCTTTGCGGCTATTTGTGAACCGCTATTTTTTAAAAAGAAAATTTCCGCAGTAGAGCTTATATTTAGCATTATCAGTATTGCCGGCATTATGTTTATTTTCGGCTTTGATAGCCGTTATCGCCTAGGCATCGTGGTAGGCTTATTTTCATCTTTTTTAGCTGCTAGTTTCTTTATCTGCAATAAAGGTGTATCAGCGTCCGCTCAGGATGTTTTGTCGGTGCTTTTTTATATCATTTGCGGAGGCTTTATCTCTCTTGTTTTAGTTTTGCCTATCTATCTTTATCGCTATGGTATACAGGACTTTATCCCATCTCCCATAGATTGGCTCTATCTATTTTTCTTAGGCACTATCTGTACTATTGTGATGTATCTCATTCAGCTCTATACCGTCAAGCGGGTGTCGGCTTTTTCCTTAGCTTTAACCGGCAATTTAGAGCCTATCTATAGCATTATCTTAGCTATGATTATCTTTCATGAAAATAAAGAGCTCAATTTTGCTTTTTATATCGGGGTCTTGCTGATTGCCTTATCAGTGCTATTGCAGATGTTGCGCAATTATAGAAATAGTCTTAAAGAGGGCCTAGCTTAGTCTTAAGAGACAAAAAAGCCCGGAAATATCCGGGCTTTAACTTTTTGTTTTACTTAATTAAAGTCTGTGTACAGACATGGTATTAGTAGTGCCAGAAGGTACGAGAGCACCGTTAACCATGACGATCTTATTGCCTTCACGAGCTAAGCCTAACTCGATGGCTAACTTCTTACCTAAGTGGAAGAATTCGTCGGTAGAGCTGATGCGGTCAACAATCTTAGGCATGACACCACGAACTAAGCATAACTGTCTTGCAGTACGGGCATTCGGGGTTAAAGCTAAGATGGTTGCTCTCGGGAAGTACTTACGAATAGCGCGGGCAGAACCACCGTGCTCGGTAGCAACCACGATAACTGGAGCCTTCAGAGTCTCAGCAGCCTCAACAGCAGCTAAGCAGACAGCATCGGTAACAGATAAACGATCGTTGTCATTGCGCTCGATACGAGCCGGGATTTCACGATCGGTACGAGAGCAGATAGCACTCATGGTAGCAACAGCCTCACGCGGGTATTTACCCTTAGCAGACTCACCTGAAAGCATTACTGCATCGGTACCATCTAAAACGGCGTTAGCAACGTCACCGGCCTCAGCACGGGTCGGACGCGGGTTCTTGATCATAGAATCAAGCATCTGAGTGGCGGTAATAACGATCTTACCTGCTTCATTGCAACGCTTGATGATGTGCTTCTGAGCAAAAATAACTTCCTGGGCCGGGATTTCCACACCCATGTCACCACGGGCAACCATGATACCGTCAGCAGTAGCTAAGATATCCTCGAAGTTATCTAAACCTTCCTGATTTTCGATCTTGCAGATGATCTTGATCTCTTCACCACCGTTAGCGTCTAAGAACTCACGGATGTCTAAGACATCGCGACGGCTACGGGTGAAGGAAGCGGCGATGAAGTCAACGCCTTGCTCAATACCAAAGAGTAAGTCGCTCTTGTCTTTTTCGGACATGAACGGCATAGAAATGTGGGTGTTAGGGAGGTTGATACCCTTGTGCTCACCTAAGACACCGTTATTTAAAACTTCGCAGACGATTTCCTGATCCTTAACCTCGGTAACACGCATACCGATAAGACCATCGTCTAAGAGCACCATATCACCCTTGTGCAGATCCTTGTCTAAATTAGGATAGGTGACAGCAACACGGGTCTTGTCGCCGATGATGGAGCTGTCAGTGCATAAGGTGAAGGTATCACCAGTGCTCAGGCTTACATCCTCGCCGTCTTGGAGTTTGCAGGTACGAATTTCAGGGCCCTTGGTGTCGAGTAAGACTGCAAAGACCTTACCGGTCTTAGCCATGATGTCTTTAATGATTGCGATACGGCCGCCATGCTCTTGATAATCACCATGTGAGAAGTTTAAACGCATGACATTCATGCCATTCTCAAGTAATGACTCTAAAACTTCGCGCTGTTCAGATTTTGGTCCGATAGTGCAGACCATTTTTGTCTTTTTCATGTGTTTTTAAGCTCCAATCCGGAGAGAGAGGATAAGATTGTTGTATGTCAATTTAGTCGCCTAAATTATAGCAGAAACAGCATTAAATAAAAGTTAAATCAGGTATGGCAAAGTAAAAAAAGTCAAAGAAAAACTTATAAAAATCATAAAAAAACCGGACCATTTAGGTCCGGTTTTACAAATGTTAACTTAATCTAAATTTGATTAGAAAAGTTTGCAATAGTCTAAGAACTGTAAGCCAAAGCTGACAAAAGAAATGACAGCGGCAGAACCGTAAGCGATGTACCAAGTAGCCTTGCTGTGGATACCAAAGTCATGGCTAGAGTGGTGAATACGGTGTAAAGCATAGAAGCTTAACAGGAAGACAATACCGAATAAGCAGATGCTTAAGAACCAGTTGCCGAATAAACCGGAGATCTGGCTGTAGTTAAGCATACCGGAGGTTAAGTCAGCACCAGTGAAGCCTGCAACGATCATGATGAACATGATTACAGGTAAAACGATGGCTGCGACCATACCGCCAGCACCGAACATTAACCAGTACATCGGCTCATCAGAACGACTAGGGAGGAATTTTTTCTCCATTTCAAACTCCTTACATAGTTGCAAAAGCGAAGATCATGATTACAACAGTGGCACCACCTAAGGCACTGTATAAACCGATCTTGGTGACGTAATCAGGTAAGAGCTCGGTAGAGTTCTTGTTCATGAATACACGGACAGCCTTCGGCATCAGGTTGAACCAGGTTACAGCGTGGAAAATCTGAGAACCTAAGATAACGATGTTCAGAAGGATGATGAACCAGTTGCCTAAGAAGCTGTTGACGTACCATAAGTACGGAGCTGCGGTCTCAGCAGTAGCCTCAGCGGCATCAAGGTTACACATGGAGAATAAGAACACGCCTAACAAGATCTCTAAAACAGCGAAGAGTGCTAAAACAGCAGTGCCTTCACGTAACATGTAGAGCTTGAAGAACGGATTCTCCATCCACCAGGTCATTTTTTTAACCGGCGGCATGTACGGCTTACGAAAAGATTTAGGTTCGCTCATAATTTACTCCGGTTTAATCATCTTGAATACATAGTCAGTAGCAGACATCTTCTTACCTAACTGAATTGCAGAAGACGGATCAACCTTCTTCGGGCAAACTTCAGAGCAGTAACCAACGAAGGTGCAGCTCCAGACGCCTTCCTCAGCGCTTAAGAACGGAGCACGCTGAGCCTGACCGGCATCGCGGTTATCAACGTTGTAGCGATAGAGTAAGGTTAAAGCAGCCGGGCCGATGAACTTCGGATTGAGCTTGTACTGCGGGCAAGCTGCGTAGCAGCAACCGCAGTTGATGCACTGTGCGAACTGTAAGTAAGCTTCCATCTGCATCGGGGTCTGCTTGAAGTTCTTGTTTAACGGCATATTAGCATTCTTAGCATCAGGAATGATGTAAGGCTTAATGCGCTCAATCTTCTCGATAAGATCAGAGAGGTCGACAACTAAGTCACGCTCGATCGGGAAGTTTGCTAACGGCTCAATCTTCATGTCCTTGCCCTCATAGTCGCGCAGGAAGGTCTGGCAGGCTAAGTGCGGGACACCGTTAACCATCATACCGCAAGAACCGCAAACGGCCATACGGCAGGACCAACGGAAGGAGAGGCTCGGCTCAAAGTTGTCCTTGATGTAGAACAAAGCTTCGAGAACGGAGGTCTCGGTGTGGTACGGGACATTAAAGGTCTGCTCCCAAGGCTCATTGTCCTGCTCAGGACGGTAGCGGAGAACAGTGATCTTCATATACTTAGTATCATTAGTCATTATTATTTGGCCTCCTGCTGGGCTTTAGCTTTTCTTGCAGCTTCAGCGGCTTCAGCCTCAGCACCGTATACGCGCTTAGCAGGCTGGAAGGTAGTGATCTTAACATCGCTTAACTTAATGGTCGGCTCCTCGCCATCCTTGTTGATGAAAGCTAAGGAGTGCTTTAAGAACTTGACGTCGTCACGCTGCTTGTATGCACCATCCGGACCATCAAGACGCTGATGAGAACCACGAGACTCTTTACGGTTGATAGCAGAGTGAACCATACACTGAGCTACGTCTAAGGTGTAGCCTAACTCGATGAGGTTCATCCACTCGGTATTGAAGACGCGACCGCGATCGGTTACACCGACGTTGACTAAACGCTTCTTTAATGCCTTTAAGGTATCGATGGTCTTCTGCATGGACTCCTGCTCACGGTAAATACCGACGCCTTCTTCCATAGAAGTACCCATCTCGTGACGGATCTTAGACATAGACTCAGTGCCCTGAACGTCAAATAAGGACAGTGCACGGGCCTGTGCAGCCTCAGCCTGACGCTCTAATTCCTTAGAGTCGAAGTCCTTGACGTTGTGTGCACGCTCAGCCATAGCGTCACCACCGATCTTACCGAAGACGATGGTTTCAACTAAGGAGTTAGAGCCTAAGCGGTTAGCACCGTGAATACCGACGGAGGCGCACTCACCACCAGCGTACAGACCTTCCATACGGGTTGCGGTGTTACCATCAGTTTCAATACCACCCATGGTGTAGTGAACAACCGGGCGTACCGGAACCGGAGCCTTAACCGGATCAACACCAGAGTAGGTCATAGCTAACTCACAGATGAGCGGTAAACGCTCGTGGAGGTACTTCTCACCTAAGTGAGTTAAGTCGAGGTGAACAGCTTCGCCTAAAGGATACTTAATGGTACGACCCTTCTTAGACTCGTTCCAGAAAGCCTGAGAGAGACGGTCACGCGGACCTAATTCCATGTACTTGTTCTTAGGCTGACCAACCGGGGTCTCAGGGCCTAAGCCGTAATCCTGCAGATAACGATAGTGATCCTTATTGTACAGAACACCACCTTCACCACGGCAGCCTTCGGTCATGAGCAAGCCGCAACCTAAGAGGCCGGTCGGGTGATACTGAACGAATTCCATATCACGGAGAGGAACGCCATGGCGATAAGCTAAAGCCATACCGTCACCGGTAACGATACCACCGTTGGTATTGAAGAGGTAGCAACGGCCAGCACCACCGGTAGCTAAGAATACGCACTTAGCGTTGATCTGACGGAAAATACCGTTCTGGAGGTCATAGGCGACAACACCGCGGCAAATACCATCTTCCTCGAGGAGGTCTAAAACGAAGTGCTCATCGAAGCGCTGAATGGACGGGAACTGTACAGAAGTCTGGTACAGGGTGTGTAACATATGGAAGCCGGACTTATCAGCGGCGAACCAAGTGCGCGGTACCTTCATACCACCGAAACGACGAACGTTAACGTCACCGTTCGGCTTACGGCTCCAAGGGCAGCCCCAGTGCTCTAACTGATAGAGCTCCTGCGGAGCCTGACGGACGAACTTCTCAACTACGTCCTGTTCGCATAACCAGTCACCACCAGCAACAGTATCTTCAAAGTGCTTTTGATATGAATCGTCATCACGAACTACACCAGCAGCACCACCTTCGGCAGCTACGGTATGAGAACGCATCGGGTAGACTTTGGAAATGAGTGCAACCTTCAGTTTCGGGTCAGCCTGGGCTACAGCAATAGCAGCACGTAAACCAGTTCCGCCGGCACCCACGATCGCAACATCAAATTGATATTTTTCCACGTGAATATCTCCTAAGATCCTAAAACCTCTCGCCACAATGTGAGAGGTTTTAAGTCAGCAAGCAAAAAACAACGTAATTATAAATGAAAAATGAGAAAAATTTTTATTTAAGCTGGTAATAAAAATCTATAACATTGAAATTATAATAAAAATTTTGTCCAAAATTATAGAACAATGTCTAAATGACAGTAAAACCAGATCTAGATCTCATAAATTTCTGAAAATTTGTAATTTTTTTGAGATCTTTCGCAGTTAGTTAGACTATCAAAGAGCGGCCAAATTTAACCGGAGTTCCTACAGCTAAATCATAAGGGAGATCGCCCTTACCATTAGCCCAGAGGACAATTACGGTTGAACCATATTTAAAGTGGCCGATTTCATCACCGCGCTTATAGTTGTAGCTATCATCGTGAGAATAATCGATGACTTCAACGCCCTTACGTCTGACCACAGTGCCGCCCCAGACAGTATTGATACTGCCAACGAGAGCTGCACCTACCATGATGACAGCCATACGACCAAGTTTAGTCTCAAAGATGCAGACTAATCTTTCATTGACGGTATAGAGATCAGGCATATGTGAAATATTGCTAGAGCCTACCGGGAAGAGTTTGCCTGGAACATGAATAGTCTTAACTAAGGTACCATCGATAGGCATATGGATACGGTGATAATTAGCCGGGGACAAGTAGAGAGTAGCAAAGCGACCGTTTTCAAAATAATCGCTGTCCTCTTTATTACCGCCAACTAAAGCACAGAGTGAATAATCTAAACCCTTAGCCTGAATTAAACGACCACAGCTAATGTCGCCAGCCTCGCCTACGGTACCGTCTACGGGGCTTATGGCTTTGCACTTAGTGTCGATAGGGCGCAGTTCGGGTTTAACCTTGCGGATGAAGAATTCATTGAAGGTTTTGTATTTAGATAAATCCTGTTCAAGGATTTCATCGGTATTGATATTGAAAGTCTTAATAAAGTTATCAATCAGGAAACGGGTAAAGCGACCTAAGTTACGATCGGTAAGCTTAGCGGCAAAATAGGTAAGTGTTGAGAAGGGGGTTAAATACTCAACAGTCTTTAACACTAAGGAAGTAAATGTCATGCCTATCTCCAAAAGAAAAAATATTGCCGCTATCTTAATTTCTTTAGCCAAATTTAGCAAATTTAATTAATTTCTTTTAATATCAAAATCTTAATATAAAAATTAAAAATTTTTTTATAAAACTCCTTGCAATACTTAAAATTTACCCTATAATTGTTCTCACTTTCTGTGATGCGGGAATAGCTCAGTTGGTAGAGCATAACCTTGCCATGGTTAGG
>USBR01000044.1 GCA_900552905.1 uncultured Succinatimonas sp. | reverse complement strand
AAAAAGGCGATCCTAAGATCGCCTTTATGGTTTTTAGAGTTTGTAATTATTTGATGATCTGACGGAGCATGCAACGTAAAGGCTCAGCAGCACCCCATAATAACTGATCGCCTACAGTGAAGGCAGATAAGAATTTAGGGCCCATATTCATCTTGCGCAGACGGCCGATAGGTACATTTAAGCTACCTGAGACAAAGGCCGGGGTTAACTCGCGTAAGGTCTCTTCCTTGTGGTTAGGAACAACGCGGACCCAGTCATTATCCTGAGCGATTAACTGCTCGATCTCCGGGATCTCGATATTCTTAGTGAGCTTAATGGTTAAAGCTTGGCTATGGCAACGTAAGGAGCTGATACGGACGCAGTTACCATCGATAGGTAATTTACCGGGCTTATAACCTAAGATCTTATTGGCCTCAGCCTGACCCTTCCACTCCTCACGGCTCTGACCGTTAGGTAATTCCTTATCGATCCACGGTAAAACGCTACCGGCTAAAGGAGCGGTGAAGTTCTGAGTCGGGAAAGCCTCGGAATTCATGCAAGCGCGAACCTTACGCTCGATGTCTAAGATAGAGCTGTGCGGATCGGCAAGCTCGCTCTTAACACACTCGTTTAAGCAACCCATCTGATTTAAGAGCTCGCGCATATTCTTAGCACCAGCACCAGAGGCTGCCTGATAGGTCTGAGTGGAAATCCACTTGACGTAACCGGCCTTAATTAAACCAGCTAAAGCGACTAATAATAAGCTGACAGTGCAGTTACCACCGATGTAGGAAAGAATGCCATCATTTAAGGCCTTATCGAGCACATCATGGTTAACCGGATCTAAGATGATCTTAGTGTCTTCTTCCATACGTAAGGTAGAAGCAGCATCAATCCAGTAGCCCTTCCAACCAGCATCACGTAAAGGCTTGAACATCTTAGAAGTATAATCACCACCTTGAGTAGTGATAATAATATCCATAGCCATTAAGGCTTCTAAATTATAAGCGTCCTGAAGTACGCCATAATCTTTACCATTGAAGGAAGGAGCTTTCTGACCTGCCTGAGAAGTGGAGAAGAAGGTTGCGTCGATTAACGCAAAATCATTTTCCTGCTGCATACGTTCCATTAACACGGAACCAACCATACCACGCCAGCCGACTAAGCCTACTTTTTGCATATTTCCTCTCAAAAATTTAAAACTAATATAATTTGGATTTTATTTACTTTCAGAACAGGTTTCAACAGTTAACAGTTGCTCTTTGCGCTTATCCCCATAGGTCAAAACTACACGGATATTTTTACCATTCTCAATAATCTGATGAAGTATGGCAATAGAACATAAATTCTTACTTTGATTCAAATAAGCTGTAAGTGCTTCCTCTTTCTGATCCGCAGTCAGATTTTCAAAAGCCTCTGCGGACTTTTCGATAGTCATAACTATCTCATCTAAGTTTTCATCTAATGACTTAAATGTTGTCTGTTCATCGAATTTTACAGGTAATTGCTTTTTTAGCTGAGAAATTGCTAGTTCTGGATCATTTTGGGGCTCTGTTTGGGAACGATAGAGGTAAAAACCACCAAAACAAACCATAATTATGAGCACTGTATTCACATAAGTCAGGATTTTGCGTTTACGCACCTGCTTTTTTTGCTCTTTTAAGCTGTGATCTAATGAAGTATCAACCTTAGACTCTTTGTTCATAAAAATTCCTTTAAATACAATTTCAACGCCCCTTTATATGCAGAGGCTAAGACAAAATGACATGAGATGATTATGCTATTATACGTACATTCAAAAGAGCATAGATAAAAGGATAAGTTATGACCACCATTGTCGGTAAGGACGCACCGCTTGAGGCTAGTATCGAGCGTTTTCGTAAAATTTTAAGTAATTTAAAAATTGAGGTTGTAGAGAGTGATTGGTTAAATCCACTGCCTCATGTCTTCTCAGTACATGTAGCCATCGCCTCCTGCCCCTGCGTCTATTCAAATGGTAAGGGCTCCTCAAAGCTTGCCGCCTTAGCCTCAGCCTATGGTGAACTCTTTGAGCGTTTAGCGACTCATATGGAATTTTCTGATTATTTCCTAGGTCTTAATACCGCCAATGCCCCCTTTGTGCATTATGCCGATGAAAAGTGGACTGAGATTACCACCGATAACAATACTATTCCAGCCGACATTCTCAATGCCGCTTTAAGAAAATTTTATTGTGAAGAAAACGACGTCACCTTAGAGGATCTCGTCGATCTACAGGCCTCTTCCTTCAGTCGTGGCGTCTGCTCCATTCCCTTTGTCAACGACAGAAATGGAGAAGTAGTCTATTTCCCGGTTAACCTCCTAGACAATCTCTATGGCTCTAACGGCATGAGTGCCGGTAATACCGAATTTGAGGCCAAAGTTCAGGGCTTATCTGAAATCATCGAGCGTTATGTCAAACGTCAAATCATCTCCCGTGGTTTAAGCCTCCCCAAAATCCCTGAAGAAGTCTTACAAAAATATCCTAAATCCTACGAGACCTTCTCTGAGCTTCAAGGCGGTGGCATCAAGGCAATCTGTTATGACGCCTCCTTAGGTGGACAATTCCCGGTAGTCTGTGTCGTCCTCATCAATCAGCGCAACGGCACCACCGTTGCCTCCTTTGGCTCACATCCGATCTTTGAAGTTGCTTTAGACAGAACTTTAACTGAGCTCATGCAAGGTCGTAGCTTTAGCGATTTAGATGACTTTGATGAACCATGCTTTGATTTAGAACGTACCTCTGACACTGTCAATTTAGAAAGCCACTTTGTCGACTCTACCGGCTTATTGCCAATGCAGATGTTCAAAGATCGCCCTGACTATAAATTTGTAGATTGGGACTTCAAGGGCACCACTGAAGAGCAATACAAGAGCTTACGCTACATGGTCACTAAGCTCAACTTTGAGATCTATATTCGCAAATACGAGAATTTAGGCGTACCGGTATATCGCATCATTGTGCCGGGTATGAGCGAAATCTACCCTGTAGACGATCTGGTCTATAACAATTTAAATGCCGCCATCGATTTTCAAGAGTCCCTACTCTATTTACCTAAATCTGAGGAAAGCGTTGAGACCTATCAGAGTTATTTAGAAGAGCTTGATGGCGAGGATCTCGATAATTCCTCCTTAGTGTGCAAGGCCTTAGGCATTCTGCCAGATGAAAATTCCGCCTGGGAGAGCTTGCGCTTAGGTGAGCTTAAGTGCCTCATCGCCTTAGCTGCCCAAAATTGGGAAGCAGCCTTAGAATTTGCACAGTGGACCATTAACTATAATAGCGAGAATTTCCCTTTAGAGAAAATTCGCTTCTATCAATGCCTCATCAAGGTTCTTGAAGCTAAAACCACCCCGAACTTAAAGATTGAGGATTATCAAAAGGCCTTTAGTGCTATCTATGGTGAAGATACCTTCCGTCAGGTTTTAGCCCACATTGAAGGCTCCGAGCGCTTCTATAAGCTTCAGGCCTCCGATCTCACCTTAACTGGCTTTAAGGCTCATTTAGAGCTCATTAAACTCTATACCATTATTAAGGACGCTCACATTGAACAAATTTAGTTTATTACCCTTACTGTTTGCAGGCCTCCTCAGTGCCTGTAGCAGTAATTTACAAGAACAACAGGTTGAAGCTTCAAGCTCTAATTATTGGCAGAGCATGGAACAAAAGCTTCAAAATGTCAGCGTTTTTAAAGAGCAAGGCCGTATCGGCTTTATCACCTCAACTGAACGTGGCAGTTGCAATTATGACTTTAGCCTTGACAATCAAGATCTAAGTTTTGAGCTTATCTCACCTATAGGCTCGCAGATTGCCCATTTATATGTCACAGATAAGGTCGCGCGCCTGAGCTTTAATCAGAAGATCTATAAAGAAAATGATACCTCTGAGCTTTTAAGACGGGCCTTAGGTATCAAGCTTTCAGATCGCGATCTTACCCGTATTCTCTTAGGTATCCCTAAGGGTGACATTCAGCGTGATCCTGAAGGCCGTATTATTTCAGCACTTATCGATGACTATACCGTAAGCTACGCAGGCTTTAAGGTCTATAACGGCTATGCCTTGCCGACAAGTCTCACTATCACAGGCTTAGATAGAACGATTAAGATCCGCGTCAATGCTGTCAATGAGGTTAAATAATGTTTAGCTGTAAAAGCCCGTGTAAGCTCAATCTATTTTTATATATCACCGGCAAACGACCTGACGGCTATCACAACTTGCAAACTCTCTTTACCATTCTCGATTATGGCGACACTTTATTCTTTAAACCTCATGCTCGCGATGAGGTAAAGCTTCTTTCCGATTTTGGTTTCCCTCAGGAAGAAAATCTCATCTATAAAGCCGCTATGGCTTTAAAGAATTACAGTCACTATCAAGGTGGCTGTGATATTGAATGTGACAAAATCCTCAAAGAAGGCGGAGGTTTAGGTGGCGGTTCTTCAAATGCAGCCACCGTGCTTTTAGTCTTAAATAAGCTGTGGCATTTAAATCTTAGTGAAAAAGAGCTCTTAGACTTAGCAGTCAAACTTGGTGCCGATGTGCCGATTTTCGTCAAGGGCTGTCCTTGCTTTGCTGAGGGTATTGGTGAGATTTTAACTCCGGTTGCGCTTTCACGTCGCTATTATGTAGTCTGCAATCCTAAGGTCAAAGTACCTACGGCTTTAATGTTTAAGCATGAGGCTTTACGCAAAGATTATCCTATTAGAAGCTTTAATGAGCTCATCCACACTCCTTATGAAAATTGCTTTGCCGCCCCCGCCATTGCCGCCTTTCCACAAATTGGCGATCTTTTAGAAACAATGGCTACTTTTGGTCAGAGTTATATGTCAGGTAGTGGCGCCTCTTGCTTTGTAGGCTTTGACAATCTGCAAAAAGCTCAAGATGCTTTAGAAAAATTGCAAAAAATGCAAATTGAGTGCTTTTTAGCACAAGATTGTGCACGCTCTCCAGTCTTAGAATCACTTGATAAAATTTAATATAAATCAGTAGGTTATTTTGCAAGTTTAACCTACTGAAATTTTAGTTTTTATAAAATCGCAAAACTTTGCGGCACGTTTTCTTGTATTTTTCCCCTTTATTAGCGTTACTAAAAAGATTACAATACACACGCAATATCGTGCGATAGCTCACGCTATCATCTAAATTCACACCTATGAATACATCAGGACCTAAAGATCTTATGGCTGATATGAAGCTGTTTGCCGGGAACGCAACTCCCGACTTGGCACAAAAGATTGCCGCTCGTTTGTACACTCGTCTTGGCAATGCTACTGTTGATCGTTTCAGCGATGGCGAAATCCATGTTCAAATCAATGAAAATGTTCGTGGTGATGACATTTTCGTAATTCAGTCCACCTGCGCTCCGACTAATGACAATTTAATGGAATTGATTGTCATGATCGATGCTTTACGTCGTGCTTCTGCCGGCCGTATTACTGCCGTTATTCCTTACTTCGGCTATGCTCGTCAGGATCGTCGTTTACGCTCTGCCCGTGTACCTATCACTGCTAAGGTAGTAGCTGACTTCTTATCCTCTGTAGGTGTTGATCGTGTTTTAACCGTTGATCTTCACGCTGAGCAGATTCAGGGCTTCTTCGATGTTCCTGTTGATAACTGCTTCTCTTCTCAGATCTTCGTTGACGACATGAAGGCCTTAGACATTCCTAATCCGTGTGTAGTTTCTCCGGATATGGGTGGTGTTGTTCGCGCTCGTGCTATTGCTAAGCTCTTAGACAACGCTGATATCGCCATTATCGACAAGCGTCGTCCGCGCCCGAACGTCTCTGAGGTTATGAACCTCATCGGTGAGGTTAAGGATCGTGATTGCATCATCGTTGATGACATCATCGATACCGGTGGTACCCTCTGCAAAGCAGCCGCTGCCTTAAAGGAGCGTGGTGCTCGCTCTGTTACCGCTTATGGCACTCACCCGGTTCTCTCCGGCAATGCTTATAACAATATCGCTAACTCTGCTTTAGATTGCTTAGTAGTCTCTGACTCTATTCCAGCAACTGATGCTTTCTTAGCATTACCTAATTTCCGCACCTTAACCTTAGCTCCGATGTTAGCTGAGGCTATTCGTCGCATTAACAATGAAGAGTCTATCTCTGCTATGTTCCAGCAGTAAGCTCTAAAAAAACCTCCGCATGGAGGTTTTTAGGAAATTTACACTGGCCTCTAAAACTTAGAGGCCTTTTTCATTTAGGCACGGGCCTTAAGCTTTTCTAAAAGCTTAGGATGAATACCGTTAAAGCCACCATTACTCATAACTAAGATGGCACTATTTGAAGTGCTAGCGGCCACCACCTGCTCTAACAACTCCTCAAAGTCAGAGACTACATGTAAAGGCTTAGAGCTTTGAGCACTTAAAGACTTTACATCCCATTCAAGCATACCGTTATCAAAGACAAAGGTCTCATCAGCTGCAGCAAAGGAAGCTGCTAATTGTTCGTGATTTGCGCCAAGCTTCATGGAATTTGAACGAGGCTCAAAGACGGCGATGATCTTAGTTTTAGGATCTAAATGCGCCCGTAAGCCCTCTAAGGTTAAGGCAATAGCGGTAGGATGATGCGCAAAATCGTCATAAACACTGACACCATTAACCACACCACGTAGCTCTAAACGGCGCTTAGGTAACTTAAACTCACCTAAAGCCTGAGCTGCTAGCTTAATATCGACACCTGCAAACATGGCAGCTTGCATAGCCATAAGCGCATTGTGAACGTTATAACTACCACAGCAATCAAACCTCACCTCAGTTACACACTCACCTTGATGCCAGACTTCAAAATGTGAACCGTCAGCTTTAAGTAAACGAGCGGTGAGACTATCCTTTTCACCAATACGCACACACGGAGTCCACAATCCCATCTGAACGACCTCATCTAAACTCTGTGAGTCAGAGGGCATAATGACTAAACCTTCTGCAGGTACTGTTCTTATCAGATGATGGAACTGCTTTTGAATATCATGTAAAGAATCGAAGATATCTGCATGATCGTATTCAAGATTATTCATGATAAGGCAACGGGGATGATAGTGAACAAACTTTGATCTCTTATCAAAGAAGGCACAATCATACTCATCAGCCTCAATCACAAAGTAAGGACTGTCGGTATTGCGAGCTGAGATACCAAAGTTACCTGGAATACCGCCAATTAAAAAACCGGGCTTTAAATTAGCATATTCTAAAATCCAAGACAGCATTGCTGAGGTAGTGGTTTTACCATGAGTACCTGCCACAGCTAAGACCTTTTTATTCTTTAGATAATGCTCTTCAAGCCATTGCGGTCCTGAAACATAAGGAATGTTTTCATTGAGCATACGCTCAATTACCGGCATACCACGACGCATGACATTGCCGACCACCACCAAATCCGGTCGTACATTAAGCTGTGAAGCTTCAAAGCCCTGAATAATCTCAATACCGGCCTCTTTAAGCTCATCGCTCATTGGCGGATAAACATTGCGATCGGAACCTGTAACCTTAAAGCCAGCCTGACGGGCAAGCATAGCGATACCACCCATAAAGGTACCGCAAATACCTAAAATATGAATATGCATAAGATTTTCTTTTTACTTAAAAAAAATGGTTCTAACGGATCTCTGTGGTCACTTAAAAATCCAATGAAAAAAGTGAGTTTT
>USBR01000043.1 GCA_900552905.1 uncultured Succinatimonas sp. | reverse complement strand
GACTTTTAATATTAGCGGATTGCCGTGTCATAAAAAACTTACAAAATCCGCGTAGCTAGCCTTCCCTTTCTTCATACTTATGACTTTTAATCTAAGAAACCACGTAATCCCTGTGAACGGCACGGATGACGAAGTTTACGTAAAGCCTTAGCCTCGATCTGACGGATACGCTCACGGGTAACACCGAATTGTCTACCGACCTCCTCTAAGGTGTGATCAGAAGGCATACCGATACCAAAGCGCATACGCAATACCTGGGCCTCACGCGGCGGCATCTCGTCTAAGACACCGTTGATAGCGTTCTTTAGGCTCTCAGAAGTTGCAGCCTCGGCCGGGACAATGATCGAGCTGTCCTCGATGAAATCGCCTAAGTGCGAATCGTCATCATCACCTACCGGAGTCTCTAATGAAATAGGCTCCTTAGCAATCTTCATGACCTTGCGAACCTTATCCTCAGGTAAGCCCATACGGGAGGCTAATTCCTCAGGAGTAGGCTCACGGCCCTTTTCTTGCAGCATCTGACGGGAAATACGGTTGAGCTTATTGATAGTCTCAATCATATGTACCGGGATACGGATGGTACGTGCCTGATCGGCAATCGAGCGGGTAATGGCCTGACGGATCCACCAGGTGGCATAGGTGGAGAATTTGTAACCACGACGGTATTCAAATTTATCCACAGCCTTCATAAGACCGATATTACCCTCTTGAATGAGATCTAAGAACTGCAGACCACGATTGGTGTACTTCTTAGCGATGGAAATTACAAGACGTAAGTTAGCCTCGACCATTTCCTTCTTAGCTTTTTTAGCCATAGCATCACCCATCATAATGCGCTTTGAGAGCTCACGCAGACGGGAAATATTGATACCGGCATCGCTTTCGATATCCTGTAAGGCCTTAACGCAATCGGAGATCTGAGACTCATAATCACGAAGCTTAGTGGCATAAGGTTTACGTACATGTGAGGCTTTTTCAAACCAGGCCATAGTAGAGACCTGATCGTTCTCGTTATAGTACTTCTTAAGCTCATCAATCTTCATGCCACAGCGTAAAACGCAGATTTCACGAATACGGCGATCTTGACGCTTCACACGATCCATCATATCGTGCATGAGGCGTAATAAACGCTCTAACTGGCTTGGCACAATCTTAAAGGCAGAGAAAATCTCTACAAGCTTGGCAAGTTCACGCGCATATTTGCGCTCAGCGACTGCACCCTTTTTCTCACGGGCTACAGTAACCTTGTCAAACTGCACACGTAACTCGGTAAAGCGACGCTGTGCTTCCTCAGGATCAGGACCTGATTCAGCATCATTCGGGGCCTCATCTTCCTCGTCCTCGTCCTGAGCTACCACTTTCTTGGATTTTTTAGATGCTTTAGCAGGTGTAGCAGCCACCGGTGACTCTTCGACATCATCAAGATCATCTAAATCGTCAGAGCCTTCGAGATTGTCAACGTCATCGACATTTTCCACATCAACGGTATCGACCTCGTTGAGTTCCTCGTCAGAAACCTCAACATCAGCCTCAGCACCATTGTGCGGCTCAGAGAAGCCGGAAACAATGTCACCTAATTTGACATCGCTGTCTTCAATTAAGCTCTCTTGATAACGAGAGAAGAGCTCTTCCATAGCCTGCGGGAATTCCACTAAGCACAGTTGAACCTCGTTAGTACCGCGTTCAATACGCTTGGAGATCTCAATCTCGTCTTTGCGAGTTAATAAGGAGACATTACCCATCTCGCGCATATACATACGCACCGGATCGGTAGTACGGCCAATATCGACAGAGCTGTCTAACTGATTGGCTACGATTTCCACATCTTCAGCATCAGTCTGCGAATTGCCATTCAATAACAGATCGTCAGCCTCAGGCGGGGTGTCACAGACGGTAATACCCATGTCGATGAAGGTCTGAATAAAGACCGATAATTGATCTCCGCTAATAATATCCGGAGGGATCAAGTCATTGATCTCATCGATAGTAAGATATCCCTGCTCTTTACCGCGGGCGATAAGCTGTTTGAACTCTGTCCGAGCTGAATTATTATCCATTAATCTAAATCCTGGATACCAAAGTTGCATTAATAGTCAGAACCAGATTTTGCTCTGGTTCCAACATCTATTTATAGGTAAAAAATTCAAAAAAGCAATTTTTTAAGCAAGATTAGAGCTCAACGTCATCCGGAATTGAAGCGTTGTGATAAACCTGCTGCACATCATCGAGATCCTCTAAGGCATCGATCATGCGCATGAACTTGACGGCGCTCTCTGCATCTAAGGCAGTCTCAGTGGACGGGACCATGGTGATCTCGGCATTAACCGGCTTTAAATTAGCCTTGTCAAAAGCCTCAACGACATCAGCAAAGGTCTCAGGGGTGGTGTAAACATCAACAGAGCCATCCTCATTGATAAGAACGTCATCAGCACCAGCCTCTAAACCGATATCCATAGCCTGCTCTTCACTAATGGTCTTGTGACCTTCATCGTCATCGGCAAAGCTGATGACACCCTTACGGGTAAATAAGAAGCCTACGGAGCCGGTGGTACCTAAGTTACCGCCAAACTTAGAGAAGCCGTGGCGAACCTCAGAGGCAGTACGATTGTGGTTGTCAGTCATGCACTCAACCATAACAGCAACACCACCAATACCATAACCCTCATAGGTGATGTTCTCTAAATCGGTGCCTTCACCGCCACCAACACCACGCTCAACAGCACGCTTGATGGTATCACGGGTCATGTTCTGAGCTAAAGCTGCAATAATGGCAGAACGTAAACGCGGGTTGCTAGACTCGTCGCCGCCGCCCATCTTAGCGGCAGTGGTGATTTCACGGATGAGTTTAGTAAAAATCTTACCGCGCTTTGAATCCTGTGCGGCTTTACGGAAGCGAATATTCGCCCATTTAGAATGTCCTGACATAAAAATCTCCTCAAAAATTCTTTAACTATTCTTCATACTCAGTGACGCTGATGGCAAGCTCAGCTAAAGCCTCAGGACTTGCCACGTTCGGAGCCTGAGTCATTAAGCAGGCGGCGGCAGTAGTCTTAGGGAAGGCAATGACGTCACGGATATTATCAGTACCGGTAAGTAACATAGTTACGCGATCTAAACCAAAGGCTAAACCTGCGTGTGGCGGAGCACCAAAGGATAAGGCATCAAGTAAGAAGCCAAACTTCTCATTTGCCTCTTCAGAGGAGATACCTAAAACCTTAAATACAGCCTGTTGCATGGCGTTGTCGTGAATACGTACAGAACCACCACCGGATTCATAACCATTGATGACTAAGTCATAGGCATCAGCATAAACGCTGAGCGGATCTGCAATCATCTGCTCGGGTGTTACATTTGAAGGAGCAGTGAACGGATGATGCATAGCGGTTAAACCAGCCTCTTCGGTCATCTCGAACATCGGGAAGTCAACTACCCATAAAGCCTTGTAGCCTGCATTGACTAAGTTATGATCACGGGCAGTCTTAATGCGCAGCGCACCCATAAAGGTAGCAGTCTTAACACGCGGACCTACACCGATAAAGACCATATCAGAGCTCTGAGCCTTACAGAGTTTGACTAAATCTAAAAGCTCGCTTTCAGTTACGTGCTTACCAAAGGAGGACTTAAGACCAGCAGCACCCAGCTCTAAATCATTGACCTTAATCCACATTAAGCCGCCAGCACCGAGCTTTTTGACATAATCGGTATAGCCGTCGATCTCACGGCGAGTAAGCTTAGCACCACCTGGTAAGGCAAAGCCGATAACACGGCTCTTAGGATCACGAGCGGCCTCGCCTAAAACTGCAAACTCAGAGTTCTCTACAGCCTTATCTAATAAATGCAACTCATAATCGATACGTAAATCAGGCTTATCAGAACCATAACGATCCATGGCCTCTTCCCACTTCATAACCGGAAGTTTGCCTAAATCGACGTTCTTAATCTCTTTGAATAAACCTACCATCATCTCTTCCATGATGTCGCGGACATCTTGAGAGGTCATGAAGGAGGTCTCAACATCGATCTGAGTGAACTCAGGCTGTCTATCTGCACGCAGATCCTCATCGCGGAAGCACTTGACGATCTGATAGTAGCGATCATAACCGGCAATCATCAATAACTGCTTAAAGAGCTGCGGGGATTGCGGTAATGCATAGAACTTGCCGTGATGAATACGAGACGGCACTAAATAATCGCGAGCACCTTCAGGGGTAGCCTTAGTCAGCATCGGAGTTTCGATATCTAAGAAGCCGTGGCTGTCTAAGAAATGTCTGACATAAGAAGTGATGCGAGCACGGGTAGTTAACATGTGCACCATCTCCGGACGGCGCAAGTCTAAATAGCGATAGCGCAGTCTCTGCTCTTCGGTATTGTCCTGATTGAAATCAAGCGGTAATACGGCAGATTTGTTGAAGATTTCAAGCTTCTGTGCATAAACTTCAATCTTACCTGTAGCCATCTTATCGTTAATTTGGCTTTCAGGACGGGCTTTGACAGTACCGGTAACACGGATGCAGAACTCGTTTCTTAAAGTGGCGGCAGCTTCATGCAGCTCCTTATTATCAGGCTCGAAAACTACCTGACAAATACCGCTACGATCACGCAGGTCGATAAAGATTAAACCACCTAAATCGCGACGGCGGTTGACCCAACCGCAGAGCACAACTTGCTCATTCTCCAAACTGAGGTTGATCTTACCGCAGTATTCTGAACGCATTGACATAAATTTAGCCTCTTAACCCTGATGCGGGCAGTTTTGACAACAAGTAGAAGCTTGCTGTCCGTGTGGAGCATTGCAGGAGCATGCTACTCCCTTGATAGAAAAGGTTGCAGCTGACATGACCTTGTTGACGGTATGTGCACCGCAATGTGGACAAACCTCGATGGGTTTATCGTGCATATGTTGTCTTACGGTAAAAAGCTCATTGCAGCTTTGACAACGATAATCGTAATACGGCATCTTACTTCCCGTAATAAAAATCTGTAAACGCCCTGTCTTCTAAAAAAACACCAAAACCACCATGACTTTAAAAAATCAGGCGCATCTTTGATGAAAGGCTTTAATTAGGCCTGACAGTGGCTATATATGAAAACAAACCATTATAGTTTTTTTTGGCGGATCTATCAATAAAATGGCAACTATTAGAGCATTTTCAAGAGGCCAGATCAAAAAAGCCACCTAAGTTTATCCTAGGTGGCCATTAGTAAATTTAGCTAAATTTACTTAGTTAAATAAGCGGTGACGTTCTTTTCGATACGGGAGGCTAAATCGACATTGTCCTCCTTGTTGAACTTCTCACCGGTAATGTGCTCGTAAAGCTCAATATAACGCTCGGAGATCATATTGACGATTTCATCGGTCATCTCCGGAACCTGCTGACCATCCTTACCCTGGAAGCCATTGTCCATGAGCCACTCGCGGACGAATTCCTTAGATAACTGCTTTTGCGGTAAGCCCTGCTCAAAACGCTCCTGATAGCCGTCCATATAGAAGTAACGAGAAGAATCCGGAGTGTGGATCTCATCCATGAGGTAGATCTTACCATCGTGCTTACCGAACTCATACTTAGTATCAACTAAGATTAAGCCACGCTTAGCTGCAATCTCAGTACCACGAGCAAATAACTCTAAGGTGTACTTCTCTAAAATGGCATACTCTTCAGCGGTAGCTAAACCACGAGCGATGATCTCTTCTTTAGAGATGTCCTCATCGTGAGTGCCGATTTCGCCCTTAGTGGTCGGGGTGACAATCGGGGTCTCAAACTTCTGATTTTCCTTCATGCCGTCAGGGATCTTAACACCGCAGATCTCACGCACACCGGCCTTATAGGCACGCCAAGCAGAACCGCAGAGATAACCACGCACGATCATCTCAACCGGGAAGCCCTTGCACATAACACCGACAGTGACCATAGGATCAGGAGAAGCTAACTTCCAGTTAGGGCAAATATCAGTAGTCTCGTCTAAGAACTTAGCGGCGATTTGATTTAACATCTGACCCTTAAACGGAATACCGCGCGGTAAAATGACGTCAAAAGCAGAGATACGATCGGTGGCGACCATAACTAACTTTTCATCGTTGATATTGTAAACGTCACGTACTTTACCGTGATAAACACTGCTCTGGCCTGGGAAATTGAACTCAGTATTGGTTAATGCATTACTCATAATTGCGATTTAGTTCCAAATTGAAAATAAGACTGAGACTTAAAGCTCTATTTGCTCTTAAATGAGACACAGGCATTATACACTAAAATGAGGGCGCATCTTAAAAGCACCATTTAGGTAGAAAAAAATAGCAACAAGGCTTTTTTATCGTGATTATAAACACGCGCTTTATGATCTTCTCCCCCTTTTAGATAGTAAAAAATTTAATATTTGAACGTTTGACGCTATAATTAGCACGAGAATGTTTTTGAGGAGATTTCATTTTGAATTGTTATCGCAAACTAGTTTTAGCTTGTAGTCTTTGCGCCGCCACCCTTTGTGCTAACGCAGCTGATGTCGAGCAGCAACCTAAAAAAGAGTTGCTCGTAGGCTGCGAGGGAGCTTTCGCTCCTTTTACCTATATCGATGACAGCGGTAACATCATCGGCTTCGATATCGATCTTATCCGCGCAATCGGTAAGAGCTTAGGCTATGAAAATACCAATATCCGCGTGCTACCCTTTGACGGCTTGATTCCAGCTCTCATGACCGGCAATATCGACGTCATCATCTCAGGCTTTACCATCACCCCTGAGCGTGACAAAAAGGTAGACTTCTCCGATCCTTACTACCTCTGTGGTCTGACCTATTTAGTAGATAAAAAAGATGCTGCTAAATACGATAGCTATGAGAAACTTGATGGCGAGCCTATCTGCTTGCAGATCGGCACCACCGGTGCCATGTTCACCGAAAAATTCTTAACTAAATCTCAGCGTAAGGTCTTCAACTCCCCGCCTGAGGCCTATATCGAATTAGGTAACGGCGGTTGCCGTGCCGTCATTCACGATATGCCGGTTAACGATTTCTTCTTAGCTAAGAACACTTCCGATCGCTTTGAGACCATCCACATTGGCCGTCACGTCGATAAAGAATATTATGGTATCGCCGTGCGTGAAGGCGATAAGCATATGTTAGATGAGATGAACCGCGGTTTAAAACTCGTTCAGGAAAATGGCGAGTTTGAGCGTATCTCTAAAGATTGGTTCGGTCACGATATCCGCGACACTTTAAAGGAATAAATCAAAACACATTCAGCAATAGGGGCTCACCAGCGAGCCCCTTTTTTGTTATTCAATAAGAGCTAATTTACGCTTTGAAGCGATAATAGCACTATGATCGCTTGCAATAGATAAACCAGCCGTCGTCAGCATATCCCCTGAAATCATCGCATTGATGCCAAAATCATATAAAGAAATAAAGTCATCTTTAATCTTAATACGCCCTCCGGCTAAGCGCAGAACAACGCGCGGCAGAATATGCCTAAATAAAGCGACCGTAAGCTTAATTTCATCTAAAGCTAAAGGCTTAGCATTTTCAAGAGGAGTACCGGGGATCGGATTTAGAATATTGATAGGACAGCTTACTACTCCTAGGCGCTGCAATTCTAAAGCAATATCAATGCGATCTTCTAAGCTCTCCCCCATACCGATAATACAGCCTGAGCAGATTTCAAGACCGGCACGTTTGGCGTTTTCAATACATTTGAGCTTTTGATCAAAACTGTGGGTTGAACAGATCTTAGGGAAGAAATTACACGAGGTTTCAATATTATTGTGCACACGAGTCATACCGTGTTCTTTGAGCATGACAAAATCCTCAAAGCTTAGAAGACCTAAGCTACCACAGCATTTGATATTGAGCTTTGAGGATATCTCTTTATAACCTATAGCTAAAAGTTGTAACTCACGCTTTGATAATAAAGCACCTGAGGTCACTACAGAAAAACGCTGTACCCCACGCTCGGCATTATATTGTGCCTCTTTAAATAAAGTTTCATTGTCTTTAAGCGGTGTAGGTTCAATCGCGGTTTTAAAGTGACGGCTTTGTGCACAAAACTTACAGTCCTCAGAGCAACGACCGCATTTGCCATTGCTAATAGCACAAAGCTCAATCTTATCTTTAAAAAAGGCCTGAGTGATAGCAGTAGCGCTGTCTTTTAAAGAGTCTAAATCACAATGCACTAAGGCTAAAGCCTCATCCTTATTGAGGATATAATCCTCATCGATAATTTTGGCAGTAAGATTTTTAAGATCCATAAAAGCTTTTGATCCTTATTTTTAATGTGTCCGCCCATCTTAACAAGATTTACCCACCATGATGGCGCTTAGAGAATTTTTCTTAAAAGTTTCAAGCTTTAAATTTAACTTAAGCCTCGCTTTTATCTCATATTAAAAAATAAATAATTTTAAAGATAGCAATGCCTTAGGAGATATTATTGATAATCAGATCAAAAAGGAGAGTGAAATCTCTAGATCTTATCTAAAAGTCAAATACGCTCTGAGGCCTCAAAAGTACGATCTAGCACCATTGCAGCTCCCGACATAAGCAAAGACTAATGGATAATTCTTTATATAACCTAAAAGTCGTCTAAAGCCCCCACGAATCACTTCACGCCCAACATCTTAAGAAAGAGCTGGTCGCGTCTCGTCGTTTCCGTTGTCCATTTGGATGCACTGGCATTCCCCG
>USBR01000042.1 GCA_900552905.1 uncultured Succinatimonas sp. | reverse complement strand
TCAAAACATCATTTTCACTTGAGTATCGTGAGCGTTTTGAACGACTTTTAGGTTAAAGATAATAGAGCTTTAGTCGATGAGTTTTCACTTAATGATTATCAAGTCTACCTAGCTTATCTTCACTATTTAGGAACTTTATCCTCAGATTTCTTACGCGAGCGTCTTTATAAACGCTGTGCTATAGCCCTGATGCGAGATAACCGTGTTGTGAGAGATTATGAAAATCAGCTTAAAGCTATTTTTACTAAGTGTCAGGAACTTAATTTAGTAAAGGAGCATTCTTTAGGTGAGTGGCTATCGTTTATGTATATGCAAGGTCGTTTTCCTTTTAATGCTTTTGAGCAATTGTGGCTGTGCGATTGCTATAGCTTCTATTTACACAAGCAGAATAAAAAGCTTGCGTTACTAGAGCCGCGTTATCACGCTATTGCCAATTTCTTTGATTATTTAAGGAGTAATGCCTATACGTAAATGATTTAAGATTAAATTTAACTTATGTAGTATTCATAAAATAAAGGTTAGCCCATAAAGTTAACCTTTTATGTTTTATTTAGTGAGAAGGTCTCTTACAACTTTAGTAATGGCAGCCCCAAGTTTCTTGTGAGCTTCTTTAGATAGATGTAAGCCATCAACTCCATCGGCTACTGGCACGACGCTTTGAGCATCAAAGACGCTCACATTTGCTACATCTTTAAATTTCTGCAACAGCATAGGTCCTAAGAGGAAGGAATCAGGAGCTCTTTCTCCATAGCGAGCGTTTACATTATCGTTTTTACCTAAAGTAATCGGTACTGGGGAAATGATTAAAATCTTCGTTTCAGTTCCAGCATATTGATGGGTGAGATCTACATATTTTTCTAAAGCGGTGACAGTTTTTTCTAAAGTCATATCAAGACGCGAGCGTAGATCGTTAGTGCCTAACATGATGATTAAAAGCTCGATAGGGAGGCTACTGTCTAAAATCGGCACAAAGGGGCGCATGCCATTCCAATCCATATCATCACTGATATAAAAGTCATCAACGCAGGTATTACGACCACAGAGACCTTGTTCGATAATTCTATAATCATCCCCAAGATTATTAGCTAAGATACCGCACCATCTTTCGTTGAAGGTATAGCGCTGTTTAGGAATATCATCACTAAGCTGTGGTACATAGCCCCAGGTATTAGAATCACCATATACTAAGATCGATTTAAAATCTGTTTTACTCATCTTAAACTCTCCTTATCCCTAAAAATAACAGCCCGCGCTTTATCACATAGGCGCGGATTTTAGGTAGTCTAGTTTGCTTTTAATCTAGCCACAGTATATAAGTTAAAGATTACTTTTATGTGAAAAACAAGAGCATTATAACCGTGTTCAGTTAAGGCTTAAGCTCAATAAGATTTAAATTGCTAAGATTTAGACTTTTAATAATTTAAGTTTTCTTAGGCGCGATTTAAGGGCAAAAAAAAGATCTGCAAGAGCAGATCTTTTCTTTATAAATTTAGTAAAGCTTATTTCTCAACAGCAGTATTTTCCCACTGCGGCATCTGCTTTTCAAAGTCAGCAATTTCATCTTTATGCTGCATAGTTAAAGAGATGGCATCTAAACCTTCAAGCAGGCAATGTCTGCGGAAAGGATCGAGCTCGAAGGTGAAGTGCAGATCGGCACAATCTACAGTCATCTGCTCTAAGTCGATCTTAATCTTAGTACCAGGTTTAGCAGTTAAGACCTTGAAGATCTGATCGACTTCTTCAGCCTTAAGCTTTAAAGGTAAGAGGCCGTTACCTAAGGAGTTATTGTTGAAAATAACTGCAAAGGATGGAGCGATCACGGCTCTGAAACCATAATCCATTAAAGCCCACGGTGCGTGCTCACGAGAAGAGCCGTTACCGAAGTTGTCACGGGCAACTAAGATGGTAGCACCGGCATACTCAGGCTTATTGAGGTTGAACTCCGGATTAGGCTGAGTCTCGGCGTCATCGAGATAACGAGCATCGTGGAAGAGATGTACGCCAAAGCCCTTACGGCTTACAGCTAATAAGAACTGCTTAGGGATAATCTGATCGGTGTCGATATTAGCTGAATCGAGCGGTACGGCTACACCTTCATGTACGGTAAATTTCTGCATGATTTAATCCTTTAAATATTCACGAACATCAGCTAAGGTACCGGCAATAGCGCAAGCGGCGGCAGTAGCCGGGCTCATTAAGTGAGTGCGCGAGCCCTTACCCTGACGACCGACGAAGTTGCGGTTAGAGGTAGAAGCGACGCGCATACCAACCGGAGCCTTATCATCGTTCATAGCCAGGCACATAGAGCAACCAGGCATACGCCATTCAAAGCCAGCTTCGATAAAGATCTTATCTAAGCCTTCACGTTCAGCTTGATGTTTAACCCACATTGAGCCCGGAACGGCTAAAGCGAGTTTGATATTAGAGGCGATCTTGTGGCCCTTTAAAACTTCAGCTGCGGCTCTAAAGTCCTCGATACGGCCGTTAGTGCAAGAACCGATAAAGACATAATCAACCGGAGTGCCGATAAGTTTTTGACCGGGTTTAATATCGATATATGCTAAAGCATCTTTGCAGGATTTGGCGGTAACAGGATCTGCATAATCATCAGGAGACGGTACAGTAGCAGTGATCGGAGCGCCTTGACCTGGATTGGTACCCCAGGTGACAAAAGGTTCTAACTTATCAGCCTCAATGGTGACAACCTTATCAAAGACTGCATCATCATCGGACTTTAAGGTACGCCAGTATTCGCAGGCCTTTTCAAAGGCATCGCCCTTAGGGGCGAACATGCGATCGCGTAAGTACTCAAAGGTAGTCTCATCGGGGGCAATCATACCGGCAGTAGCACCAAACTCGATAGCCATATTAGAGAGGGTCATACGACCTTCCATAGATAGAGCTCTGACAGCTTCACCAGCAAACTCGACGGCATAACCAGTACCACCGGCGGTGGTAAGTTTGGCGATAATCGCTAAGATGAGGTCTTTAGCATAGCAACCACGCGGCAATTTACCTGTGCACTCGATCTTCATGGTCTTAAAGCGACCTTGCTTTAAGGTCTGAGTAGCCATGACGTGCTCAACTTCAGAGGTACCGATACCAAAGGCTAAAGCACCAAAGGCACCGTGAGTGGCGGTATGTGAGTCACCGCAAACTAAGGTGGTACCCGGCAAGGTAAAGCCAGTCTGCGGACCTACAATGTGGACAATACCCTGATTTTCGTCACCAAAGCCAAAGAACTTGATGCCGAATTTCTGCGTATTAGCCATTAAAGCTTTGATCTGCTCCTGAGCCATCGGGGAACAGGCCTCGATAGTCTGCTCCTTAGTGGAAATATCATGATCCATGGTGGCTAAATGCAGATCTGGACGACGGACCTTACGGCCGGCAACCTCTAAGCCTGAAAAGGCCTGAGGAGAGGTAACCTCGTGGACAAGCTGTCTGTCGATATAGAGAGTAGGCAGCTCACCTTCTTGGGTGTATACCACGTGGCTGTCGTAAACCTTTTGATATAAAGTCTTTCCCATTTTTAATCCTGTATATGCAGTGTGCTTTCTTTATTCAATTTCTGCGGCAATCTTGTCGCCCATCTCTGAGGTGCTCAAAGGCTTACGCGGTGAAGAACCACTCTCGATGAGATCGGCTGTCATATAACCTTCTTTAAGAACCTTAGCTACGGTGTCTTCAATGCACTTAGCAGCCTCGTGCTTCTGTAAGGAGTAGCGCAACATTAAAGCTGCAGAGAGGATCTGAGCTAAAGGATTGGCGATATTCTTACCGGCAATATCCGGAGCGCTACCACCTGCTGGTTCATAAAGACCAAAGCCACCCTCACCTAAGGAGGCAGACGGTAACATACCCATGGAACCGGTAATCATGGCACACTCATCAGAGAGGATGTCACCGAACATATTAGAGCATAAGAGTACGTCAAACTGAGACGGGTTCTTGACTAACTGCATGGTGGCATTGTCGATATAGATATGGCTGAGCTCAACTTCAGGGTATTGCTGAGCTACCTCATTTACAACCTCACGCCAGAGTACAGAGCTTGCTAAAACATTAGACTTATCAACAGAGGTAACCTTCTTGCGGCGAAGCATAGCAGCTTCAAAGGCGATCTTAGCGATACGCTCGATCTCATAACGGTGATAGATCTCAGTATCATAAGCCTTCTCCTCAGCACCAGTGCCTTCACGGCCCTTAGGTTTGCCAAAGTAGATACCGCCGGTGAGCTCACGGACACAGAGCATGTCAAAGCCCTTCATGGAGATATCAGCACGCAGAGGAGAGAGTGCGCCTAAACCCTGATAAATACGGGCCGGGCGGAAGTTGCAATATAAGCCAAACTGCTTACGTAAAGGTAAGAGGGCACCGCTTTCAGGTCTTTGCGCTGTAGGGAGGTGATCCCACTTCGGACCACCAACAGAGCCAAATAAGATAGCGTCAGCTTGCTTGCAGGCTTCCATAGTCTCCTCAGGAAGTGGGCAACCTTTAGCATCGATGGCACAACCACCGACGAGAGCCTTAGTGTACTCTAAGGTAAAGCCGAATTTTTTCTGTACCTTATCTAAAACCTTTAAGGCCTCATTCATGACCTCAGGGCCGATACCATCGCCTGCAAGTACTGCAATCTTATAATTCTTGGCCATGATTATTTATTCTCCTGTTCTTCTTTCTTCTCTTCTTCAATAAGCTGAGCTCTGTAAATACTGTTGCAAGCTGAAATTAAGGCAAAGGCTGAGGCCTCGATAACGTCTGTAGACAGACCCTTACCATGATAATGACGGCCCTTATATACCACATCGACATCTACCTGACCTTGGGCATTCATACCTGAACCCTTAGCGGAGATCATGAAGTTATCGAGTTCTAACTTAATACCAGTTAAGCGGGTAATGCAGTTGAAGACAGCATCAACTGGACCATTACCAGTACCAGACTCAGTGCGAGTACGTTTACCAATCTTAAGTCTTACAGAAGCTGTCGGGATGATGTGCTTATCACCTGACATAACGCTGAGGTTATCGAGAACGAACTGACTTGCTTCTTCTTGCTCGTGAGAGAGGAATAACAGGGCTTCTAAGTCATAATCGAAGACCTGACCTTTCTTATCAGCAAGCTTTAAGAAGCGAGCATAGATATCGTCGAGGTTGTAGGAGCTCTCGTGATAGCCTAATTTCTCTAAGACAGCTTTAATCATATGACGTCCAGAACGGGCAGTCATATGCATATTGTTCTCCTTAAAGCCGACGCTTTGAGGAGTTAAAATCTCATAGGTGCTCTTATTCTTTAAGACACCATCTTGATGAATGCCGGAGCTGTGAGCAAAGGCATTAGAACCGACAATAGCCTTGTGAGACGGTACCGGCTCATTGGTGATACCGGAAACTACCTGACTTGCACGGGCAATATTGGTAGCATTGATATCAGTATAGACACCGCCCATGTACTCCTGACGGAGCTTCATGGCCATGACGCATTCCTCTAAAGAGGTATTACCAGCACGCTCACCTAAGCCGTTAACCGTACATTCGATCTGACGAGCACCTTCCATAACAGCAGTGAGGCTGTTTGCAGTAGCCATGCCTAAGTCATTGTGGCAGTGGACGGAGATAATGGCCTTATCGATATTAGGCACGCGGTTAAAGAGGGTCTTGATAATATTGCCAAACTCATAAGGTAAGGTATAACCCACAGTATCTGGAATATTAACGGTAGTAGCACCGGCCTTAATGGCATTCTCTACCATGCGGCAGAGGTGATCGATAGGGGTACGACCAGCGTCCTCGCAGGAGAACTCAACATCATCAGTATAGTTACGTGCTCTTTTGACTGCATGTACAGCCATATCCACGATATCGTCAAAGGACTTTCTGAGCTTTGATTGAGCGTGAATATCGGAAGTGGCGATAAAGGTATGAATACGATAATGATCAATACCCTTAAAGGCCTCATAGCAAGCATCGATATCCTTATCTAAGGCACGAGACAGACCGCAGCAGGTAGATCTAGTTAAAGCGCGAGCGATATCGCGAACACTTTCAAGATCGCCTGGGGAGGAAATAGGGAAACCGGCTTCAATAACATCAACACCTAATTGCTCTAAGGTTAAAGCAATTTGCAGCTTCTGTTTGGCAGTTAAAGATTGCTGTAAAGCCTGCTCACCGTCACGGAGGGTGGTATCAAAAATTATGACCTTGTTATTATCTGGCATAAGTTATTCACCTTATAAATTCGTCGCGGCATATTCGTCGCAAAATCAGTTCTTGTTGCTATATTATTCCTACTATTTTGCAAATCAAGTGATTTTTGCAACTTTATGATATTATTTATACTAATTAATTGTTTATAAAAGAAATTATTTTTCAAAACCGCAATATTTTGCAATGAAATTGCACCAAAAAAACTTTGCAAAATATGCCAAGTTTGCAAAATCTCAGAGAGGAGAGAAAAAAAGAATTATAGTGACTTTTTGCATATAAAAGCACTTATTCGTAAAGACTAAATTTTTGAAAAAATTTCTAAAATTTTTAAATTTTGAGGAAGAAATTTGAAATTTTGATGCAATTTTTTATTTATTTTTATGAAAATAATTTCTGTGAAAAATTATGAAAATAATGAGATCTTTCTCACGTTTTTAGGTATAATAGGCCATCTTTTTTTGAGGCCGGCAGGCTGTGGATCGCGGGTTTTCGATCCCTGTAGGTGGGTATTTCGAGTTTTTCTCTTCTATTTTCCTCAGACCTTAAGTAGTTAGCGCATCTAAAGGTACATTTGCCCTAGGGCCTCCGTCTATATGTGGAGTCTTATATACATGTCCGAGCAGGATTTAAATTTAAACAATGAAACCTCTAATGAGGAGTTACAGCAGGAAAATTTACAGGCTAAGGTAAAGTCTGAGGATATTGCTGTTACCACCGGTGGTGATGAGAGCCTTTTAATGGCAAATGCCGATGAGGATGAGGATTTAAAGGTTTTTGACGATTTACCTTTATCAGCAGAAGTTTTAAAGGCCGTTAAGAGCTTAGGTTTTGAGGCCCCGACCCCGATTCAGGAGCGTGCCATTCCGGTAATTATGGAAGGCCATGATATTTTAGGTCAGGCCCAGACTGGTACTGGTAAGACTGCAGCTTTCAGCTTACCGATGTTATCTAAGATCGATTGCTCTAAGGGCTTTATTCAGGCCTTAATCTTAGAGCCTACCCGTGAGCTCGCCATTCAGGTCGCTGAGGCTTGTCAGAGTTTTGCTAAATATATTGAGGATTTCCGTGTTGCTCCTATCTACGGTGGTGCCTCTTATGAAAATCAGATCAGAAGTCTCCGTCACGGCGCTCAGGTAGTAGTTGCAACCCCTGGCCGTTTAATCGATCTGTTAGAGCGCGGTAAGATCGATTTAAATCAGGTTTCCTTCATCGTTATTGATGAGGCCGATGAGATGTTACGCATGGGCTTTATCGATGACGTCGATTGGATTTTAAGCAATACCCCTGAGGAGCGTCAGACCGCTTTATTCTCAGCTACCATGCCTGAGGCTATTGCACGTATTGCTAAGAACCACTTACAAAACCCTGTTGATGTCCGCATTGAGTCTAAGACCACTACTGCCACCACTGTTCATCAGCGTTACTGGATTGCCTCTGGCGTCCACAAGATTGACGCTATGACCCGTATCTTAGAAGTTGAAGATTATGATGCGGTCTTAGTGTTCGTTAGAACTAAGACCGATGCTGAGGATGTAGCTAATCGTTTAATGGGGCGTGGTTTAGCCTGTGCTGCCTTACACGGCGATATCCCGCAGCGTCAGCGTGAGAAGATCATCGACAGATTGAAGAACAATCAGTTAGACATCATTATTGCCACCGACGTTGCAGCTCGTGGTTTAGATGTTGATCGCATCACTCACGTCTTCAATTATGACATTCCTTATGATGCTGAGTCCTATGTCCACCGTATTGGTCGTACCGGTCGTGCCGGTCGTACTGGTGAGGCTATTTTATTCGTCTCTCCGCGTGAGAGAAGAGCTCTGCGTCAGATCGAGCGCGTCACTCATCAGCAGATCGAGCCTATGAGCATGCCGACCATTGCCGATGTTAACCGCGTCAGATTAGAGAATTTCCGCAATCAGATCATGGAGACCATTGCTGAGGGCAATTTAGAGCAGTTTGAGGAAGTAATTTCCGAGATCTTAACTGATGACTCTATTGAGCCTGAGGTATTAGCTGCCGCCTTAGCGAAGATGGCACAGCGTGATGGTACCTTACTCCTAGACGATAGCAAGCCTGAGCCGCGTATGCGTACTTTTGATGACGATCGCGAGCGTCGTCCGCGTGAGGAACGCGGTGAGCGTGGTGAGCGCGTCCGTCGTGTTCCGTCTGCACAGCCGCAGCCTTTACGTGAGTTCCCGGATATGCAGATGACCCGTTTCCGTTTAGCTGTTGGTCGTCGTGATGGTGCTAAGCCAGGTCAAATCGTTGGTGCTATTGCCAATGAAGGTAATTTAGAGAGCAAGTATATCGGTGAGATTGCTATTTTCGACACCTTTACTACTGTCGATTTACCAGCCGGTATGCCTGAGGAGACCATGCATATCTTAGCTGCCGCTCGCGTCTGTGGCCGTCCTTTAGATCTGCGTGAGTACACCGCAGAGCCGCCGCGCTCTCACCGCTCTGATAGATCTGAGCGTTTTGAGAGATCCGATCGCTTTGAGAGATCTGATCGTGGCTTCCGTGGTGAGCGTAACTTCAACCGCGATTTTGATCGTTCCTCTCCACGTGGTGGCCGTGATTACCACAGCTTTGGTGACGATCATGGCAATCGCCGTGATGAGCGTCGCGGTTCTTCTCGCCGCTTTGAGCGCCCGTCTTTTAGCTTTAACGATCGCCGTGAGTCTCGTTCTCCGCGTTATGATCGTGGCAATTCTCGTGGCAATTTCTCAGGTGGCCGTCGCGACGGTTTCTAATTGAGATTGAGCTTATAGATACTAGGGGCCTTATGGCCCCTTTTTAGTTTTGTGCATAATGCTTTGAAGAAGATAGGCTTTAAATAAAAAAGAGCTTAAAGCAACATGACGATCTTTAAGCTCAAAAGAGATTCTTACTACGAGGATTTAAAGAGCGCAAATCGCTTGCGCTCTATGAAGCATATTTATTAAAGAGTTCTACCCTGAATTTCGAAGATTTTTTCAAGTAAAGGACGCTTGTTAGGATCCTGTTTGGCCTCTTCATAGATAGGCTGAACAGCTTCGATAAATTTGGTCTTATCTACAGTGTGGATAACACAACCCTTCTCACTTACAGCTAATTCTAAAGATCTCTCAGCTTTTTCATCGATGACCTTCATGGAGATGCGGCCTAATTCCTGTAACTCCTCTAAGAAGATCTTGTAATCTTCCTCACCGACACGCTTAGCAAATTTCTCGGAGTTGACGATAAAGTCAGTTAAACGAGTGTGCTCAGTTAAGATAGCGTACTTAGCAGCTTCAGCGAAGTTGAGCTCATATAAAGCCTGAGCACCACCTTCAGCAGCATCGATTAAGCCCTGCTGTAAAGCGGAGAAAACCTCACTGAAATCAGTTGGGGTAGCAACAGCACCGAAAGCCTTTAACATCTTGATGTAGGAGTCAGACGGATTAGTTCTGATCTTTAAGCCCTTTAAGTCCTCAAAGCTCTTAAGCTCTTTGTTAGCGTAGATACTGCGGGTATAGTTATTGACATAACCTGCGAGCATAAAGCCGTTCTTAGCGGTAGCATCTTTAAGAGTCTGGAAGATATACGGATCTTCTAAACACTTTTGATAGTAGTCAGTGGATAAGAAGACATAAGGAAGGTTTAAAGCACCCATCTCCGGAATCAGGTTCTCTAAAATTGAGGTTCTAACGGATCTCTGTGGTCACTTAAAAAATCCAATGAAAAAAGTGAGCTTTTTTGTGAAATTTTGTGTGACTCTCTAAACAAAAAGGCCGTTCTCGTTTAAGATTGAATTAACTAAACTCACAATCAATCAAAGAG
>USBR01000041.1 GCA_900552905.1 uncultured Succinatimonas sp. | reverse complement strand
CGGACTTTTAATATTAGCGGATTGCCGTGTCATAAAAAACTTACAAAATCCGCGGCGTTACGCAAGCTTTAATTAGCCGCGCATGCAGTGATTGCCCTTAGCTATACCTAAGACACCTGAGCGGACTACCTCGAGGATCTCGGTGAGCTTTTTGAAGGTATGGAGCATATTGTCAGCCTCCTCTGAAGAACCGACAAATTCCACAGTAAAGATCTCAGCATTGACGTCGATAATCTTAGCTTTGAAGATTTCAACTAAGGTCTTAACCTCATCGCGGATATTGCGATTAGGAGTGCTAACCTTAACTAAAACCATCTCACGCTCTAAACCACCTTCAGCTTCCTCTTTGAGAGCGGAAACACGTAAGACACAGACAAGCTTGTGTAATTGCTTGGTGATTTGCTCCGCCTCATCGCTAGAACCTTCAGTGAGAATGGTGCAGCGAGATAAGGTTGGATCGTCAGTTGGAGCTACAGTTAAGCTCTCAATATTATAACCGCGCTGGGAAAACAGACCCACCACACGAGACAGGGCACCAGCCTCGTTTTCAATCAAAATAGAAACTACGTGGCGCATCTATTTCTCCTCCTGTTGCTCATCATTTAACATCATATCGATCATAGAACCGTCAGCACGCTGCCACGGCATGACCTTAGTGTTGGTATCGGTAATAATATCCACTAAGACAAACTCATCCTTTAAGGCTAAGACCTCTTCAATGGTCGCTTCAAGTTTGCTCTCATCGGAAATGCGATAAGACTTAAAGCCATAAGCCTTAGCAATAGTTGTAAAGTCTGGATTACCATCTAAGATAGTGGCGCTATAACGGCTTTGATAAAATACAGTCTGAAACTGTCTTACCATACCTAAGACGCTGTTATTTAAGATAAATACCTTAATTGGTAGCTTAAGCTTGCGGCAGACGGCCAGCTCTTGCATATTCATCTGGAAGCTACCATCACCGGTAATACACATAACTGTAGCCTCAGGCATAGCTAATTGTGCTCCGATAGCAGCCGGGAAACCAAAGCCCATAGTACCTAAACCGCCAGAGGTCATAAAATGACGTGGATTGTCAAATTTGAAGTACTGAGCGGTAAACATCTGATGCTGACCTACGTCAGTGGTGACATAGGGATTGTACTTCTTACTTAAACGGCTGATGACCTCAATGGCTTCCTGCGGACGGATAATACCATCCATCTTGCGATAATCTAAACAATGCTTTTGCTTAAATTCATTGATCTGCGCCCACCACGGATCAAGACGGGACTTAGGACCAATCTCAATTTCCTCTAAGGCTTCATTGATCTGATGCATGACAGTACGGGCATCACCGACAATAGGAATATCAGCCTGAATGGTCTTAGAGATGGAAGCTGGATCGACGTCGATATGAATGACGGTGGCCTCAGGGCAGAACTTCTGTACATTATTAGTGGCACGATCGGCAAAGCGCGCACCAACTGCAAAAATAACGTCAGAATTATGCATGGTCTCATTAGCCTCATACAGACCGTGCATACCTAACATGCCAAGCCACTGCGGATCGGAGGCCGGGAAACCTGAGATACCCATTAAAGTTGAGCATACCGGAAGGCCAATAGTATGGGCAAATTTTAAGACCTCAGCGCAAGCTTCACCTTGAATGACACCACCACCTATAAGCATAACCGGCTTTTTAGCCTTAGCAATTAAGGAAGCGGCACGCTTAACCTGACCTTTGTGGCCGAAAATAGTAGGATTATAGGATCTGAGGTTAACCTCATAATCGCTCAGATAATCAAATAAATAGCGACGATTCTGACAATCCTTAGGGATATCGACAACTACAGGGCCCTTGCGACCTGTAGAGGCAATATAGAAGGCCTTACGGATATTTTTGACAATATCCTCAGGCTTTTTGCATAAGAAGCTATATTTAACTACAGGACGAGTAACACCCATGGTATCGACTTCCTGGAAGGCATCAGTACCGATAAGGGAGGTTTTAACCTGACCTGTAATTAAAACTAAGGGGATGGAATCACCATAAGCGGTAGCCAGAGCGGTAACGGTATTAGTAGCACCCGGACCTGAGGTTACGAGGGCCACACCGACGCGACCTGTAGATCTGGCAAAGCCATCGGCCATATGCACCGCACCCTGCTCGTGACGGGCAAGAGTATGATGAATTAACTTTGAATCGTAAAGTTCGTCGTAAATATCAGTTACGGCAGCACCAGGATAGCCGAAGATTTCGGTGACGCCTAAATCTTCTAAGCATCTTACAACCTGAGCAGCTCCATTTAACTTTTCCATAGTAAATCCGTATAACTAAATTTTTTAAAGCCTAATACCTTTATACGCTCAAAGCCTCAGGTCCGCAACAGACGTCAGGACGTGCGGCAATAAAGGGCGTTAGCACAATACGCTCACGCTCAAATAAGCGTAAAAGCTCTATAGCGGTATGATGCTGACGATAGAGAGTTTCCATAGGCTGTAGCGGTACTAATTGATAAAAGCGCACCATCGAGCCATCAGCTAAGCTTACTTGCTGACTTTCACCATCATAGGTGCCTAAAGCGGTAAGCATAACGCCGTTATAGACAGTACTAGGGGCTAAGCTCGGTTCTTCTTTAATATAGTAACCAAAACCGATGAAATTAAGTGAGCCTATGACATGACGAATCATCTGCAAGAGCAGATAAACCGGCCAGTCCTTATCTTTATCTTGGGTAAATTGATAATCCTTAGGTAGGAATAAGCATAGCTCTAAATGGGCATTTTGCTTTTTATCAAAGCCCTTAGGGACATTTAAAAGCTTAGCACCTAAGCCACAGGAAATAAGCTTATTGTAAGGATGCTCGTCAGTTGGCGGAATATGGATAACCTCAACGCCAAAGAGCGTGCACAGACGCTTACCTTCGCCAAAATGCTCTTTAATATGGGTAGATACTACTTCAAAATCAGCCTTATCTAAGCCCTTAAACTCAGCTTGAATCATCAGACTCTTGCAGTTTTCGAGCATGGCACTGATACGATTAAAAAGCACAGTATCCCCAACACTAACATGAGTTAAAGCACGCTCTAATCTCATCATCGCATCGGGAATAAGATCATCTTGATACAAAGCCATGCCTTTTAAATACAGCCAGTTAGGATCATCCTTACCGTCTAAGGCAAAATTATCTAAAATCTTATGGGCCTTAGAGCACAGACTTTCCGGATCGGAGGTCTTTAAAGAAGCATTTAAATAAGCGCGCACGAGGCTTAGAGCTAAGGAAAAATCCAACTCTAATGGCTCTAAAAGCGCGATGATTTCATAATATTTTTTATTCTCAAAAAGCTTTGAAACTTGGTTGTGTATATCTGCCATGATGGAAAGCAGACGGGCTTGTGCCCGTCTTATTTAGAGATGTTATGAATGTAATGAATGATCGCCGCGGAAAATACCACAGACACCAGAACGTACTGTCTCAATGACGTCAGACTCAGAGGAAATAGCCTTCAGGAATCTATCGACCTCAGAGGAGGTATTGACGTACTGCACAATAAAGATCTCTGGAGTTAAATCGACGATCTCCGCTTTAAAGATATCGCATAAGGTCTTTAATTCCTCACGGACATTATGACCTAAAGCCTGCACCTTCACAAAAAGGATTTCACGCTCTACCATGGCATTGTCATCGGCAATGGAGGAGACCTTGATGACATTGACAAGCTTATGTAGTTGCTTGGTAATGCGCTCGGCGGCAACATTATCACCCTCAGTTAAGATGGTGATACGTGAGAGTGTATTGTCCTCAGTAGGGGCGGCGGTAATCGCGGTAATATTATAACCACGCTGTGAAAACAGGCCGACAACGCGAGAGAGTGCACCGATTTCATTTTCTAAAAGAATAGAGATGATCTGACGCATGCTTTAATCCTCATTTAAAAACATATCAGCCATGCTACCGCCCATCTGCTGCATCGGCAGTACCTGAGCATTGGTATCACAGAGAATATCGACAATCACAAGCTTATCCTTCATCGCTAAAGCTTTCTTCATGGTAGCTTCTAAGTCAGATGGTTTCTCCACAAAGAAGGCCTCATGACCATAAGCCTTAGCTAAGGCGACAAAGTCAGGATTGAAGTTTAAGTTAGTAGAGCTGATATGGCCTTTATAGAACATACGCTGCCACTGACGCACCATACCTAAGGTGTGATTGTCGCAGATAAAGATCTTAACGGGGATATTGAACTCTAAGCAGGTGGAGAGCTCCTGAATATTCATCTGGAAGCTACCATCACCGGTAATTAGACATACCGGAGTATCAGGCTTACCGATCTTAGCGCCGATAGCGGCTGGGAAGCCGTAACCCATGGTGCCTAAACCACCTGAGGTTAAGAACTGACGCGGCTCACTGAACTTATAGTAAAGAGCGGTGAACATCTGATGCTGACCGACATCAGTGGCGATAATGGCCTTACCCTCGGTAAGACGGCTTAAAGTCTCGACGATCTCCTGAGGCTTAATCAGCTCTTGATCTTTCTTATAGTCTAAGCACTTAACACTGCGCCAGGAGTTGATGGTATCCCACCATGCCTGCAAAGCGGCTACATCTTGCGGTAAATTGAGCTCTTTGAAAGCCTCATCAAACTGAGCTAAAACAGTCTTAGCATCGCCTACAATCGGAATATCGGCATTGACGGTCTTAGAGATGGAAGCAGGATCAATATCGACATGAATGATCTTAGCGGCCGGACAGAACTTCTGAATATTATTAGTGACACGATCGTCAAAGCGCACGCCGATAGCAAAGACGACATCGGCCTTATCCATAGCCTCATTAGCCTCATAGGTACCGTGCATACCGAGCATACCTAAGAAGTTCTTACCTGAAGCCGGATAGGCACCTAAACCCATGAGAGTTGAGGTCACAGGTAAATTATACTTAGCGACTAAATCACGAATTTCCTGAGAGCACTCAGATAAAACAACACCGCCACCAATCATTAAGATCGGACGCTTAGCCTCTAAGATCATCTTAGCGGCACGCTTAACCTGACCGCGATGGCCCTGACGGGTCGGACGATAAGAGCGCATCTTAACCTCGCCATCATCCTCAGGATACTCAAAGAGCTGTGACGGACGCACACAATCCTTAGGAACGTCGACTACAACAGGGCCTGGGCGTCCGGATGCGGCTAAATAGAAGGCCTGACGGATATAACGCGGAATATCCAAGGCCTTTTGGCATAAATAGGAATGCTTGACAATAGGACGGGTGATACCGACAGTATCAACTTCTTGGAAAGCATCAGAACCGATAAGCGGGGTACCGACCTGACCTGTGATCACTACCATCGGAATTGAGTCCATATAAGCGGTGGCGATAGAGGTTACAGTATTAGTAGCACCAGGGCCTGAGGTTACAAGGGCGACACCGACACGGCCAGTGGCACGGGCATAACCGTCAGCGGCATGAGCTACACCCTGCTCATGACGGCCTAAGACGTGATGAATCTTTTTTGACTGAAGGAGGGCATCATAGATGTCTAATACTGCACCGCCAGGATAACCGAATAATGTATCCACACCTAAATCTTCTAAGGTACGCACTAACATCTGTGCGCCCGACATCATGGTCATATGTCAACTACTCCTAACTTAAACTATGCAGTTATTTTTTCTTACGGGTCTTAGGCAGAAAACGTGGGGTTGTAGAGGCCCACTGTGCAAATTCTGCCCCAAAATCACGACGCAAACGCGGTTCGTCTAAAAATATAGCAAAAGCGTATGCAAAGACCCCAAACACTAAGGGAATTACTAAACTATATAACGAATTTACAGCGCATGATAGCCCCACATATAACAAAACTAAGCCTAAATGCATGGGATTGCGACATAAAGCATATGGGCCTGTAGTTACTAATGATGAGGTTTCTGCCATCAGCTTAATTTTGCCAAATACCGCAGGTCCACCCTTGCCCTTTTTATAGAGCTCAAGATTAGCCCACACGGTAAAAAACACTCCTAAAATGGCGATCATGCCCCCTAAAATGGGCGTGATTAAGCACTTAGGTAAAAATGTCTTGGGCATATAGATGCCGATAGCGACAATCATGATAGGAACTATGACCATCAAGGCCATGGTCCCTAATATATAAACTAAAATCTCACTTTTACGCATGCAGTCTCTTTAAAATCGCATCTAAGACTAAGAGCGGATGAGTAGGCTTCTTATGCTCCATACGCTCAACTTGCGATCTGCAGCTAAAGCCTGTGACTAAGCAATGCTCAAAAGGACGCTTGGCGATCTCACCCTTCCAATTTTGCTCATAGACCTTATAGGTCTCATCTTGATTTTGCACCATATGACCGTGTAAACCCGCCATACCACAGCATGCGACCGGTACCGGAATTACCGGCAAATCGAATGACTGCATGACGTTTTGCCACATGGTGACACTCTTAGGAACTAAGGCGCGTTCAGTACAATGAGTGAAGAGATAATAAGGGCTAAAGAGCTCACTATCTTCATTCTTAAGGGCGCTAAGCTTAGACTTTAAGGAAGCTAAGGTATTTTGTAGCTTCTTTGTGGCTAATTCGCGCTCAAACCATTCCTCAGGAAGCATAACCTCAAAATTGCCGCGCATATCCTTAAGCAATTGTACATATTCGTCGCGATAACAAATAGTTAAAGCCGGATCAAAGCCTACAAGCTTAATGCGGGCCCGGGAGAGGCGCTCTAATCTAGCCGCTTGCTTGACGGCATAATGGACAAAGCGACGGCGATCGCCACGGATGACCATGAGCTTACCGTTGATATAGGGCTTAAGTAAGGCGACACGATAACCTAATTCGCGCATGACCCGGGCCATCATCATCAAGCCTTCAGCCTCATAAGCGGCCGTGAAGGGATCGGTGACAATTAAAACCTCAGGCTCATCCTTTAAGGCTTTCGCGGTAGATAAGAGCTCAAAGCCATTGTCACGGCACAATTCCTTTAAAGGCTTTTCTGAGAATTTAGGTAAATCCACCATGCCGATAAGCTTTTCACATAAATAAGCGCTGAACTTATTTTGTACTAAAGGATTGGCATATTTAGGGAATTTAGCCATTAAAGGTACCATCATCTCGGCATTAAGCACTAAGAGATCCATAGTAGGTCTTAAATAGCGGCCATAATATAAAGATAAGAAGCGTGAATTGAGATCGGCGGCATTGACATGGGCTGGGCAGATACTCTTACAGGACTTACAGGATAAACAGGTACGAATATGCTCTAAATACTCTAAGCTATAATCATCCTTTTTAAAGATGCTGTTATAAACACGCTTAGCAAAGCGGATAGGATTAGGAATAGCGGTTAAGGCCTGCAATTCCTCTACATTAGGATTACAGCCTCTATCATTTAAAAGACGCAACCATTCACGGGCTAATTCACTATAACCCTTAGGAGAATTGACGTGATTTTTGGTATAACGATAGCTTGGGCACATCAAGGAGCTCTTTTGATAGCTAAAGCACTGACCATTACCATTGCAACTTAAAGCGCCCTTGAAGTTTTCACGCACCGAGATAGGTAAGGTTCTATCTAAATCACCGCGCATCGGACCGTCGATAGCGACAAGCTTGTCATAATCATTGCTAAAGGGGACGCAGATCTTGCCTGGATTTAAGAGATTGTCCTTATCAAAAACTTCCTTAATCTGACGGGCTAAAGGATAGAGCTTACCGAAGAATTTCTCACCAAAGCAGGAGCGATAGCCACGGCCATGCTCACCCCACATCTGACCTTTATATTTAGATACGAGCTCGACGACGGCATTTGAAATCTTGACGAGTTTCTCCCTATCCTCACTTTGAGTTAAATCCAAAGCCGGACGGACATGCATAAGGCCTGTATCGACGTGACCGAACATACCATAAGGGACCTTCATGCCATCTAAGAGAGCTCTAAATTCTAAAATATAATCAGCTAAATTCTTAGGTGGCACTACGGTATCTTCTGTAAAGGCTACAAGCTTACGGCGACCTGCGGCATTGCCTAATAAACCTACGGACTTTTTACGCATACCATAGATAGCGGCAATGGCCTTAGGGCTAGAGGCGATCTGCGCGCCTAAGATACCGTTTTTAAAGGTCTCAGCACACTTTTGTGTATCGTCAAAGAGAGCTTCTAAACGCTGATGCTCAGCTTGTGCATCATAACCTGCAAATTCGACAATATTGATGCCCTGAATTTCATGGCCTGCAACTTCCTGAATATAGTCTTTAACATCATTCCAGACTACATCCTGTTTGGCTAAATTTAAGACCTTAGAGTCGACAGTCTCAACAGATAAAACTCCCGCATCCACAAGTTTTACCGCATGGCGTAAAGCGGAGTCGAAGTTTTCATACTTTACGACCATAAGCTCACGGAAAGTCGGGATCGCCGTTAAATCAAGCTTAGCCTCAAAGACTGTAGCTAAAGTACCTTCAGCACCACAGATAAGGCGGGCTAAATTTAAAGTACCAGTACGCGGATCATAGGCATGCGCTAAATCATAACCGGTCATAAAGCGGTTTAATTTAGGAAAATTGCGGGTAATCTCGCCACGATTATCTTTTAAGATCTTATAGCAGGTGCGATAGATTTCACCTTCAAGACCATCTTTGGCTAAGCATGCTTTAAGCTCAGCGCCTTTAACCGGACCAAATTCAGTGATAGTGCCATCAACTAAGACTACTTTGACACTTAAAATATGAGAGGAGGTACGGCCATACTTTAAAGAGCCTTGACCGGCAGCGTCGTTACTTATCATACCGCCGATGGTGGCACGATTGGAGGTAGATAATTCAGGTGAAAAGAATAAGCCGTGAGGCTTTAACATCTCATTGAGCTCATCCTTAATACAGCCACACTCAACCCAGAGGCTATGCGCGCTTTTATCAAGCTCACCTACATGCTTCATATAGCGAGAGAGATCGATTGTAATACCGCGATTTAAGGATTGACCATTAGTGCCGGTACCACCACCGCGCGGGGTGAAGATAATACCCTCAAAACCAGGACGCTTAGCAGTCTTAAAAGCTAAAGCGATATCCTCGCTATCACGCGGGAAAATGACTGCCTGCGGCATACACTGATAGACAGAATTATCAGTAGCGCATAAAAGTCTTCCTGAATGAGATTTATCTAGATCTCCCTTAAAGCCTGCGCCCTTTAACGCATCTATAAAATTTTGGTATAGCGGTTTGGCGGCATTAATGCCTTGTATACGCGGGATCAAATTGTCCTCCGGGTATGGTAATTGCGAATTGATTTAAAAAAAGTGAGATATATTGTACACTTTTCAGAATTTAAATCAGTACAAAATGTATTGCACCAAAAAGAGGAGTTATATCTAGGGATTTTAAGGAAGAAAAAGGAGTGGTAGCTATGATTGGAATTGAACCAATGACCTCAGCATTATGAGTGCCGCGCTCTAACCAACTGAGCTACATAGCCAATGGCTGGGGTACTAGGATTCGAACCTAGGTAATGGCGGAATCAGAATCCGCTGCCGTACCACTTGGCGATACCCCAACAAAGAGGATTTAGACTAAAGAGATGGTAGCTATGATTGGAATTGAACCAATGACCTCAGCATTATGAGTGCCGCGCTCTAACCAACTGAGCTACATAGCCAATGGCTGGGGTACTAGGATTCGAACCTAGGTAATGGCGGAATCAGAATCCGCTGCCGTACCACTTGGCGATACCCCAATCTCTCATTTCCTATTTAAGGTGGCAGGGGTATCAGGATTCGAACCTGAGCAATGGCGGGATCAAAACCCGCTGCCTTACCACTTGGCGATACCCCTAAACTAGGCACCTTGCCTTAGGAAACTGTTGTCTAAACAACGGAAAACAATTATATAGATCTTTAACCTAAAGTCAACACTCAATTTTATAAAAACTTAAAAATATATTTAATTACTTGAAAAATAAATCTTTAAATAAAATTTATCAAATTTATCTAAAAAATAATCATTCCTAATTTTCTCCTAAGGCTCATTGTCTAGACTAAATACAGTCACAGAAATTACATTCAAGGAGAT
>USBR01000040.1 GCA_900552905.1 uncultured Succinatimonas sp. | reverse complement strand
TCCTTGTTCACAAATCGTTAATTAGATATCGATTGTTGCTCTAGAGGCATTTTCAGAAATGAAGGTCTTTCTGTTTTCGACATCCTCACCCATCAATTCATTAAACAGACGATCTGCTTCCATTGCATCGGTAATATTAACCTTCAGTAAGCTTCTGCTTGCTGGGTTCATTGTAGTCTCTGATAACTGCTCAGGACTCATCTCACCTAGACCTTTGTAGCGCTGAATCTTAACGCCAGAGAAGCCTTCCTTCATTAAAGTCTCATAAGCCTCATGGAAGTTTTTAACTTCGATCTTCTTACTACCAGAGAGAACAAATCCCCCTTCCTCAATCAGATCTGCTACGCGCTCATTCATAGAACGTAACATAGAGTAATCTAATGATTCGTAGAAGTTCTCATCAAGAGCGTAACGATAATCAATACCGTGGATGTGCTGAATGATGACTGGGTAATACTTATTAGTTACATTGTCATATTGTACTTCAGACCTAAAGAATACGCCCTCAGAAGCGTTTGAAGGTAAGGTCTTAATGAAGTCCTCAGTCCACTTAGCAACGGCCTCTTGTGAAGCTCTATCAGCCTCTGAGAGCAGTCTAAAGTAGATGAGATTGATAATAATATTCTTATCAAACTTCTGGCTTAATTTAGGCAGTCTGGACATAACTTTATTGTAGTCCTTAAATAACTGCTCTAAAGGTACACCGGCTAAAGGAGCTGCATCAGGGTTTACATAAATGGAACCTGACTCCAAGGCCATATTGGTCTTATACTGCAATGCTTCCTTATCGCTTAGTACATAGCGAACCTGTTTACCCTTTTGATACTTATAAAGCGGCGGTTGAGCTACATAAACGTAACCACGCTCGATAAGCTCAGGCATCTGTCTGTAGAAGAAGGTTAATAACAGAATTCTAATGTGAGCACCGTCGACGTCAGCATCAGTCATGATAATGACATTGTGATATCTGAACTTATCCGGGTTGTAATCTTCCTTACCAATACCACAACCAAAGACAGATACTAAGGTACCGATCTGCTGAGATTGAATCATACGATCGAATCTAGCTTTCTCGACATTAAGAATCTTACCTCTTAACGGCAGAATGGCTTGAAACTTAGAATCTCTTCCATTCTTAGCAGAACCACCAGCGGAATCACCCTCTACCAAGAAGATTTCAGATAAAGCAGGATCCTTTTCACGGCAAGGAACTAATTTATCAGGCATTGAGTTAACATCGATGCCCTTCTTTCTTGAAAGATCACGTGCCTTACGCATAGCTTCTCTGACACGAGCACTCTCAACAATCTTCATACAGATGGTATCGGCATCTGCAGGATTTTCCTCTAAGAAGTCTTCTAAATAACTAGTTACTGAGTTGCTAACAGCAGGACTTGCCTCAGAGGAGACTAATTTATCCTTAGTCTGAGAGGAGAACTTAGGATCCGGCATCTTAACTGAAATTACTGCAGTTAAGCCTTCACGAGCGTCATCACCTGAAGTTGAAACCTTATGCTTCTTGGTGTAACCCTGCTTTTCTAAATAATTATTGAAGGTTGTGGTTAAAGCACGCTTAAAGCCTGCTAAATGAGTACCACCGTCCTTCTGCGGAACGTTATTAGTAAAGCAATAAACACTCTCGCTATAACCATCAGTCCACTGCATACCGACTTCAACACAAATGTGGTCATCACACATTTTGCTGAAATGGAAAATCTTCTGATTTAACGGAGTCTTACCCTTGTTTAAGTATTTAACAAATTCAAGGATACCGCCTTCATGATGGAAGACCTCTGTCTTAACCGGATCTTCACGCTTGTCGGTAATAGAAATCTTGATGCCAGAGTTTAAAAAAGATAACTCTCTTAAACGCTTAACTAATACACCGTAATCAAAGGTGGTATTAGAGAAAATTTTATCTGAAGGCCAGAATCTAACAGTGGTACCAGTTTCCTCAGTATCACCGATGATGTGAATAGGAGCCTCAGGATTACCACCATTTAAATAGGTCTGCTGCCACACATGATGGTCACGACGAATGGTTAATACCAACTTATCGGACAAGGCATTTACAACAGAAATACCTACGCCATGTAAACCGCCTGAGACCTTGTAGGAATTAGAGTCAAACTTACCGCCTGCGTGTAAAACAGTCATAACAACTTCGGCAGCAGATCGATTCTCCTCCGGGTGCATAGCTACAGGGATACCACGGCCATTATCAGTACAAGACACAGAGCCGTCAGTATGAATTACTACCTCAATATGGGTGCAAAATCCAGCTAAGGCTTCATCGATAGAATTATCAACAGCCTCAAAAACCATATGATGCAAGCCTGAGCCATCATCAGTATCGCCAATGTACATACCAGGACGCTTTCTTACAGCTTCCAAACCATGCAAAACCTTGATGCTCGAAGGGTCATAACTGCTGTTGGTGTTTTCTTCGGACATTTATTCCTCTGTTATTGGAAATTCTATGCAGAAACTTTAGATACTTTTGGAAATGTCTAAGCGCAAAATATCATTATGGCTAGGCAATTCGATATCACCTGCAATATTTGTTATGAAGACTTGATTACTGAAACAAGAAAGATCTTTTAAAAGCACAGATCTTGAATTAGGGTCTAATTCAGAAGCTAAATCATCTATAAGATAGATACATTTGCGCTGAGTTTGCTGAAATAACAGTGTCCCCTGAGACAATTTCATTGCGCATACTAGAAGTTTCAGTTGTCCTCTGGAAAGAGTCTCGCTTGCCGACATCTGAGATGATTTTATTTTCAAATCAGCACGGTGACAACCATAAAAAGTATACCCCAAAACTCTATCTTTTTCAAGATTTAAGCTCAACAAAGCCCTTATATTAGCGCTATTATCCCAGCCTCGTGACAGGCTACAGGTGATATCAAAATCAGGCAAAAATTCTGCGATTTTTTCACGGAATTTTATGACAAATTCATCAAGATACTTTTGTCTTAAATCGGTAATTTGCTCAGAGAGTTTTGCAAGAAGATCATCCCACACTACAATCTCGTCAACTGTGGCATGTCTTTTTAGTAGAGCATTACGTTGCGCTAAAATTCGCTTGTATTCAGACCAGATATTTTTATATCCAGGGTTTGAATAATAGACACCCCAATCTAAAAATTGTCTACGCAACTCAGGAGCGCCCGTAATAAGCTCTATCCCCTGTGGGTGAATTACCTGTACACAAATATGGTCAACCACATCTGTAAGACGCGCTACGCGTTGCTTATTGACACTTATTTGTAGATCATGGTCGCGGCTTCGATTACGCGCTATGCCTAAGGTATTTTCAAAATTATCCTCAGTGACCACACGCGCTGATACTACAAAACCACTTTTGCCATTAGCGATTAGATTTTGAAAGCGGGAAACACGAAAGGATCTGCCTAAGGACAGATAACTGATAGCTTCAAGTAAGGAGGTTTTTCCTGAACCATTAGGTCCATAGATAAGGTTGATCCCAGGGGATGGTTCAAAATCAAACCAATCTAAATTACGGAAATTTTGAACTAATAGTTTGCTGATATGCATTGGAGAGAGTGCCGGATCTGACTAGATCCGGCATAAAAGCTTAAATGACGACCTTACTTACAATATAGCGATATCTAATCTTGCTATCGTTATCAAAATCATCAGGGGCAATTAAGACGCTGTTCATCATGCCGTTAAAGCAGAAATCAACATTGTCCTTTTCGATGATATTTAAAATCTCGATAACATAGGTGGAATTTAAAGCCATCTCGATATTAGGACCATCATAATTTAAAGGTAGTCTTGCGGTTGCCTCTTCGTGCTCAGCATTCTCAGAGTGCAGATCCACTACTCCCTTGCTGAAAGTGAAGGTTACACCGTTTAAACGCTTAGAAGATAAAACCGATACTCTCTTGATATAAGAGCTTAAAGCCTGTCTTGGAATATTGATCTTAGCGATCATGTCTCGCGGGATTAATCCACGGGCATTAGGATAGGTGCATACAATCAACTTTGCAGATAAGCAATAACCGTTACAAGTAGTTCTCATAGAGTTCTTAGTAAAGGTTAAAGTAATATCGGCATCTGAGTTAGGAGAGATGATCTTTGATAACTGAGCAGCACCGCGCTTAGTTAAAAGCGCACCAAAGAAATCGTTAACCGGATTTTCAATTTCAGTCTCTAAGATAGCCATACGGTGGCCATCTGAGGTAAAGACGGATAAGGTATTGCCATCAACCTCAAAACGTACGCCCTTAAGATAATCACGGAAATCATCAGCAGAAACGCAGAATAAAGATTTATCTAATAAAAACTTTAACTGATTTTGCTTAACCACAATATCCTGAACTGAGTCTTCATCCTCAAATTTAGGGAAATCAGCGGCACTGCGTGTTCTAATCTCAAAGGTAGTGCTGTCAGCAGTCAAAATCATCTTTTGATTGCTTTCATCAAGCTCAAAACAAATGCTGGTCTTAGGATCAAGATTCTTAAGCGCCTCACGTAACTTAGAGGCATTCATAATAATCTCACCTTCAGAGCTAACATCGGTAAGCGTGATATTAGCGATAAGCTCGATGACATAATCAGTAGCTTTGAGCTGTAATAAATTATTATGTACAGAAATATAGATATTCTGAGTGATATCGTCCTTTCCTGGAGACGCTCCTGCAATTGAAGAAACTTCCTGTAATTGCTTGTTTAGCTCTGACAAGATAATTGAAAATTTCATAATATAAGCTCCACCGCCCTAAAGCCTAGTCCTTTTTCAAAGACAAAGTTAATTTTTGATAGAGAGCCGCCATTTCAATATCGCTTTCCATTCTCTTCTTAGTTCTCTTCACTGCTTCAAATACTGAAGAATGGTCTTTATTGAAGGCTCTGCCGATATCACTTTGCGACAAATTAGGAATTAAATCTGAAGCTAAGGTCATAGCAAAAGCACGTGCTGTAGACACGGCTTTCTTACGCTCGGCTGACTCCATAGCTGTTACTGTAACCTCAAACTCCTTAGAAACACGTTCCTTAATTGAGTCGATAGTTGTAATTTGACTTGAAACATTAACTAAATTAGCTAAGCTCTTGACTGCCTCATCATAGGTAATAGAGCCATAAGCTAAGATATGAGAATTTAAAGTCTTAATTGCACCCTCAATTTCACGCACATTAGAGCGAATATGATTTGCAATGTAATGCATGATGGAATCAGGCAAATCGATATTAAGCTCACGGCATTTCTTTAAGGTAATAGCTGCACGGGTCTCAGTGCTCGGCGGATAAATCTCTCGACAAACACCTGATCCAAAGCGAGATTTTAGACGAGGTGAGAAGTCCTGTAAATTTCCAGGTGGCACATCTGAGGCTAAGATCAACTGTCGATTTGGTTTTTCTAAAAAATCAGCGATGATATCGAAAAAAGTATCACGAGCCTTAGGTCCCTTAATAAAGTTTTGAATATCATCAACAATGAATACATCTTGCTGAGTAAACAGATCCTGAAAGTGGACCTGCTGATAATCAAAGGTGTTTTTACGGGACATGGCCCCAATATAATTACGAATAAACTCTTCAGCACGAGTATAGATGAGAGAAACATTAGGCTTAGTTTCTCTAATTCTATTAGCAATAGCAAAGAGCAAATGGGTCTTACCTAAACCAGAACCACCATAGATATAGAAAGGATTCATCTTTGATGAACCCGGATCGGCGGCAATTCTCTTAGCAATAGTAACGATCAGCTCATTTTCCGGATCGGTAATATAGTTTTCAAAAGTCTTTTCTGGATTTATATGATCCTCACGCATGAAAGATGGAAGTTTTTGACGCTTCTCCTCAGCGCTTGGAGTAACTGCCGGTGCTACAGTTGAAGAAAATGTACCGCTAGCGGCTACAGGCTGCTTAAAATCCTGCGGTAGCGGCTGTACATTTACAGGGTTATTCATCTGATACTGAGGCTGCGGCGCAGCTACAGGAGCTACTGTAGGACTTACAGACTGTAAGTTAGAGGCCATAATGACCTCCATGCCAATGGATTCATTACCAATAAGATGAGCAACTTCGGTAAAAAAAGCCGCCAAATATTGGAAAAACATTCTATAGACATAATCAGAATTACAGATAAAGGTAACTTTATTATTGGCGATCTGGATGGAAGTTTGGCTTCCTAAAAGGCCAATTAAATCTTTATTTGCAATATATTCGGGCTTATTTGAAACTCTCTGAATCACTTCCGCCCAAAGCTGGACCAAATCCATAAACGAACCTTTTAATTAATTATTAGCAGTAGCTGTTTATTTTAACACATTAGATGTGTTGACCTTAATAGGGTTATAAGAGTAAAATACATTGTTTTTCGTGAAGATGTATATTAATATCCCATTAATATACTTAAATAAAATAATGGCGGTTTTGTACCGTCGTCGGAGTATTCAAATGAAGCGTACATTCCAGCCTAATACAACTAAGCGTAAGCGCACCCACGGTTTCCGCGTTCGCATGCGTACTGCTGACGGTCGTAAAGTTCTGTCCCGTCGCCGTGCCAAAGGTCGCAAGCGTCTGACCACTGTTAATGGCTAATTATACCTTTCCTCGCGAAGTCAGACTTTTGACTTCGCGAGATTACGATAAGGTATTTAAAAATCCAGTTCGAGTCAGTGCCCCAGGGTTATTGATTCTTGCCGTCAAGAATGATGATCTTGAAACACCTCGACTTGGAATGGTTATACCTAAAAAGGTTTTAAAAAGGGCTGTCTGGCGAAATCGTGTTAAACGATTAGTCAGGGAGTCTTTTCGTTTATCTCAACATACCCTTCCTAAGGCAGATCTGGTAGTAATGGCCAAGCCTAAGATTGGTGATATCAGTAATGCGGATTTAACCCTTGCGTTGAAGAGATTATGGGAACAAATTTCTCGCCGTTTGGAAAAATAGCAATATTTTTAATTCGTCTATATCAGATATTTATCAGTCCTTTGCTAGGGCAACATTGTCGTTTTTACCCAAGTTGCTCACAGTACACCATTGAGGCTATCAGGGAATGGGGAGTAATCCGCGGGATCTGGCTAGGCTTTAAACGGATTTGCAGATGCCATCCTTTAAATCCAGGCGGTTTAGATCCTGTGCCTAAAAAGCCCAAATAACGCCTCGAGGCTAAGAAACACAAATGGAACAGCAAAGAAATATTATATTGATTGTCTTACTGTGCGCTACCCTGTTCATTTTTTGGAACTGGAACTCAGATAAAGTCAATGCTGCTAAGCTCGCAGAGCAAGAAGCTATCGCTGCACAGATGGTAGATAATACCTCAGCTACTGAGAGTTCCCTCGGTAAGATCATCACCCTTAAGAGTGACAATTTAGCACTCAGCATCAACCTCAACGGCGGTGACATCATCGATGCTAAGCTGTTAAAGGTCATGAAGGAGCAGGGTAAAGATGAGCCGTTCCAGCTGTTACTGACTAATAAATTATTCATGTATCAGGCTCAAAGCGGTGCTGTAGGTAAAGATGGTCCTGACTCTAAGGTAAGACCAGTTTATACTGCCACAGCTGATAGCTATGAGCTCAAAGATGGTGAAAATTCAGTATCCGCAAGCTTAGTCTATGAGAACAATGGCGTCACCTATACTAAGACCTATACCTTAGACCGTGACTCCTACGTAGTAAATCTCAATTACAAGGTTGATAACCACAGCGATAAACCAGTACAGATGTCCTTCTACAGCCAGTTAAAGCAGACTGAAGATATTTCTGTCTTACAGAAGGAAGATCAGAGCTTCGCTATGGTCGCTAGTGCCTATCGTGGTACTGCTTATTCCTCTGACGAGTCTCGTTATGAGAAGGCAACCTTAGAGAACATCATTGAAGAAAAGCACCCTGACGTTAACACCAAGAACGGTTGGGTTGCTATGATTCAGCACTATTTCGTTTCCGCTTGGATTGGTGATGACAAAGCTCAGGGCAATATCATCTACAGCCAGGCTGCTAACAACAATACTGCCGCTATTATCGGTATTAGAACTGACAATACCGTCATTGATGCCGGTAGCACTCATGACTTCAATTCTAAGTTATGGGTAGGTCCTAAGGATCAGGAGACCATGGCTTCTGTAGCTAATAACCTCGACCTCACTGTCGATTATGGTTGGTTATGGTTCATCTCCATTCCTTTATTCAAGATCCTGTCCTTCTTCCACAGCCTGATTGGTAACTGGGGCTTCTCCATTATCCTCTTAACCTTAGTTGTTAGAGGTGTGATGTTCCCGTTAACTAAAGCTCAGTACACCTCCATGGCTAAGATGCGTCTGCTCCAGCCGAAGATGGTTGAGCTCAGAGAGCGTTATAAGGACGACCGTGCTAAGTTAGGTCAAGAGACCATGCGTCTTTACAAGACCGAGAAAGTTAATCCTTTAGGTGGTTGCTTACCTTTAATCATCCAGATGCCGATCTTCATCGCCTTATACTGGACCTTAATGGAGTCCACTGAGTTACGTCAGTCTAGCTTCATCTTATGGATTACCGACCTTTCTGTTTATGATCCGTACTTCGTAACACCTATTCTCTATGGTATTTCGATGTTCTTCTTACAGAAGATGTCTCCGACCCCGGTAACCGATCCGATTCAGAAGAAGGTCTTTATGGCTATGCCGTTCGTATTTACCTTCATGTTCTGTACTTTCCCGGCAGGTCTGACCTTATACTGGTTAGTCTCTAACTGCTTCACCATTTTCCAGCAGGTAATCATTTTCCGCTCACTGGAAAAGAAAGGCTTAAGCATGAAGAAGGCCAAAGCCGAAGCTAAGTAAATAATGTCTATCAAAGATACTATTGCAGCAATTGCCACCCCTCAGGGCAGGGGTGGCATTGCCATCATCAGAGTCTCCGGAAGCCAAGCTTTAAGCGTCGCTAAATCTCTCACCGGAATCACCCCTAAACCCCGCCAAGCTTATTTTGCTCACTTCAAACATCAAGACGAAATCGTCGATGAAGGTCTGCTTTTATACTTTAAAGCTCCTAATTCCTACACAGGCGAAGATGTAATTGAATTGCAGGGTCATGGTGGTAATATTGCCCCCCATCGCGTTCTCAACGCTGTATTGAGCTTACCTGATGTCAGAATGGCTCTTCCCGGTGAGTTTACGCGTCGTGCCTTTTTAAATAACAAGATGGATCTCACCGCCGCAGAAGCTGTAGAAGACCTCATCTCAGCAGGTTCTGAGAGCGCCGCTAAGGCCGCTTTAGCCTCCTTAGAGGGAAGCTTTGCACATAAGCTTGACGAACTTACCGATGAGCTTACAAACTTCCGTATGCGCTTAGAGGGCTGTCTTGATTTCCCTGAAGAGCATGAGGATTTCTTTGATTCAGGTAAGGCTGCAGGCGATCTCTTAAAACTTAAGGAATTAGCCTGTGATTCTTTAAAGATTGCCAATCAAGGTGTGAAGCTCAATGAGGGCGCACGTGTTGTGCTCGCAGGTTCCCCTAATGCTGGTAAATCTAGCCTTCTAAACGCTCTAGCTGGTACTGAAAAGGCCATTGTGACCAATATTCCTGGCACCACTCGCGATGTACTCAATGCTGAAATTGAGATTGAAGGTGTACCAGTTAATATCACCGATACTGCAGGTATCCGTGATACTCCTAGCGATGAAATTGAGGCTATCGGCATTCAAAAAGCTATCAATGAGCTTAAAAAAGCTGATTTAGTTCTCTTTATGATCGATGGTTCGGCACAAGCTCCAGATGCGCAGGTCACCTTAGAGAAAATCCTCTCCTACGACGTCAATCCGGCCCATATCCTTATCATTGTCTCAAAGAGTGATAAAGAGCCTTGTAAGGAGACTTTAAAGCTCCTAGAGAGCGCTCCTTTTGCCTCTATGCATAAGGTCATGAGCTCCACTAAGCTTAAGGGAGGTTTAGACGCTGTACATAAGGAATTATCTAATGCTTTAGGTATTATTCCTAGCGAAGGTGTGTTCTCAGCTCGTCGTCGTCATACTTTAGAGCTAGAAGAGACCGTCACAGCTCTCGATAGAGCCATGGAAGTGCTTGAGCTTGGGGATTTAGTGCTCTGCGCTCAGGAAGTCCGTGAGGCGCAAGATCATCTAGGTACCATTACCGGTACCGTCACCTCCGATGATCTCCTAGGTAAAATCTTCTCTACCTTCTGCATCGGTAAATAAATACGAAAAAGGGAGATTTAACTA
>USBR01000039.1 GCA_900552905.1 uncultured Succinatimonas sp. | reverse complement strand
GCTTAGAGGAAGCCCTGAAGGCCCTGAAGGAAGATCACGACTACTTACTCGAAGGTGGCGTCTTCTCACAGGACTGCATCGATGCCTATATCGAGGTTAAAGCTTCTGAGGATACGCGCGTCCGTTGCACTCCTCACCCAGTCGAGTTTGAGCTGTACTACAGCTTATAATTTAAGGGATTATTAAATAATAGCTTGTAAAACAAGCATTTATAAATAAGGCCCTTAATTGGGCCTTTATTGTATCTGTACCAACCATTTTTTTAGGTAAAAAAAATGACAAAACAAGGCTTATACCGTAGCGAGTATGAACACGATGCCTGTGGTGTCGGTTTCATCGCGCATATTAAAGGACAAAAAAGTCACAGCATTGTAAGTCAGGGTCTTGAGGTCTTAAAAAACTTGACCCACCGCGGTGCTGTGGGTGCCGATCCGCTTCAAGGTGACGGTGCTGGTATCTTAATTCAGATCCCAGATGAGATTTACCGTGACGATATGACCCGTTTAGGCGTCAGCTTACCGCCTCCGGGTGAATACGGTGTCGGTATGATCTTTTTGCCGCGTGAGGAGGCTTCTCGCCATGCTTGCCAAGAAGAAATCGAACGCGCCATCAATGCCGAAGGTCAGATCATCTTAGGCTGGCGTGATGTGCCTTTAAATGAAGAGATCCCGATGTCACCGGTAGTCCGTGACAAGGAGCCGGTCATCCGTCAGATCTTCGTCGGTCACAGCCCTGATGTTTTAGTTACAGATGCCTTAGAGCGTAAACTCTATATCATTAGAAAACGCTGTTCTATTGCTATTGCTAATCTAAAATTACAGCACTGCAAGGAATTTTATATTCCGTCTTTCTCTGCCCGTACCATTGTCTATAAGGGTCAGCTCTTAGCCCGTCAGGTAGGTGAGTACTTTAAGGATTTAACCGATGCTCGCTGTGTATCTGCCATCGCTTTAATCCATCAGCGTTTCTCGACTAATACCTTCCCGCAGTGGTCACTAGCCCATCCTTTCCGCATGATTGCCCATAACGGTGAGATCAATACCTTACGCGGTAACTTCAACTGGATCTTAGCCCGTGAAAAACACATCAGCTCCCCAGTCTTTGGTAAGGATTTAGACAAACTCTGGCCTTTAATCTTCCAAGGTCAGTCAGACTCAGCTTCCTTTGATAACCTCTTTGAACTCTTAACTCTCTCAGGTTATTCCTTAGCTCAGGCGGCCATGATGATGATCCCCTCCGCTTGGGAAAAAGATCTCTTGATGAATAAAAAGCTCCGCGCTTTCTATGAATACTATGCCGCCATGATGGAGCCGTGGGATGGCCCTGCTGCCGTCTGCTTTACCGATGGCCGTCAGATCGGTGCTACCTTAGATAGAAATGGTCTGCGCCCGGCGCGTTATGTCATCACTAAAGACGATCTGGTAATTTTAGCCTCGGAAGCTGGTACTCTGCAGATCGATGATAGCCGTGTCAAACGCAATTGGCGCTTAGAGCCAGGCCGCATGCTCCTTATCGATACTGAGCAAGGCCGTATTATCGATGACGTTGAAATTAAAAATACCTTAGCTAATCTTAAGCCCTATCAAGAGTGGGTGGATAAGGTCCGTATCCGTCTTACCGATATTAAAGAGACACCCGCAACTGTAGGCTTAAATTTAGATGCCAAAGATCTCATGCGCGTCTTTGGTTATACCCGTGAGGATGTCGAGCGCCTCTTAAAGCCTAAGGCCCTCAATGGTATGGAGCCGGTATTATCTATGGGTAATGACGCACCTTTAGCCGTCTTATCGAATACCCCCCGCTCTCTTTACGATTATTTCCGTCAGCTCTTTGCTCAGGTCACAAATCCGGCTATCGATCCTATACGTGAGGAGATGGTCACCTCCTTAGTGTCCTTCGTCGGCCCCCGTCCTGATCTCTTAAATATCATGGACAATAACCCGCCAGTACGCTTAGAGGTAGAGCAACCGATTTTAAATTCCTTAGAGATGGAAAAGATCCGTAATATCTCCGCCTATACTGACAATAAATTCCGCTCTAAAGAGCTCGATATTACCTATCCGCTCTCTTGGGGTAAAGATGGTATTGAAGCGCGCTTAGCCTCCATTCGTGCCGCCGCGGTCGATGCTGTGAAAACCGGACACAATATCTTAATTCTCTCCGATCGCCGTGTTATCGCCGAGAGACTGGCAATTCCAGCCTTACTTGCCACTTCCGCCGTACACTTATGCTTAGTTGAGCATGGTCTGCGTACTTCTACAGGCTTAGTAGTGGAAACCGGTTCTGCCCGTACTGTCCATCAATTTGCCCTCTTAGGCGGTTATGGTGCTGAGGCCATTCACCCCTATGTAGCCTTAAAAGTAGTAGCCTCCTTTGCTAAAGATAAAGCCACAGAACAAAAATATGTGGATAACTATATCCATGCTATCGACAAAGGCTTATACAAGACCATGGCTAAGATGGGTATTTGTACCTATATGTCCTATATCGGCGCGCAGATCTTTGAAGCTGTGGGTTTATCTTCTGAATTTGTCGATAAATACTTCACCAATACTCCAAGCCCGATTGAAGGTGTAGGTCTCTTTGACATTGCCAATGAGGCTGTAGAAACCCATAAAAAAGCCTTTGAGAAAATCAATATCTCCGATCCGTCTTTATTAGATGGAGGCGATCTCAACTGGCGTCATGGGGCTGAGGAACATATGTGGACGCCTGAAGCCGTAGTCAGCTTACAGCGCTCAGTGCGCGCTAATAGCTATGAGGAATATCAAAAATACGCGCATATCATTAACGATCAGAGCAAGCGCCTGATGACCTTAAGAGGCTTATTTGAGTTTAAATCTAAAGGTTCTATCTCTGTAGATGAGGTTGAAAGCGAGGAGAGCATTATCAAGCGCTTTGCCTGCTCAGCTATGTCCATGGGTGCTATCTCCACTGAAGCTCACACCACCATGGCTATCGCCATGAATCGTTTAGGCGCGATGTCAAACTCCGGTGAAGGTGGTGAAGATCCGCGTCGTGATACCGTCATCACTAAGGAAACTTCCACCAAAGAACTTTTAGGCGATGATGTTGTGGTCGATATTCCACTTCACAAAGGTGATAGCCTCAGATCACGTACCCGTCAGGTAGCCTCAGGTCGCTTTGGTGTTACTACCTCCTATTTAAGCGGTGCCGATCTCATTCAGATTAAGCTAGCACAAGGAGCTAAGCCCGGTGAAGGCGGTCAGCTTCCTGGCCACAAGGTTTCAGCCTATATCGGTAAATTACGTCACTCCCTGCCAGGTATCGGACTTATCTCTCCGCCGCCGCACCACGATATTTACTCTATCGAGGATTTAGCACAGCTTATCTACGATCTTAAGCTTGCAAATACCCATGCTGATATCTCAGTAAAACTCGTCTCTGAGGTCGGTATCGGTACTGTAGCTGCCGGTGTGGCTAAGTGTAAGGCTGATCATATAGTGATCTCAGGTCATGATGGTGGTACCGGTGCAGCTCCCGCCTCCTCCATCAAGCACGCAGGTTCTGCTTGGGAAATCGGTTTAGCGGATGTACAGCAGACCTTAGTTATGAATAAGCTGCGCTCCCGCGTCACCTTGCAAGTTGACGGTCAGATTAAGACCGGTCGCGATGTCGTCATCGGTGCACTCTTAGGTGCAGATGAATTTGGCTTTGGTACCGCTCCCTTAGTCTGCATGGGTTGCACCATCATGCGTAAGTGTCAGAAGAATACTTGCCCAGCTGGTATTGCCACACAAGATCCGGCTTTAAGACGTCAGTTTATGGGTACGCCTGAGCAATTAGAGCATTACTTCCACTTTGTCGCCCGTGAAGTCCGTGAAATCATGGCAAGTTTAGGGGTGAAGAAATTTGAAGATCTCATCGGTCACACTGAGTATCTGCGCAAAATTGCCAACCCTAACTTTGAAAAGGCCCGCAATTTAAGTTTTGAGCGCATCCTCTTTAAAGATCCAACCTTAAAAGATGAAATCAATCATCATGCTATCTCCCAGATCCACGAGATCGACAAGGCTTTAGATAAACGCTTTGAAGAGAGCATCAATAAGGCTTTAAAGAGTAATAAAGCTATAAGTATTGAAACTGAGATCATCAATATCAATAGATCCTTTGGTACCTATACCTCAGGTTTAGTAGCAGAGCATAAAGCTAAGCTTGCCGATGACTTCATTACCTTTAAGCTCAAAGGTACCGCCGGTCAGTCCTTAGGTGCCTTCTTAGACAAAGGTATTACCTTAGATCTCGAAGGTCAGGCTAACGATTATGTCGGTAAAGGCTTATCTGGCGGTCATATCTTTATCCGCAATAGTAAGGACTTTGATGGTGATCCGGCCTCTAATATCATCGCTGGCAATACCTGCCTCTACGGTGCAACCTCAGGCTTATGCTGCTTTAGCGGTGTCACCGGTGAGCGTTTTGCCGTCAGAAACTCAGGTGCTGATGCTATTTGCGAAGGCTGTGGTGATCACGGTGCTGAGTATATGACCGGAGGTACAGTCATGATCTTAGGTAAGACTGGCCGCAATTTCGCCGCTGGTATGACCGGTGGTATGGCTTATGTCTACGATGTCGCAAATGACTTTGAAAAGCATTTAAGCGCCGGTGACTTTAAGCTCAGCCATGTAGTCAAAGCCACAGTTGCCTCCACTTTAGAGCCTTTACACAAGGGTAAGTCCGATGAGGAGAATATCCGCTCTCTCCTTACAGAACACGTAAAGCACACTGGATCTAAGATCGCGCAATACATCTTAGATAATTTTGAGACTGAATTAGGAAAATTTGTCAAAGTCTTCCCGATGGAATACTACCATGCTTTAAAAGCTTTACAGGAGGTACGTTAAAATGGGCTTTTTAAGAGGATTTATCGAATTTCAAAGAATTGAGCCTCAGCATCGTCCTGTAAGCGAGCGTATCCATGACTTCAATGAACTCATCGGTACTCTTAGCGATGAGGAGAGCCTGATACAAGCTGGTCGTTGCATGGACTGCGGTATTCCGTTTTGTATGCACGCCTGCCCTCTTCACAATGACAGCCCGGATTTTAATGAATTTGTCTGTGAAGGCGAGATGCAAAAGGCTTATAACGTCTTAGCGGCGAGCAATAACTTTCCTGAGATCACAGGCCGCATTTGCCCGGCCTTATGCGAGGAAGGCTGTTGTTTAGGTATTCACCGCGATCCGGTAGGTATTAAATCCATAGAAAAGAAGATCGCCGAATATGCCTTTGCCCACGGTTATGTCAAAGCTATTTGTGGGCATAAGCGTACTGATAAGAAAGTTGCCATTGTCGGCTCAGGCCCCGCCGCCTTAGCCTGTGCACAAAATCTCAATCGTTTAGGCCACAATGTCACAATCTTTGAGAAAAACCAGAAAGCCGGTGGCTTATTGAGCTATGGAATACCTGATTTCAAACTGCAAAAAGGCATTCTCGATCGCCGTATTGCTCAGCTTGAATTAGAAGGCATTACTTTTAAGACCTCCACCATGGTCGGTTCTAAAAAAGCCTTAGAGTCGGGCGTGCACTGCGATGCGCAATTGGAAGTATCCCCTCAGGAACTTTTAGATAATTTTGATGCTATTGTCTTAGCTCCAGGCTCTGAGGCGCCGCGCGATCTGAAGATCCCCGGCCGCGAACTTAAAAATATTCACTTTGCCTTAGATTTCTTGATTGCACAAAATCTTGAAAACAATGGTGATGGTGAAAACCCTATCCAAGTTAAGGGCAAAAAGGTCGCAATCATCGGTGGTGGTGAAACCGCCTCTGACTGTATCGGTACTGCTATTAGAAAGGGAGCGAGCGCCGTAACTCAGATCGATTATCACGAAGAATTACCGACAGCCGTTGATCTCTCCTTAGTGTGGCCGGATTGGCGCAAGATTAAACGCACCTCAACTTCACAAGAGGAAGGTTGCGTACGCTTATTTGCCACTAATACCACCGCCTTTGTCGGAGACAATACCGTTAAGAGCTTAAATCTGCAAAAGGTTAAATGGGGTCAGGGCCGCAATTTCTCCGGTATTGAGGGTACAGAATACTCTATGGATGTCGATGTGGTCCTAATTGCCATGGGTTATGCTCATCCTAGCGCGCATTTAGCCACAGAATTCAAGCTTGAAACAGATAAGCGTGGCAATCTTAAAGCCGCAACTGAGGGTAAGCATGCTTATCAAACCTCCAATCCTAAGATCTTCGCCGCCGGCGACGGTCGTAAGGGTCAATCCCTTGTAGTCTATGCCATTGCTGAAGGTCGCGAATGCGCTAAGAGCGTACAGCGTTATTTAGAGAGCTTAGACTAATTTTACCCCTTGCCTGTTGGTACTTTTGCCTCCGTCTCTTTACGGAGGCTTTTTTTTCATATCTTAGCCTTTACTCTAAAAGCTGATGCTCTTTTGGCCCTAAAAATTCCCACATACTAGAATTTAATCTAGAAAAAACAACATACTGCACAAATCAGCGGTGAAAAGAGTTAGCTTGATTTCTCCTTTGACTATACTGACTTAAAGCTTTTTTAGCTTAAATATAAAAAAATAAGGTTTTTGGAGAATTACATGGACAAGATCAGGATAGGCATTATCGGTTGCGGAAAGATAGCGCATTTTCATGCTAAAGCCATCAATAATTTACATAATTGTGTCCTCGTAGCTGCGTGCAATCGCACTGAAGCTAAGCTTAAAAACTTCTGTGACACCTACAATATTAAAGCTTATCTCTCAGTTGAGGAGATGATTACTAAAGAGCATTTAGATGTAGTCACCATCTGTACGCCCCATCCTACGCATGCCGATCTTGCCATCAGATGTGCTAATTTAAAATGCCATATTCTAGTAGAAAAGCCCTTAGCAACTTCTCTTGCGCAAGCTGATGCCATGCTGAAGGCCGCCCGTGATAATCGCGTGCTCTTAGGTACCTTAGTGCAAAGACGCAATTATCTGCCCTGCTTGCGCATTAAAAAAGCTATTGATGACGGTAAATTAGGTACGCCCATCTTAGCTCAGGTCACCATGTTAGGCTTTAGATCGGAAGAGTACTACAGAAGCGATCCGTGGCGGGGTTCATGGTCTGGTGAAGGCGGTGGCGTCTTAGTATCGCAAGCTTCCCATCAAATCGACCTCTTAAACTGGTATCTAGGTGAAATCGATTCTATCTATGGCCTCGCAGCTAATTTCAATCATCCCTATATTGAGGTTGAAGATAGCGCTGTGGCTGTCATCAAATATAAATCAGGTGCCTTGGCAACTTTATTAGCTAGCAATAGTCAAAATCCCGCCCTCTTTGGTAAAGTCCACGTCTTTGGCAGTAATGGCGCCTCTGTTGGTGTACAGACTGACGGCGGAGCGATGTTCATAGCCGGCGTCTCAGAAATTGAAGAACCGCCCGTTACCGATATGTGGCATGTACCTTGTGACAATGTGCCCTTAGGAACTTTAGTTAAAGCCGATAGCGACTTTTTCAATAGCGTCGATAAGATGATCTATTTTCATCAAGTACATATTGAAAACTTCGTCAATGCTATCTTAGGCAAGGACAAATTATTAGCAGACGGTGAGGCTGGCCGCGCTACGGTCGAGGTCTGTGAGGCTATCTATACCATCAGTAAAAATCCCGGTATGGTGTGGAAAAGCGCCGAACATCGTGCCTAAATTTTAAATTTTGAGATCAAATGCGGAGTGTATATGTATCAATATTGCTACAACGAAGCCTGCTCTAAGGACTTCTTAGATTTAGAGTACGATATTATCTTTGCGAAAAAAGCCGGATTTGATCTCATTGAAATCCGCTTTGATTGCCTTGAAAATTATCTAAAAGACAATAACTTAGAAGATTTAAAACAGCTTTTAGAAGATACTGGCCTTAAATGTCATGCCCTCAATGCTCTGTATATCTATCCTGAATTTCTCAGTGATAAAGATGATGAAGGTAAACACAGCGCAGTTATGGAAAGGCTACATCTCATCGAAACTCTTTATAAAGAATTAGGTATAGATAAATGCATTGTGGTCGCGCCTTTACTTACTGATGCATGCTTATGTAAAAACTATTCTAAAGAAGAAGTACAAGAAGCCTGTGTGCGCATTTTAAAATATCTCTGCACTCACTATCCACGAATACAGTGGATCTTTGAGCCTGTAGGTCTTAGCCGTAGCCTCGTTCAAGATGCCGATTATGCCTATGATATTATTAAAGAAGTTGCGGCAATAAATTTAGGCTTGGTGCTTGACTCTTATAATCTCTATTTAAAAGATCGCACTGATAATTACGATTTTTCTCGTATCCCAGCCTCTAAAATCATGGCTATTCATATGATGAACGGCCTTAAGGTACCTGCATCTGAAAAAATTGTCGATCAGCGCTATCGCCGCTTTTGCGATGATGGCGATGCCATCGATCTTAGTAAATTTATGCAAGCTTTACGTGCTATCCATTATCAAGGCATGCTCTCAACTGAGGTTTTCAATAGTGAATATTGTCAGCAATATGAGCATGAACATTTGCTCGAAAAGGCCTATTTGAGTCTGAAATTCGCCTCTAATTTGTAAAGTTTTATAAAATTATAAAAAATATCTCGCATCAAAAGTGATCAGCAAAAAAATCTTTTTGCTGACTTTTTACTTTTTTTCACGTTAAACACGGTGAATTTGCACCAAAAGCGTCCTAAAAATTCCCCAGAAAATCTCAAGGTCGGCTCTTCTTTTATTCAAATTAAACAAGCAATTAAAAAAATTTGACCTCAATCGTAAAATTCGGGCCCCAAGCTGATTTTTTTGCGCGCGCTTTTGGATCAGGCTCTGCCCTATTTTGGTGATATTCTTCAATAGAGTTGCAGTTAGGTTTTAAGCGCAGTAAATTTACAAAAAAATTCAACAGGCAAAAAAATTTTTGTAAACAGGAGACCGTTCCATGTCTTATTCTGAGAAAGTCCTCAGCTCCCTTAAAGCTCGTTATCCTTATCAGCCTGAGTTCCTCCAGGCTGCCGAAGAGATCTTAACTACCTTACAGCCGTGCCTCGATACTAATCCTAAGTATGAGCAGAACAAGATCTTAGAGCGTTTAACCGAGCCTGAGAGAACCATCAGCTTCCGCGTTGAGTGGGTTGACGATAAGGGTGAGGTCCAGGTCAACAAGGGCTATCGTGTACAGTTCAACTCTGCTATCGGTCCTTACAAGGGCGGTATCCGTTTACACCCGACTGTTAACGAAGGCATCTTAAAGTTCTTAGGCTTAGAGCAGATCTTAAAGAACTCCTTAACCGGTACTCCTATCGGTGGCGCTAAGGGTGGTTCTGACTTCGATCCTAAGGGTAAGTCTGACAACGAAGTTATGCGTTTCTGTCAGGCCTTCATGATTCAGTTATACCGCTACATCGGCCCTACCATCGACGTTCCGGCAGGCGATATCGGTACTGGTGGCCGTGAGATCGGTTATATGTACGGTGCTTACAAGCGCTTAACCACCCGTTATGAGGGTATCTTAACTGGTAAGGGTTTAACCTACGGTGGTTCCTTAGCTCGTACCGAAGCTACCGGTTATGGTGTTGTTTACTTCACCGACGCTATGTTAAAGGACAAGGGCGACAGCTTACAGGGCAAGAAGTGCTCTGTTTCCGGTGCTGGTAACGTCGCTATCTACTGCTGCGAGAAGCTTTATCAGTTAGGTGCAACTCCGGTTACCGTTTCTGACTCTCGCGGTACCATCTACGATCCTAACGGCATTAAGCTCGACGTCTTAAAGCAGGTTAAGGAAGTTGAGCGTGCCTCTTTAACTCGTTATGCCGAGTTAGTTGCTACCGCTCAGTACACCCCGGTTGAGAAGTACCCTGAGGGCAAGCATCAGGTCTGGTGCTACCCGGTTGACGCCGCCTTCCCGTGCGCTACTCAGAACGAAGTCTTCGAGGAAGACGCTAAGACCTTATTAGCTAACGGCTGTAAGGTTGTTGCCGAGGGTGCTAACATGCCTTCTACCTTAGGCGCTATCAATCAGTTCTTAAAGGCCGGCATCTGCTACGGCCCGGCTAAGGCTGCTAACGCCGGTGGTGTTGCTACTTCTCAGTTAGAGATGGAGCAGAATGCTGGTATGACCGCTTGGACCTTCGAGGAAGTTGACAGCAAGTTACACACCATCATGACTAACCTCTACAACAACGCCGCTGCTACCGCTCGTGAGTTCGGTGTTGAGGGTAACTTAGTCTTAGGCTCTAACATCGCTGGCTTCCGTAAGGTTGCTGATGCTATGATTGCTCAGGGTGTTATCTAATCTCCCTAAGCTTTAAAGCTTCTAAAAGACCGCGCTATGGGCGCGGTTTTTTTATGAGAAAAATATTTTGGTTCATCAGTATTAGTGTTGGAATCTCTGATGGGTAGTAACATAATTTAACATCCATTAGAGATTTTTT
>USBR01000038.1 GCA_900552905.1 uncultured Succinatimonas sp. | reverse complement strand
CTTGGAGGTTTTTATTTGGCGTTGTCTTGCGTGACAACGGAAATGCATTATAGAGTTTTTTTGAGACATTGCAAGCACTTTTTTTAAATTTTTTTAGCAATTTTTTAGCTTTGGCTTATATATGCGGTTTATTGGGTATATATTACTGCTTAAGTTAATAGCGTGCGCTAAACCTCACCGCTATTGTGAAGATTTTGTCAGTATTTTTAATAAAATTTTGAATATAAGTCTAAAATTTTGCCTATAATTAGTAATTGCGATATCGCTAGTTTTTTTGAGAAAAGGTCATAACTATATAAAAATGTTAAAAAAATATGCTTTAGGAGTGCTGGTCCTTGCCTTATCATCGCCTGTTCTTGCTACTAGTAGCTTAAATATTCCTGAGCCTACTGCTCAAAGCTGTACTGATAAAGAGTTTTTAGACAATCTTGAAAAACGTCTGCAAAATGACTTCACTAAGCATGAGATCACAAGACAAGAACTCTATAGCTATCAGAAATTCTCTTCTCAATGCCTATTGCTGTTACAGCGCTAGGTAAAAGCTTAAATAAAAAAAGTGGAGGCCTAGGGCCTCCACTTTTTTTATTAGATTCTTAGATTTAAGGATTAGACCTTAACCTTGATAACAACCTTAACAACCGGCATCTCTTTACCGTTGTAGGCAGCACGCGGCTGATGAGCCTCCTCAGGAGGAACTACGACGAAGTCACCAGCTTTGAGGTTAACCGGGGTGAAGAAAGCCGGGGTCTCAAAGAAGTAGCAGTCGCTAGCAGGAACAGACTCAACTAACTTGCAGTCGTCGCGCAGGCATACACCGAAAGACTCCTCACCTTCAGCTAAGTACTGAATGTCGAAGAAGTCATTGTGGGCCTCAAAACGAGCCTTCTCAAACGGAAGGGTGGTGTAGCGCTGTACTAAAGCGAAAACACCTTCGCAGATATCATAACGGCCATCAGCTAACTTAGTGACGTCGTTTTCTTCTAACCATTTGTAACCAGCCTTGAATTTAGGCTCTAAATAATCATACTTAGTTGCAAGCTTGATAGAACTAGCTAACATTATTGTGTTCTCCTTAATTTTATGGTGCCAACATCATAGCCTAAATAGAAATTTGATACCAAAGACAGACTCTCAATTTCGTGGAGTACATAGCATTTATTTAAAAAATTGTGAACATATTCAAATAAAAGTGCTCACAAAACAGGACCTTGGGCGCTTAAACTCAGGCTAAATAATTCATTAGTTCTCAAATAAACTTGCAAATTTAAGTTCATGTAAAAGCTCACCTTCAAGATTAAAAAGCTTCACACTCTCCTCATCGATAAGAGCCATGCCTTTGTCGGTACCCCCCTTAGGTAAGGTGGTAGAGCCTGGATTTAAACTTATAATGCCACTTGCATGCTTGAAAATGCCGCTTATATGGGTGTGACCACTTAAAACGAGATCGTGTGAGGTCAAACCTAATTTAGCAATCTCTTCGGCACTTTCAATCTTATGTAAATGACCATGAGTTAAAAATACGCGCACTAAGCCCTGAGAGCTTGGTATTAATAGCCACCCATAGGCGGCATTGCAGGGAAAGGAGAAAACCATGCTATCGACTTCACTGTCGCAATTGCCACGCACGGAGATGATATGTTCTTTATGAGCATTGAGAAGATCGGCAACTTTAGGCGGAGCATAGGTTTCAGGAACGCGATTGCGGGGACCATGATTTAAAAGATCACCTAATAAAACTAAAGCATCGCATTTAAAGCGCTCAAAAAAGCCTAAAGCTTGTGCTAATTCCTCACTACCGCCGTGAATATCTGAAAGTACCAAATAACGCATAATCAGCCCTTAACGATTGAATGTTCTAAGTCTAATTTGATTTTAATGTTAACCTTCTATTTTCCCAAAATCTAAATTAAAGCGTTAATTTTTGAGAATAACTATCTCTTATACAGCCATTTTTTTCATTAAGTTTTATGCTAAATACTATCGAGTTCTTTGGGGAACATAGGATTTTATATGAATCAGAACGTCATCTTGGTACTAGCAACCTGTCTTACCTGCTTTTTTGGCTCCTTTATGAGTAGCTCTATCAATGTAGCTATTCCCGCTATTGCCGCAACTTATGATATTGTGCCGCAATTAGTACCAAATGCTGTCAGCGCTTATGTCATCACCGTCACCGCTTTCATCTTCCCGTCAATTGCCTTAGCAAATCGTTATGGTTTTAGAAATATCTTTGCCTTTGGTGCCGGCACCTCAGCTCTAGCGGCCCTCTTAGTTCCCCTTGCCCCAAGTTTTACTCTCTTTACTATTGGCAGATCACTTCAAGGTATTTTCAATGCTAGTATCTTCTGCACCTCTATGGCTTTATTGACCTATTATGCTCCTAAGGAAAAACGCGGCTATTATATCGGCATCTCCGTGGCCGCTGTTTATGCAGGTCTCACCCTCTCCCCAACCTTAGGCGGTTTGATTACCGATAATTTAGGCTGGCAGTGCATGTTCTTTTTAGCTTCTTTAGGTAATTTCTTAGCTTTTTTACTCTTACTTAAAATTAAAAAAGATCCGGCCGTAAGTTCAGGTTATCCATATATTCGCATGCTTATCTGCACTTTAAGCATTACCGCGATTTTCATAGGTTTAGCCTTTATTACTAAGTCGAGCTTATCTTCATTACTTCTGCTTATAGGCCTCATACTTTTAGCCTATTACTTGATGCTTGAGAAAAGATCAAAGCGCCCTTTACTTCCGATAAATCTGCTTTTAGACAATCGCGTTTTAATCTACAGTCTTTTAGCTTCACTGTGTAATTACATGGCCACCTTTGCCATCGCGCTCCTATTGTCCATGCACTTACAGCTTATCTCAAATCTCAGCGCCTCAGAAACAGGCTTTATCTTAATGTTAGGACCTTTATGTCAATGCTTACTCTCACCTCTTGCGGGCAAACTCGTAGGTAAAATAAGTCCCCATACTTTAGTTTTAAGCGGTATGGCCCTCTCTACTATCGCAACTCTCATCTATGCTAATTTAAGCTTAACTACAGCTTTAATCATTATCAATTTAGCGCAGATTTTAGGCGGTATCGGCTTTGGCCTCTTCTCATCTCCTAATACCACCTTAGTGATGAGTTCAGTTGATAAAACAAAACTTGCCTTAGTCAATGGCCTGCAAGCCTTTTCCCGCAATTTAGGCATGGCCTTATGTATGGCGGTCATCACCTTGATTATTGCTCTTTTCATCAAAGTAAGTCCGCAAAATCCTGAATATGTCATCGAGCTTAATGAGACTATCAGCTCGTGCTTTATGATCTCCACCATTATCGGAGTTTTAGGCATGCTCTTTTGTCTTTTAGGTGCCTATCACTATAAAAAAATTCATCAATCCTTGTAAAAAAATCGCAATTTGCGAATTTTTACACACAGATCTTAAAAAAGTCTTAAATCGCTACAAAACCGCCTATGTATGCTGATTTAAGACTTTTTATTTTTTCTAAAAAAGGTGAGGAATTTAACAAAAATGAAAACGTTTGTAGTATAAGATCACTTCATTCAAACAAATGTTTTATTTAAGGAATGTCTATACCATGACCGAAATCAAAAGTTTAATTGAACAAGGCAAGGCTATTTTAGGTATCGAGTTAGGTTCTACTCGTATTAAAGCTGAGCTTATCAATCCTGAAACCTATGCCCCGGTCGCCTCTGGCAGCCACACTTGGGAAAATCACTTAGAAAACGGTATTTGGACCTATCATTTAGATGAGGTTTGGGAAGGCATTCAAGACTGCTATGCCGACATGGTCAAAAACGTCAAAGAAAAGTATGGCGTTGAGATCAAAGCCTTAGGTGGCTTTGGTGTTTCTGCTATGATGCACGGCTATTTAGCCTTTGATAAAGATGGCAAGCAGTTAGCTCAATTCCGTACTTGGCGTAATAGCAATGCTCGTAAAGCCTCTGAAATCTTAACTGAGACCTTACAGTTCAATATCCCCGAGCGTTGGTCTATCTCTCACCTCTATCAGTGCATTCTCGATAAAGAAGAGCACGTTAAAGATGTTGCTTTCTTCACCACTTTAGCCGGTTATATCCATTGGAAACTCACCGGTCGTAAGGTTTTAGGTGTTGGTGACGCCGCAGGTATGTTCCCTATCGATTCTGAAAGCGGTACTTATAAGCAGTCCTACCTCGACGCTTTTGCTAAACTTATCGCTAATGAAGGCTTTAAGTGGAAGCTTCAGGATCTCTTACCTGAGGTTTTAAATGCAGGTGAAAATGCCGGTTTCATTACCGAAGAAGGCGCTAAGCTCTTAGATCCTAGTGGTGCTTTACAAGCTGGTACTCCGGTATGCCCGCCTGAGGGTGATGCTGGCACTGGCATGGTAGCGACTAATGCTGTTGCCGTCAGAACTGGTAATGTCTCAGCTGGTACCTCTATTTTCGCTATGATCGTCTTAGAGCATGCTCTAAGTAAGCTTCACCGTGAGATCGACAACGTTACTACCCCTGATGGTAAGCAAGTTGCCATGGTCCACGCTAATAACTGCACCTCTGACTTAAATGCCTGGGTCAATCTCTTTGCTGACTTTGCAGACGCGGCCGGCTTTAAGATCGATATGAACACTCTCTTTAGCGTTCTTTACAATCGCGCTTTAAAGGAAGCTAATCCTGATTGCGGTGGTGTTTTAAGCTATGGTTATTTCTCAGGTGAATTCATCACCGATATGCAAGAAGGCCGTCCGTTACTTATCAGAACTCCTGAGGCTAAATTCAATGTAGCTAACCTCATGCGCTCTAACCTCAATACCTCCTTAGGTGCAGTCCGTTTAGGTATGGATATTCTCCACGAGGAAGGCGTGAAGATCGATCGCCTCATGGGACATGGTGGTTTATTTAAGACCCCGATCGTCGGTCAGCAGATCATGGCCGATGCCTTAAATTCTCCAGTTACCGTCATGACTACAGCCGGCGAAGGTGGTTCTTGGGGTATTGCGGTTCTCGCCGCCTTCTTAGTCAATAAGGAAGCTCATGAGACCTTACCTGAATTCTTAGAGAAGAAAGTCTTTGCCACTGCCGCAGGTGCTACCTTAGAGCCTAAGGCTCAGGGCGTTGAGGGCTTCAATGCCTTTATGAAGAATTATGTCGCCTGCCTGCCAGTTGAAAAAGCTGCAGTTGAGTGCCTTAAATAGTTTCTATTTCTCCTTGAAAGCCGCGGCCAAGACCGCGGTTTTTTTTGCCCTAAATTCCCTTTTATTTTTCAATAATAATCCGAAGATCAAAGAATTATTTTTTCAAAGTGCTAAGATCTCGGCGTCTATTAGACACAAGTTAATATTGATGATATAGAGGATAAAAATTATGTTACAGAAAGGTTGCATGTACTGCGATACCGTCTGCGAGCACCGCGACAGCTTAATGATCAAGATCTGCGAATTTAAGCAGGGTACTTTATACTTATTCCGCGATCAAAAGAACCTCGGCCGTTGCATCTTAGCTGCCAATCAGCACTACAACGACTTAACTGAGATGGCTCCTGCCGACTTACACGAGTTCTGGGATGAGGTTGTAACTGTAGCTAATGCTATTCACCGCGCCTTCAATCCTGACAAGATTAACTATGGTAGCTATGCTGACGTAGTTAAGCACCTCCACATTCACATTGTGCCGAAATACATCGGTGGCGCTAACTGGGGTGGCCCGTTCTCCGATGCTGATCCTAAGTTCTTAAGCGATGAAGAGTATCAGAAGATCATCGATACCTTCAAAAAGGAATTAGGCAAATAATTCATGCAAAACTTTAACTTCTATCGCCCGACAGACTTTTACTTTGGCAAAGATCAAGAAAATAATGTCGGCGATATTTGTGTCAAGCACGCCATCAAGCGCGTGCTTGTTCATTTTGGTGGCGGCAGTGTCAAAAAAAGCGGTCTTTTAGACAAAGTCTTAGCTTCCCTTGAAAAGGCCGGTATCTATTTTGAGCTTTTAGGTGGTGTTAAGCCTAATCCGCGTGACGATTTAGTCTATGAGGGTATCGATCAATGCCGCGCTCACAAGCTTGAGCTCGTTTTAGCCGTAGGTGGTGGTAGCGTCATCGATAGCGCTAAGGCCATTGCTATGGGTGTTCCCTATGAGGGTGACTTCTGGGACTTCTTTATGGGAGGCAAGGTCCCTAAAGAGGCTTTACCTGTAGGTACCATTGTCACTATCGCAGCTGCCGGTTCTGAAGGCTCAAATAGCTGTGTCATCAATAAGGTAGTTGATGGCGTAGTGAAAAAAAAGGGCTCTAACTTTCAGACCTCGGTGCCGCTCTTTTCAATCTTAGATCCACAGTTAACTTGCACCGTCCCGCCCTTTGAGACTGCCTGTGGTGCCGCAGATATCATGTGCCATGTACTCGAGCGTTATTTCACGAATACGCACAATGTACAGCTCACAGACGAATTATGTGAAGGCATACTGCGTACTATGGTCACGATGTTCCCCCGCGTCATGCGTAATCCTCATGATTATGAAACCCGCGCTGCCATTATGTGGGCTGGTACCTTAGCTCATAATAATCTCTGTGGTGTCGATCGTGAACAGGATTGGGCCTCTCACCGTATTGAAATGGAATTATCCGCTCTCTACGATGTCGCTCATGGCGCCGGCCTTACTGTACTCTTCCCGGCATGGATGGAATATGTCCTCGAGCATAATGTCATGCGCTTTGCGCGCTTTGCCGTTAAAGTCTTTGGCTGTCAGATGGATTATGAAAATCCTCAAACTACCGCTAAAGCCGGTATTGAGGCTTTACGTAGACTGTGGGGCGATGCGGGTTTACCGCTTAACTTTGAAGAATTAGGCGCTAAGGCTTGCGACATTCCAACCTTAGTTAAAAACCATGGTGATAATCCTGAAGGTCACTTTGTAGTCTTGCACAAAGATGATATTGAGAAAATCTTCACTATTGCCTCAAATTATCAACACTAATTTCTCATCCATATCTAAAGGGGAGAGCTCTCCCCTTTCTTTTATCAAGCTTCAAAAACTTTTTCTAAACTAAATTTTCCCAATTAAAAAGGGACCCTTAGTTCATAGGATCCCTTGATAAGAAAATTCTAATTAGAGCTTAGGCCTTTTTACCCTTTCTTAAAGCCTTTTTGACATATTTGACGATAAAAGGTGAGAACCATAAGGAAATAGTAATAACACCTAAGGTGGCAGCGATAGGACGTGAGAAGAAGGAAGTTAAATCCCACTCAGACTTAATCATCGACTGCATAAAGGTGTTTTCTAACATATCACCTAAAACTAAGCCTAAAATTGCCGGCGCTACCGGGATCTTATGACTAATCATGAAATAAGCGGCAACACCAAATCCTAACATGGCGGCAATATCAAAGTTGGAGTTTTGAATAGCAAAAGCACCCACAATGCAGAAGCCTAAAATGATAGGATTGAGAAGGTTAGACGGCACCTTCATGATCTTAGAGGCTAAAGAAATAGCGATATAGCCTAAAGGTATCATCAGGACATTTGCCAAAATAAAGACCATATAGATGGCAAAAAGGAAATCGCCGTGATTAGTAAAGAGCGTAGGTCCTGGCTCTAAGCCCTTCATAAAGAGCACACCGATAATAATGGCAGTTAAGCTATCACCAGGAATACCGAAAACTAAAGCCGGAATGAAAGCACCGGAAATCGCGGCATTATTGGAGGTAGTGGCATTAACAATACCCTCAACTGAGCCCTTACCAAAGGAATCTGGATCTTTTGAGGCCTTCTTACTGACACCATAGCAAATCCAAGCGGCGATATCACCACCAGCGCCAGGCAAGACACCCACAAAGGTACCGATAGCCTGAGATCTGAGCATCTGCCCCCAGTACTTCTTAAAGACACCACCTATGCCTGAGAAAATATTCTTAGTATAGTGAATGAACTCTGCTCCGGCGCTTTGCTTAGTGGAGACGTTATTGAAGAGCTCAGCAATACCGAACATACCGATCATAGCTGGAATAAAACCAAAGCCTTCAAAGAGCTCGGGCATATCGCAGGTAAAACGCGGGAAACCTAAGGTAATATCTAAGCCGACGCAATTGATTAAAAGACCCATCATCAAGGAGATGAGACCTAAAAGCGGTGAGCCTGAGGAGATGATGACGGCGCAGGAGAGGCCTAAGACGGCTAGCCAGAAGAACTCATAGGAGGAGAACTGTAAGGCCACTTCAGCTAAGAGCGGGGCCATACTCAAAAGAACGATGGAGCCAAATAAACCGCCTAAAGCTGAGAATACCAGATCGATACCTAAAACAAATGAAGCTTTACCCTGCTTTGCTAAGGCATAGCTATCATTACAATAGGCAGCCGATGACGGAGTTCCGGGAATATGCAATAAGGTACCAGGTAAGTCGCCGGCGAAAATTGCCATGGCCGACATGGTAATGATAGAAGCGATGGCCGGCACCGCATCCATATAGAAGGTAATTGGCACTAATAAGGCAACAGCCATAGTAGCGGTAAGACCCGGCATCGCACCGATAAACAGACCATAGAGACCTGAGAGCACCACTACGGTTAGAACATAAGGGTCTAAGACTAAGGCTAAACCTTGGGCCATGATTTCTGTATCAAACATCATTCACCCCTAAAAATAGAACAGGCCCTCAGGCAGCGGAACAAGCAAGCCCTTGGCAAAGATTAAATAGATAGCAATGACCGCACATACAGAGACAATGATAGCTTTCCACCACACCGTCTTAAGTAAGAGCATCATGCTTAAAATCACAATCTCCATGCAGATTAAAAAACCTAATTCCTCGGAGAAATAGATATAGAAGATGACCGCGGCAATGACAGCAAAAATATTGAAAACGCCTGGAATTGTGATGTTCTTATTGATAGTCCACAGCGGTTGTTCGCGGAATTTTAAAGCGCCTTTGATAGTCAAGACTAAACCGCAGGCTGCAAAGATTAAAGACAGCACTACCGGGAATAACCACGGACCCGGCTTTCCGTCATTTTGATCTGGAAATTCAATGGCGACTGAACAGATGATGAGACCTGTAATCACAATCAAAATTCCTAAGATACAGTCATGAACTCTCATGAAATTATCCTCAAACTAAAAAGCCACCGGAAGAATGTGTCGGCCGGTGGCTTATATACTTGGATTTTAAGTTACTTAGCTAAGCCTAAAGCCTTTAAGGACTTGCCTAAATTGGTGTCGGACTCTTCCATGTACTTGTAGAAGTCATCACCCTCTAAATACTTAACACCAAAGCCACGGTCTTCCATGAACTTCAAGTAAGACGGATCATTTACAGCTTTCTTTAAAGCATTCATGATGATCTCACGTCTCTCAGCCGGTACCCCCTTAGGTAAACCGATACCACGCCAAGTACCTACGGTAATCGGAGTACCCTTTTCAGCCATGGTCGGGATATCCGGGAACTTGTCATCACGCTTATCGGACATTACCGCTAAACCGATGGCCTTGCCGGTCTTATACATGGTGGCCGACTCAGCTACAGAGGTAAAGCAAGCATCGATACCGCCTGCGGCCATCTCCTTGTAAGCCTCAGCAGAGCCTGAGGTCGGGATATAGGTAATAGCAGTTACCGGTAAGCCGATAGACTCTAACCACTGACCCATAGCCACGTGCCAAATACCACCTACAGAGGTAGCACCACCACGGACTTTACCCGGATTTGCCTTCAAATAAGCGACGAACTCTTCATAGGTCTTATAAGGAGCAGTAGCAGAAATAGTAACGGTAGCTGGATCTTCGTTGAGGAGAGCTAAAGGATCGAAATCCTTATAATTGACTTTAACTGCCGGAGTAATCCAGTGATCCATAGCAAGCTCAGCGGTGAGCTGACCTAAGGTATAGCCATCAGGTTTAGCACGAGCTAAGGCAGACCAACCTACAGCACCGCCACCACCGGTCTGGTTTACAACCTTAATTGGCTGACCTAACTCTTTCTCCATTAAGCCGGCGACATAACGCAACTGGGCATCAGAACCACCACCTGCACCCCAAGGGCAGATCATAGTTAGGGCATGGGTCGGGAATTTATCGGCGGCAAGTGCACTACCTGAACTTACTGCCATCATCACGGCCGCAGCAACAGCTGCAATTACAGTCTTTTTCATAGAGCTCTCTCCATATGTTTAGTTTTCTTCGTCTTTTAATGACGTATTTTTGGCGCTGGGCACCCCTACTTTTTTTATTTAAAAAGTAAACGTATGCGCTGATTCTTAGCTTAGTAGTTTTGTATGGTAAAAATTATGACTGCCATACCAATTTTATAAATTCATCTGTTCTTTTTTTGAATAACTTTGAGCAAGTTAACATGTTATCCGTATCATTTTGATACTAAATATAAGCTTATACTTATAAGCTTAAGTATATTTTTTAAATGTTTTATAAAAAAATTGCTCTTGCCGCTTAGCGCTTTATTTTTTGAAAATATATTTATAAAAAACAAAATATCTAATTCTAGATTTTTAAAACATAGTTACTTCAAGTAATTTTTCTAAAAAAATCAGCTTAAAAAAGCTCATTTTTATTTTTTACGAACTTTTTGAACGCTTTTAAAAACTCCAAAAGATTAAACATACCTTTATGCATAAAATATTTTTTATAAAATTTGACGTAGCTAAAAAAAAATTGCGGAAAATAGAATGGGATACAGTTTTTTTAATCGATAAAAAGCTTAAAAGCTTTCTTATGTCTATGGATACAGACAATGTGATCAGATGACTTTTGCTAAAATAACCACTTTTATAAAAAAGCTCGTTTCTCACTTTTAGACTTTAAAAATAAAAAAATAGGTTCTAACGGATCTCTGTGGTCACTTAAAAAATCCAATGAAAAAAGTGAGTT
>USBR01000037.1 GCA_900552905.1 uncultured Succinatimonas sp. | reverse complement strand
ACTCACTTTTTTCATTGGATTTTTTAAGTGACCACAGAGATCCGTTAGAACCATTATTCTCAACAAGATTGCCACTTTGAGTTATTTTTGCGTCCTGAGTTTTTGTTTTAAGAGCTCTTCCATATTAAAATATCTTCATAAATTTCAACAAGTCAAAGTAACAAGAGGTCGTCATGGCTGGTGTATTTTATCAATACGTAGGCAAGGAAAATTTGGATATTCCGCCGTTTTTAGAAGAGCCTTCAGAGTGTGTTTTAAGCTTTAGTGAGTGGCAGTCCTATTTAGGGGATGCTGAGGCTTTAAAGCTGAGGGAAAACGGCGATCTCGTACGGGTTATCCCTTGTCGCATGGATATGAAGACCGGCAATTTTGTTGAGGTTAAGAGTGTCGCTTCTTGCAATACTAAAAAAGAAGTAGATGCGCTCAATGAAAAAGAAGAATTTGGTTGGATGGTGCTTTAGGACTATGGATAAAGTCGATAAGCACGATCGTTCCTGTTTAAAAAATCTCGATCGTAAGAATATTTGGCATCTTATCGCTGTAGGCTTTGGCTCAGGTTTAGCCCCTAAGGCCCCCGGCACCTTTGGAAGCTTAGCTGCCATTCCCTTATGCATGATCTTAATCTATCTACCCTTATCTGTAAGTTTAGTTATCATTGCTCTGACCTTCCTTATCGGTTGGTATTCCTGCGTGGTGACCGAGAAGGCTTTAGGCATGCATGATTGCTCCTCGATTGTTATCGATGAGTTTGTGGGTATGTTTGTTTCAGTCTTATTTTTCCCACAAGAGTGGTTCTTAGCTTTTCTCGCCTTTGTGCTCTTTAGAGTCTTTGATATCTTAAAACCCTTCCCAATTGGTTATTTAGATAAGCATATCAAAGGTGGTTTAGGCATTATGGTTGATGATGTACTAGCAGGTATTGCCGCTTGTGCTTTAGCGCAAATTATCTTCTATTTTGCGCCTCACGCTGTGGGTCTTTAATATAAAAGCTGATGCTAAATTTAGCATCAGCTTTTAAACTATTTAAGTTTGCTTACCTCAATACTATCGATCATAGTCTTACAGCTTCCTTTGACAAGATCGTAGATTTCCTTAGTGATCACTGCTTCGTTTTGCCTTCCTTGTACGGTGCAATTAGCTTTAATGATCTGATCGTATCTGAACATATAGATTTCATGTATGAGGCTATAGAGATCGGGGGTAAAGCCATCTTGTTGTTTTTTTAAATAGCCTTGATACTCAAAGGTCTTATCTGGCCCTTTTTGCTCATCGCGCAAAATTTCCACCTCACCGTAAAGATTATTTTCTTTGTCAGAGAAGGGCTTTAAGATAAGCTCGTGAAATTTGCCTTGTACTATTTCCTGATAGCTCTGTTTAGAGGGATTGATAAGCTGTAAATTGACGCTAAAGCGATTTTCGTCAGAGCTATAGGTATAGCTATCTAAAAGAGGATTTTTTATATAGGTCTCATGCATCTGTGAGGGGACCTGCATCTTAATGCTTAAGCCCCTCTCTTTAAAGTTAAAGGTCTTGTCCTGAAGTTCAATCGGGAATTTTAAGGATGCTGCGCTGACTGAAAGAGCCAAAAAAAGGGCTGACAGCATAAAAACTTTTATGTGCATAAATCACCTCTAAATGATTTTAGGCATTTTGTCCTTTAAAATCAAAGGGACTGTAAGCTAGATTTTAATTTTTAAGGTTCTCTCTTAAGCTTAAAGCTTTAGCATCAAGACTCTTCTTTTCGTCTAAGCTCAGTCCTAAAGCCTGAGCTAAGCCATTGAGATAACTCTCTTCCATGAAATTGTCACAGTGAATGACAGTAGCTGAAAGGGTGTAGATATCTAAAGCTTGCTCTTTTGAGGCGACTTTGGAGGCGATCTCACGGGGATCTAAAGGACAAGTCATAAAGCGCTGTATTTCATCTTTTACAGTTGCTGTACCTAATTGAGCACAGCATTTATCGATCATTTCACGCTCTTTTTCATCGATAAATCCGTCAGCACGGGAGGAGAAGATCATAGCTTGCAATAATAAAAGAGCCTGCGCATCTTCAGCTTTCATCAGGTTTTGATGATTATCCTGATTAATAGAGCTTTCACCAAAACCACCATGCTTAGCATATTCAACATTATTGCCCTGACGCCATTTTTCTAAAAGCTTATAGGCATAGGAGGCCGCGGCAGCACCAGCGCCAATTGCAAGGACATCTTTAGCTAAATTGCGGACGCTTTTACCGCTTAAAAGCATTCCGACAAGGCTACCTACAGCACCAGCTCCGATCAAAGAGCCTAAATTGCTACCATTTTTGTCGTTTTGAGTTTTAGTTAAAGAACCTAAGCTGTCTTTTAAAGTGTCAAATAAGCCTTTCACGTGTTTATCCTTATGTGATGAAATCATTTTCCTTATAAGTGTAATGAAAAACGCTTAGGACACAATTAGGCAAAGGTAATTTTGTGAAGTTTAGAGGAGATAGGGGGGAATTATCCTCCCTGAGGAAACAGGGAGGAAAGATTAGATTATTTAAGAGCTAAAGCTAAGTCGTAGGTGCTCTGCATGAACTTGTGCTTCATGTTGGTGATGCAGTCGATGATGTCGTAGTGAACGAGTTCGCCACGCTTAACACCGATGCAACGGCCAGAGTGACCTTCGTGCAGTAACTGAACAGCAAAGGCACCCATACGGGATGCTAATACACGATCAGTTGCAGAAGGACTACCACCACGCTGAATGTGACCTAAAATGGTCGCACGGGTCTCTAAGCCAGTGTAAAGCTCGAGCTCACGAGCCATCTGATAAACGTCAGTCTGATTTTCGCAGACAACTAAGATGGCGTGACGCTTACCACGCTCAATACCAGCCTTGATGTCAGTGTAGATGTCCTGCTTGTTCCAAGAAATCTCCGGAACTAAGACTGCCTCAACACCACAAGCAACAGCAGCACATACGGCTAAATCACCGCAGTGGTGACCCATAACCTCAACTACAGAGATACGCTTGTGAGAGGAGCAGGTGTCACGTAATTTATCGATAGCTTCGATAGCGGTATTTAAAGCAGTGTCAAAACCGATGGTAGCGTCGGTACCGGCGATATCGTTATCGATAGTGCCCGGAATACCAATGCACGGGAAGCCTAACTCAGAGATGAGCTTAGCACCCATATAAGAACCGTCACCACCGACTACGACTAAGGCATCGATACCCTGCTTGCGCATGGTCTCAACGCATTCCTCACGTACAGCCGGGATCTTGAACTCAGGGAAACGTGCAGTACCTAAGAAAGTACCACCACGGTTTAAGAGATCAGATACAGAGTGGCTGTATAAAGGAATGATATTGCCCTCGTGCAGGCCATAATAACCATCACGAACGCCACATACCTCATAGCCATAATCTAAAGCAGTACGAACAACAGCACGAATGGCTGCGTTCATACCAGGAGCGTCACCACCGGATGTAAGTACACCGATTTTTTTGATATTAGCCATATGTTTTTTTGTCCGTTGAGTTTTATAAATTAGGCGTTAGCAACAGCAGCGTCGATGATAGCCTTGAAGTCGTCGGCCTTTAAGGAAGCACCGCCGATTAAGCCGCCGTCAATGTCTTCCTGACAGAAGAGGCCAGCTGCGTTCTTAGCATTGCAGGAACCGCCGTAAAGGATACGGACACCAGCGGCAACCTCAGCATTAGCCTGCTTTAAGAACTCACGGATCTCGTGGTGAACATTCTGAGCGATCTCAGGGGTAGCAGTCTTACCAGTACCGATAGCCCAAATCGGCTCATAAGCGATGATAGCGTTGTTGAAGGCCTCGATACCGCATAAGTCGATAACAGCCTGAAGCTCAGCCTTGCAAACATCTAAGGTCTTACCGGCATCGTACTCAGCCTCAGACTCACCGATGCATAAAACCGGGATTAAACCATTGTCCTGAGCGGCCTTGAACTTAGCGGCAACGCACTCATTGGACTCATTATGATACTGACGGCGCTCGGAGTGACCAACGATGGCATAGGTGCAGCCGAATTCCTTTAACATAACCGGGGAGTTTTCACCGGTGAAGGCACCTTGGGTGTGAACATCGCAATCCTCAGAACCCCACTGAAGTCTGGAACCTGCAGCATTGAACTCAACAGTGCCGATTAAAACAGCCGGAGCACAAACAGCAACGTCTACCTTAGTAGCGGCCATGTTAGCAGGAGCAACATAGGCTTGAACTAACTCAGTAACAGACTGCTTGGTGCCGTTAAGTTTCCAGTTTCCCATGACGACAGGCTTTCTCATAATGTACATCCTCATTTATATTTTTTTTGATAAGAAATCTATGGTTCATTATAGCAGTGAAAATTCTGCACATGAACATGTACTCATTCTACAATATTTCTGACCATAATGATAAGCTTTTTTGAAAGCGCTTACAAAAATTTTTTTATCGATTTACATATGTAAAAAAGGCTTATAAATCATATTTCAATTAAAATTAGGTTAAATATTTTCAAAATAATCTTTGCCTTATTTTGGAGCGATTTTCATCTGATCTTTTATGCAAATGTGTAAATTTCTTTCTTTTTAGGGGTAAATTCATACATACAACAAAGGCTTAGATAAAATATTAACGTTTTTTATCGGCAGTTATATTTCCATAAAAGCGCTTTCATCTTGCTTAAAAAGGCCAATTTGCAAGCTTTAGATCTAAAAAACTGTGATCTCATCGGATGAATTCTTAAAAAAGTGTGATATTTCTCAAATTATGAAGCTTATTTTCAATAAATTTGGAGTAAGAATTATTTTGCACCCTTATTTAGCAATTTTTTAAACTAAAGTTGAAAAAGCTCCGGCAAAATTTTATAAAGATAAAAAAAGCTAATAGATATAAGGAATTGCTATGGATTTTAAGAGCTTGTTAGAAAATCGCTATGCTACTAAGCACTACGATAAAGATGCCGTGATTGACGCTGATGTCATTCAAAAGATCCTCGATTGTGCGGTTTTAACCCCTAGTGCCGTCAATATGCAGCCCTGGGCCTTCTATTTAATTAAAGGCGAGAGTCAAAAAGCTCAATTAGCCCCGGCCATTAAAGATTTCAATTTACAGCGCTATAACGATAGTGCAGCCGCTATCGTAATTGCCGCAAAGACTGCGCTTAATGCTCAGGATGTCTTAGCTGTCTGTGAGCAAGAGAAGATCGACGGTCGTTATGAAAATGATCTTGCGTTTAAAGATCGCTATCAGCATATGCTTAAGGCCGTAGATGGTCATAACGCTAAAGGAGATATGCAAGAGTGGTGTGCTAAGCAAAGCTATATTGCTTTAGGTACCATTCTCTATGCCGCAGCCTCTTATGGTTTAGATTGTACCGCTCTTGAAGGCGTCGATCAGGATATGATCGATAAGCTTTTAGATCTTAAACAAGATAATCTGCACGCTCAGCTAGTAGTGCTCTTAGGCAAGGCCTCAAAACAGGACAGTAATGCCTTAGCTTTACGGCCTAAATCCCGCTTTAATACCGTGCGTGAGGCACATTTTGTAAAAGCTTAAAATTTTAAGTAAAGATATTGATAAATATTCCTCAAAAGACCTAAGTCTTTTGGGGAATTTTTTTATTTAAAAAAAACTTTAGACATTTTTTCAAAAGATCGGTGACAAGGTGATGTTTTAAGGGAAAGAGGGGCTTTTTATGGACAAAATTTCAGAAAAATTTAAGGGAAAAATCTCAAAATAGGTGCAAGTTAAATAGAACATGCAAAGCTTAAAAAAACGCTATAAAATAGTTACTTTAAAAGCTGTAAAAAGTGATTGTTAAAACAAGTCCTCAATAAGAGAGAATTTTTAATAATTATTTGAAATATAAAAATATTATTTTTTATAAAAATAGTATAAGATTTTTGTTTTAAGGCATTGAAGGTCTTTTTATAAAATATAATTTTGACAAATCCTTCAATACTTGCAGAAAATTCAGCCAAAATTTTTTATGCATTGCATAAAATCAACCGTTTTTTATTTAGTAATAAGCCAACAGGAGCATGTATGCGCGTTCTTAAATTCGGCGGCACCTCAGTGGCCAATGCCGAGCGCTTTTTTAATGTAGCAGATATTGTAATCAACACCGCTGCAAAGACTAGCACAGCTTTAGTCCTTTCAGCTCCGGCTAAGATTACTAATTTGCTGGTAGCGCTGGTAGGTCAGGGTGCTAGTGGACAGGATGGCAAGGAAGAGTTTGCCCAGATCAGATCCATTGTTGAGCCGATTATTAGCACTTGTGCTTCTAAATATCCTAATTTTGATGAGGAAAAGGTTTCCTTAGAGTTCAACACTACCTTAGCTTTAATCAAGCGCCGTATCGAGGGCATGATCCTCTTAGGTCAGGCTCCGGAGTTAGTACAGGCCTTTATCGAAAGCCGTGGTGAGAGCTTCTCTATCTGCATTATGGCCGAATTATTAAAGGCCATGGGTAAAAAGGTCAGAGTTATCGATCCGGTAGCCGTATTAGTCACCGAAGGCGGCATTATGGAGTCCTCTGTTAATATCGAAAAGTCTAAGGCTCGTTATCAGGCTTTAGAGAACGATCCTGAGGCCATTACCCTCATGTCAGGTTTCTGCGGCGGTAATGAAAAAGGTCAGCTCGTCCTTTTAGGTCGTAACGGCTCTGATTATTCTGCTGCCTGTTTAGCCGCTATCTCTGGTGCTGAGTGCTGTGAGATTTGGACTGATGTTGATGGTGTGTATAGCTGCGATCCGCGCGCTGTTCCTGATGCCATCCTCTTAAAGAAGATGTCCTACGATGAGGCTATGGAGCTTTCATACTTTGGTGCTAAGGTTTTACACCCGCGTACCATTGCTCCTATTGCGCGTTTCCACATTCCGTGCCTGATTAAGAATACTAAGAATCCTGAGGGGGCTGGTACCTTGATTGCTGAGGATACCGATCCGTCAGTACCGATCAAGGGTATTTCCGATCTTAAGAACGTTTCATTAATTAACGTTTCAGGCCCGGGCATGAAGGGTATGGTCGGTTTAGCAGGCCGTCTCTTTACCGCAGTATCCCGTGCTGGTGTTTCCATCACCTTAATTACCCAGTCCTCCTCTGAGTACTCCATTTCTTTCTGTATCTCTACCTCCGATCTCCTGCGCACCCGCATGGCTATCGATGAGGAATTTAAGTTAGAGCTCAAAGAGGGCTTATTAAATCCTTTAGAGGTTAAGGATAAATGCGCCATTATCTCCGTCGTCGGTGATGGTATGCGTAAAGTCCGCGGTATTTCCGGCCGCTTCTTTAAGGCTTTAGCTGAGGCTAACGTTAATGTCCGTGCTATTGCTCAGGGCTCCTCTGAGAGATCTATTTCTGCCGTAATTACCGAAAGCCGTGTAAATGAGGCTGTAGCTTTCGCTCATACCGCTTTCTTCAATTCTAAGCAACGCTTAGAGCTGATTGTCATCGGTATTGGTGGCGTCGGTGGCGAGTTATTAAAGCAGATCAATCATCAAAGAGATGCTATCTGCGAGCGTCATGGTGTTGAAATCAAGGTTGTCGGTATTGCTAACTCTCACTCTTTCTTAGGTAAGAGCACGGGTATTGATTTGGACAACTATAAAGAGCTCTTAGAAAAAGAGGGCGTTGAGGGCGAGTTTAATGTTGAGACCTTAAAGGATCTCATCAAGAACGGTCACCTCATCAACCCTGTTGTAGTTGACTGTACCTCAAGCGAGAAGATCGCCTTATCCTATACCGCTTTCATGGAAGAGGGTGCTCACGTGGTTACCCCGTCTAAGAAGGCTAATACTGGTACTATCGCTTACTATAAGTCTCTGCGTGACACTGCTAAGGCTAATCACCGTAAGTTCCTCTATGAGGCTAATGTCGGTGCTGGCTTACCTGTCATCAATACTCTGCAAAATGAGCTTGCCGCCGGTGATAGCTTAATTGAGTTCTCCGGTATCATGTCCGGTACCTTATCTTATATCTTCGGTTTAGTTGAGGATGGTTATACCTTATCTCAGGCTACCTTAGATGCCTATGAGAAGGGCTTTACTGAGCCTAATCCGCGCGATGACTTAGAGGGTATGGATGTTGCCCGTAAGGTATTAATCTTAGCTCGTGAGTGCGGTTATGAGCTCGAGCTCTCTGACATCAAGGTTGAGGCTGCAGTTTCTGCTAAGTACTTAGAGGGTGCTAATGCTCGCGAAGTCTTAGATAACTTGAAGTTTGCCGATGAGGAATTTTCTTCTCGCGTCAAGGAAGCAAAGGCACAAGGTCAGGTTTTACGTTATGTAGCAACCATCTCTAAGAGCGGTGAGTGCTATTGCGGTGTTAAGGCTGTTGATGCATCTGATCCTTTATATAAGGTGCGTGGCGGTGAAAATGCCTTAGCCTTTACCACTGCTTACTATCAGCCGATTCCGCTCGTAATTCGTGGTTATGGTGCTGGTACCTCGGTTACCGCCGCTGGTGTTTTAGCTGATATTTTACGTTTACAAAGCTGGACTCGTGAGGATTAAAAGTGAGTACTGTTTATAGAGCTTATGCTCCGGCCTCCGCCGCTAATTTATCTGTAGGCTTTGATCTTTTAGGCGCTGCCTTAAAGCCGATTTCAGGTGAGATCTTAGGTGATGAAATTTACATCAGCGAAGGTCCTGCTAATTGTGGCTGTATGGTTGAGGTTAAGGGCCGCTATGCTAAGCGTCTGCCCTCTGATCCTAAGCGCAATATTGTTTATGATGCTTATGTTCTCTATCAAAAGGAGTTACACAAGCGTGGTCTTAAGACTAAAGATTTAGTTATGACCTTACATAAAAATTTGCCAGTCTGCTCAGGTTTAGGCTCATCTGCCGCGAGCGTGGTGGCCGCAGTTGTCGCCTTAGACGCTATTCATGATCATGTTTTAGGCGAGAGCGATTGCCTGAAACTTATGGGTAAGCTTGAAGGTAAGATTTCAGGTGCCATCCATTATGATAATGTTGCTCCTTGCTATTATGGCGGTCTGCAGCTTATTGTCGGTGAAAACGGTATTATCTCTAAGACCTTACCTGATTTTGATAGCTGGTATTGGGTTTCTTGCTTCCCGGGCATCAAGGTTTCCACCAATGCAGCCCGTCAGATCCTCCCGGAGAGCTATCCGCGTGCTACCGTTATCAATTATGGTCGCCGCTTAGCTACCTTTGTGGATGCTTGCCATTGTGGTGATGCCGATTTAGCCGCTAAGTGCCTTATCGATGTTATCGCTGAGCCTTATCGTGAGCAGCTCATCCCCGGCCTTAAGGAAGCTCGTGAATTTGCTCAGGGTTTAGGCGCAAAGGCTACCGGTATTTCAGGTTCAGGTTCTTCAATCTTCTCTGTCTTCACTGACTTAGACAAGGCTCAGGAGATGAAGGTTTATTTAGAGCGTAATTTTATTGCTAATGAAGACGGCTTTTGCCACGTTTGCAAGCTTGACAGACGCGGTGCATATGCTGAAGTTTTTAAGGACTAGTACCCATGCAACTTTTTAATTTAAAAGATCATAACGAGGCCGTCAGCTTTGCTCAGGCCGTAGTTAAGGGCATCGGCCACGATCAGGGCTTATTTTTCCCAGATCATATTGAGCCTTTAGCAAATATCGATGAGTTATTAAACTTACCCTTAGTTGAGCGCTCACAGAAGATTTTAAGACATTTAATTGGCGATGAGATCCCTGAGTTAGAGAGCATTATTGCTGATGCCTTTACCTTTAAGGCTCCTTTAGTTAAGGCTGATGAGAATGTCTATGCTTTAGAGCTCTTCCACGGTCCGACCTTAGCCTTTAAGGATTTCGGTGCCCGTTTCATGGCGCGTGTTTTAAGCTCCATCAGAGGCGAGCGCAAGCTCACCATTTTAACTGCCACCTCAGGTGACACCGGTGCTGCCGTAGCTGATGCTTTCTATGGTCAAAAGGGTATCGATGTTGTCGTTCTCTATCCTGATGGCAAGATTTCCACTCTTCAAGAAAAGCTCATCGCTACTTTAGGCGGCAATATTAAGGCTGTCCGTATTTCTGGTATTTTCGATGAGTGCCAGGATATGGTGAAGACTGCTTTTGATGATGCTGAGTTTAAGGCTACTGTAGGCTTAAATTCTGCTAACTCCATCAATGTCAGCCGTCTTTTAGCTCAGGTTTGTTATTATTTCGAGGCTGTAGCTCAGTTACCTGCTGATAAGCGCGAGAAGGTAGTCTTCTCTGTTCCTTGCGGTAACTTCGGTAATATCACTGCCGGTTTAATTGCTAAGACCTTAGGCTTAAAGAGCCGTTTTGTGATCTCCTGCAATGCTAATGACACTGTACCGAGATACTTAGAGAGTGGTAATTGGGATCCGCATCAGACCATCGCTACCTTATCTAACGCCATGGACATTTCCCGTCCTAATAACTGGCCGCGTGTTGAGGCTTTAGTTAAGATGAACAACTGGTCCTTTGCGGACTTTGATTATGGTTCTATGAGCGATGATGAGACCCGTGAGACCATGCGCGATCTCTACAAGCGTACTGGCTATATCTTAGAGCCGCACGCTGCTATCGCTTATCAAACTTTAGCTAATAACTTAAAGGACGGCGAGGTTGGTATTTTCTTAGGTACTGCTCACCCGGCTAAGTTCAAGGATGTAGTCGATGAGACCTTAGGTATCAATCTGCCTTTACCTGAGGCTTTAGAGAAGCGTGTTGCTTTACCGCTTCAGGCTGTTACCTTAAAGCCTGACTATGAGACCTTAAAGGCTTATGTCTTAGAAGCGGTTAAATAATAGCTAAGAGCTTTAAGTGCCTTCCATATCAAAACTCGGATTTTAAAATCCGAGTTCTAAAATCCGATCTTTATGGTCGGATTTTTATTGTCTAAAAAACTTGATTAAAGTTTTCTCAGACCGCTTATATAAATTAAGGTTCTAACGGATCTCTGTGGTCACTTAAAAAATCCAATGAAAAAAGTGAGTT
>USBR01000036.1 GCA_900552905.1 uncultured Succinatimonas sp. | reverse complement strand
TACTTAAAGTTATTTAATAAAAATTTGTTAATTAAATCCTTACCCAATAAAAAAAAGGCCACCTTGCGGCAGCCTCCTTAAAAAAATTTTTTTAACCGAAGATATTGATATAACCTACGACTAAAAGAATACCGATAACTACCGGCAGTACAAACTTATAGTACCAATATAAGCCCGCTGGCAACTTAATACCTTCACCGGTATTAACCTCAGCGATATAACGCTTCCAACCCATACCCGTCTTAGCAGTGACGAAGATTACGAATAACAAGGAGCCTAAAGGCAGAATGTTATTAGAAATAATGAAGTCCTGCAGATCTAAGATGGTGCTCTGACCGCCTAAAGGATGAATATAATCTAAAACGTTATAACCTAATAACGGCGGAATGGCGATGGTCATGATGATGCAGAAATTGATGATCACAGACTTAATGCGGGAGATATTGAATAACTCCATGCAGATGGCGATGATACTCTCAAATACAGCAATCAAGGTGGACATAGCGGCAATCAACATGAACATGAAGAAAATTGACCCCCAAACGGCACCAAAGGTCATATTGGTAAAGACAGTATTCATGGTCACGAATAATAAGCTAGGACCGGCATCAGGCTGTACGCCATAGCTAAAGCACGCCGGGAAGATTACAAAGCCTGCTAATAAAGCCACTACGGTATCTAAAACACCGATCCAGATAGACTCGGTTAACAGAGTGTGGCGCTTGGACATATAGGTACCGAAGATCTCAATGGAGCCTTGGCCAACACTTAAAGTAAAGAAAGCCTGCCCCATGGCAGCCCATAAAGCCTGCGAGAAACCATGCTCCTGCAAACGAGATAAATCCGGCTTTAAGTAATAAGATATACCCTCAGCAAAGCCTGAAAGAGTGACCGAGCGGATGGCCATGAAAATTAAGATGGCAAACATCAAAAGCATTAACGGCTTAGTATAGCGCTCAACACCTCTAACTACACCCATACCGACGACGATGAAGGAGACTAAAACCACAGTACTCATGCACACAAACATGACTAAAGGATTGTGTAATAATTCACCAAAGTGGGCATTAGCAGCCTCATGGCTTAAATTAGTACCAAAGGTACCGCGGGCAAACTGTACGCAATAATAGAGCATCCAGCCGGTAATCAAGCCATAGAAGGACATGAGGACATAGCTTCCTGGAATCTGCCAGAATTTATTCCAATTCCAGTGGGACTTAGGAGCCTGTAATTCCTCATAGCAACGAGCGATAGACTTGCGCGAGGCACGACCTACAGCTAATTCAATGGTTAAAAGCGGAATGCCTACACCAAAGAGGAAAGCTAAATAAATAAGCACGAAAATAGCACCGCCATATTGACCGGTGATATACGGGAAACGCCAGACGTTACCTAAGCCGATAGCACAGCCAGCGGCAATCAATAAGAAGCCTAGACGTGTTTTAAACTGTTCACGATTATCCATTTTTGGTTCCTAAAATTTATTTGGCAAACATACCAATATAGCCCTGAACAAAGAGAGCTACTACCACTAAAGGTAAAACTGTACGGTAGTACCACTTAGCCCAAGACGGAAGCTTGATACCCTTACCGGTATTACATTCATTAGCATAATTGAAGAAGCCCCAACCACGCTTTAAGGTGACATAGAGTATATAAACCATTGCACCTAAGGGCAGAATGTTCAGACTCAAAACAAAGTCATAGGTATCTAAAATTGTGCTCTCACCACCCATAGGATGAATGTCGCTGAGAAGGTTATAACCTAACATACACGGCAGGCCTAAGACGAGGACCACCACGCAGTTGACGATCACCGCCTTAAGGCGTGAGCACTCAAAAATATCGATACTGATACCAATGAGATTTTCAAATACAGCAATTAAGGTGGAAACTGCAGCAAAGAGCATAAAGAGGAAGAATAAACCACCCCATAACCAGCCTAATTCCATATTTGAGAATACTGATACCAAGGTAACGAAGATTAAACCCGGACCTGAACCTGGCTCAATACCGTAGCTAAAGCAAGCCGGGAAAATCACTACACCTGCAAGCAAGGCAACACAGGTATCTAAGGTAGTGATGATGGTAGACTCATAAAAGAGGCTGTATTTACGGCTCATATAAGAACCGAAAATCTGAATTGAGCCTACACCTAAGCCTAAGGTAAAGAAAGCCTGACCCATAGCTGCGGCTAAAGTAGTCATTAAACCTGAGGTCTCAATATTGTCAAAATTTGGCATCAGATAATAAGTCATACCATCAGAGAAACCCGGGAGGACAAAAGATCTTAATGACAAGAAGATCAACAATAAAAATAATAAGACCATCAAAGGCTTAGTGATACGCTCAACCCCCTTTTGCAGACCAAAAGCACAGATAGCAAAGGAACCTACGGTAACCACTACAGTGCAGATAAACTGCACTGAAGGCTCAGAGAGCATATTACCGAAAATCGCCCCAGCATGAGCTTGATCGATCTGACTGTCTAAACCGCCTGAGAATACGAGCACGGTATAATAGAGCATCCAGCCTGTAACTAAGCTATAGAAGGCCATCAGCACATAATTGCCTAAGATCATCCAGTACTTGTTATATCTCCACTTTGACTGCGGAGTTAAAACCTCAAAGGAACGACCTAGGCTTGAGCGTGAACCACGACCTACAGCAAGCTCAATACTTAACATCGGCAAGCCGACTAAAAGTAAAAAGCAAATATAGATTAAAACAAAGATGGCTCCACCATATTGTCCCGTAATATAGGGGAAACGCCAGACATTGCCTAAACCGATAGCGCAGCCTGCCGTAATCAAAAGAAAGCCTAATCTTGATGAAAATTGCTCACGAGCCATGAATTATCCCTAGCCGAAGACAGCAATATAACCGTTAGCCACTAAGAGGAAAATAACTACCGGTAAGACATAACGGTAATACTTCTCAATCCATAACGGCATCTTAATACCACGGCCTAAGTTAGCCTCATTGATATAGTTCTTAAAGCCCCAACCGCGCTTCCAGGTAACAAAGATTAAGTAGCATAAGGCACCTAAAGGCAGAATATTATTAGAAATAATAAAGTCCTCTAAATCTAAGAAGGAACTATTGCCACCTAAAGGATGAACATCGGAGAGATAGTTAAAGCCAAATAAGCACGGCAGAGAAATTGCTAAAATGATCAGGAAGTTAGAAACCACAGCGCGACGGCGGGAAGTGGTAAAAAGCTCCATGGTAATCGCAATGATATTTTCAAACACAGCTACCACAGTAGATAAAGCGGCAAAGGTCATAAAGAGGAAGAATAAACCGCCCCAAATGCCACCGTTTTCCATGTGAGAGAAGATGGATACTAAGGTAATGAAGATAAGACCCGGGCCCTGATCTGGCTGTACGTTATAGCTAAAGCAAGCCGGGAAGATAATGAGACCGGAGATTAAAGCTACACAGGTATCTAAAACAGCAATATTGATACTCTCAGAGGCTAAAGTATGCTCAGACGGAGCATAGGTGGCAAAGATCTGAATAGCACCAATACCGATGGAGAGAGTGAAGAAAGCCTGAGCCATAGCAGCGGATAAAACCTCAATGAGGCTGTGCTGACTGAAGTTTTCAAAACTAGGCTTTAAATAATAGGAAATACCCTCAGAGAAACCCGGTAAGAAGCAAGATCTGATAGCTAAGAAGATCATGATGCAAAACAGCAGGATCATCATAGGCTTAGTGATACGCTCTACGCCCTTACGCAGACCCATAGCACAGACACCAAAGCCGATAGCAATTACAGCAAGCATGGAAGTCAGCATATCAGCTGGAGATGCAAGCATCTTACCAAAAGCTTCAGCGGCAACCTTAGCCTCAGTATTGATGCCAAATTCACCGGTAAAGCCTTTAATGCAGTAAAAGAGCATCCAACCTGTAACCACAGTATAGAAAGACATCAGTACATAATTACCGAAAATCATCCAATACTTATTGATATGCCACTTTGCTCCCTTTTCCTCAAGGATTTCAAAGGATTGAGCTAAACTTCTTCTAGAGGCACGACCGACAGCTAACTCGATGGTTAAAAGCGGCAGACCAAATACGAATAAGAAAGCTAAATAGATTAAAACGAAAATCGCACCGCCATATTGACCGACGATAAAGGGGAAACGCCAGACGTTACCTAAGCCGATGGCGCAGCCGGCGGCAATTAAAACGAAACCTAGGCGAGAGGAAAAATGCTCACGTGTAGCCATTTAATATTACCTTGTTAAAAACCCAAAAAGCCCGAACGTCTAAGACCTTCGGGCTACCACAATTAGTATATAAAAAAGTTATGCTTAACGCTCAGACTTGCCTGCATCTTCGTTTGCAGATTCCTCAGCTTTAGCCTCTGCTTCAGGGGCTACGTCTTCAGACTCCACACTCTCAGTTACAGCATTCTCAGACTCAGAAGTCTCAGAAGCAGGAGCTTCAACAGCTGAATTTTCCTCAGCTACAGCTTCCTGAGTTTCAACACTCTCAGAGACAAGCTCAGTGGTGTTTTCAGTCTCAGAAGCTACATTCTCTTCAGTGGCCTCAACTGCAGTTTCAGCAGCATTTGCGGCAACATTCTCTTCAGTAGCTTCAGAAGCCTCACCCTCAGCGGCAGCTGCGGCGGCAGCGGCAGCGGCTTCTTCAGTTAAGACCTTGATAGATAAGCGAATACGGCCAGTATTGTCGATATCTAAGACACGGACACGGACATTGTCGCCCACACGCAGATAATCACCGACGTTCTCAACACGCTCTTCGGTGATCTGAGAGATATGAACTAAGCCATCACGACCTGGTAAAATATTGACGAAAGCACCGAAATCGGTGATACGTACAACCTTACCGTCATAATCCTGACCAACCTCAACCTCAACTAAGAGATCCTTAATGCGCTTGATAGCGGCAGTAGCGGAATGCTCAGAAGAAGCGGAGATCTTAACGGTACCATCATCAGCGATATCAATCTGAGAATTGGTATCTGCCTGAATAGAACGGACATTGAAGCCGCCCTTACCGATGATGTCCTTAACCTTGTTTACAGGAACCTTGATGGTAACTAAACGCGGAGCATACGGAGACATATTCTCACGCGGAGCCGGTAAAGCCTGCTGCATTACATTTAAAAGATGAATACGAGCGGCATGGGCATCGGTTAAAGCCTGCTGCATGATCTCACGGGTAATACCGTCAGTCTTGATATCCATCTGTAAGGCAGTTACACCCTCACGGGAACCTGCGACCTTAAAGTCCATATCACCTAAGTGATCCTCATCGCCCATGATGTCAGTTAAGATGGCAACGCGCTCGCCTTCCTTAACTAAGCCCATGGCAATACCAGCAACCGGGGCCTTGATCGGCACACCTGCGTCTAATAAAGACATGCAACCTGAGCACACAGAGGCCATGGAAGAAGAACCATTAGACTCAGTAATCTCAGAGACTACACGAATGGTGTACGGGAACTTATCCATATCCGGTAAAATGGCCTTTAAGGCACGCTTTGCTAAACGGCCATGACCGATTTCACGACGCTTAGGAGAACCGATAAGACCGGTCTCACCTACGCAGTACGGCGGGAAATTGTAGTGAAGGATGAAGCGCTCAGTACGAACACCGGTCATATCCTCAAAGGTCTGAGCATCACGCTCAGATCCTAAGGTGCAAGTACCAATAGACTGAGTCTCACCACGGGTAAATAAGGCAGAACCGTGAACACGCGGTAAGATGCCAGTTGCGATGGTGATAGGTCTAATCATACGTAAGGAGCGACCATCAATACGGTTTTCACCGCTTAAAATACGCTCACGTACGATATTGCGCTCTAACTCAAAGAAAATCTTAGCGATGTCCTGAGACTTCTCAGCCCAATCTTCACGAGAGGCAGTTAACTTCTCAATGCACTCTTTCTCGATAGTGGCTAATTTGTCCTGACGCTCTAATTTGTCAACAATGCGGAAGGCATCACCAATAGCCTCAGAGGTCTCAGCCTTAACAGCCTCAACTAACTCGGTATCCTCAACCGGAGCCTGCCAATCCCAAACCGGGCGATTGGCCTTCTGAGCGAATTCCTTAATATTGGTAATCACCTGCTGTAACTGCTCCTGACCGAACATTACAGCGCCGAGCATAACGCTCTCAGGTAACTGATTGGCCTCAGACTCAACCATGACAACAGCCTTTTCAGTACCGGCTACAACTAAGTCGAGATCAGAGGAACGAGATTCAGTGGTCAACGGATTTAATACATACTCACCGTTGATATAACCTACACGAGCTGCGCCTAAAGGGCCGTTCCAAGGTAAACCAGAAGAGGCTAAGGCAGCAGATGAGGCAATGATAGAGATGATATCAGTCGGGATCTCAGGGTTAGCGGACATTACAGTCACAACCACCTGAACTTCATTTACGAAGGCATCAGGGAAGAGCGGACGTAAAGGACGGTCGATCAGACGTGAAATTAAGGTTTCACCCTCAGTGGCACGGCCTTCACGACGGAAGAAGGATACTGGGATCTTGCCAGCTGCATAAGAACGTTCTTGATAATTTACAGTTAACGGGAAGAAATCACGGCCAGCGACTTCCTCACGACGATTGCAGACGACTGTGGCAAAGACGGTAGTATCGTCCATAGATGCCATAACGGCTGAGTCAGCCTGACGACCAATTGCACCGGTTTCTAAAGTAATTGTATGACGACCGTATTTGAAGGTGTGCACGGTAGGCTTTAAATTCATTAAAATTCTCCACATGGATCCGTCTTCTTTATGTGCCTCTTGACGGATCTGCTAAAAATTGGGCGGCATAATTGCCGCCCGATCCAGACGCCGGATTAGCGACGGAGCTTTAACTTCTCGATCACGGCAGTGTAACGAGCCAGATCAGAGGCTTTCAGATAGTCAAGCATCTTACGGCGCTGAGCAACTAAGCGCAGCAGACCGCGACGGCTGTGATGGTCTTTCTTGTGGGTTTCAAAGTGCGGCTGCAGATCAACGATTCTGGCAGTTAAAAGGGCAATCTGAACCTCCGGATAACCGGTATCCTGCGGGTTACGACCAAACTCAGCGATGATTTTTGCTTTCTGTTCAACAGTTAAAGACATTTCTTTATGCTCCTTTGTGATGGATAATAACATTGCCCTCAGACCGATCACAAACTCAGTTAAGGGCTTGCAAATTTTATCACAACACAAACGCTGTTTCGACAAAAATCTTAGACTTAATTAACAACTTTTGCACTCTATAACAGTTGCATTAAGCCCCAATTTATGCCTAAAGGCCAAGAGCCCTTGACCTAAGACTTAGATAATATATAGCTTTTTTTCAAAATTGTTTTTAAATTTTAACGATTTCCGTACAAGGATCTCAAAATCATTGGCTAAAATAAGCCTTTTAAGACCACAATTGAAAACAAGCTCAAAGAATTTTATCAAGATGAGATTTTACCAGCTTATGCCTTTGTCCTTAGAGCTCTAACTACACCTAAAACAGCTTAATTGATTAAAAACAGATATAAAGAACGCTCTTTTTAGTAGATTTTAACCAAATAAAGTCTTTTCTTAATCCACTTAAACCTTTATGACTCAATCTTAATTATTGAACTCAATTTATACTAAGGATTTGACTTGTCCCCACACGGGAAGCTAAAGACACTAAGCTTGCAAAATAGCTTAATTAAAAAAAATATAATTTATTGATTTTTAAGAATTTTAGGAAGGAAATAGAGAAGCCTTGGTGGAGGTGGAGGGAGTCGAACCCTCGTCCCAAAAGACTTCATCTTCGGCGCTACATGCTTAGGCAATCCTTAATCTCAACACTTGCTGCGGACCGCCACGCCACAAAATGTCCAGTCTGATAAATTCTTTAAAACTTCCACCTCAGACGGGGCTTCCGTTCGATCTAGTGAAAACCGACCCCAGTAAGACTAAGCGTCACTAGAAAGGCTTAGAACTGAGGGCTTCGAACAGGTTATTAAGCTGCTAAAGCGTAGGTTTCGTCGTTTGCGACTATTTTAATGCGAATTTTTTACGAGGTCCCGCGCCTCGACATGCTCCTAGGAATCCATGCTTCCGGTCGAAACCAAAAACACCCCCAAGGTTATAAGATTATATATGATTGATTTTCCAAAATTCAAGAGTAACCATACTAGTTTTCTTGAATACAACCTAAAATCTTAAACTAAAATGTATGTTTTACAATAGTTTAAAAAAAGTGCTCTCTTTTACGCACATTTGATAAAATTGTGCAAAATCCTGATATAATCGCCCTGCATTTATGCCGGCTCACTCCTTTTATATCTGTCTGTCCGACATTATCACTTTCTTGATTTCACCACGCCCCACTCTGTGAGGGCTTTTTTTTTACATCGCGGATCCGTATGGAATGCCGCAGGGGATTTATTTTTTTTATGAAAACCTCCTCCAGCACTTTTGTCCCAGCGTTGTTTACATGCCTCAAAGAAGGCTATGGCTTTAAACAATTTCGTACAGACGTAATTGCCGGTATCACTGTCGCTATTGTAGCTTTACCTTTAGCCATGGCTATGGCTGTAGCTAGTGGCGCCTCTCCTGATAAGGGCTTAGTTACCGCTGTTATCGCCGGTTTCTTTATTTCTTTTTTAGGTGGTTCCCGAGTTCAGATCGGTGGTCCTACCGGTGCCTTCGTTGTGGTGATTTTCGATATCATCATGCGCTTTGGCTTTGATGGCCTAGTGATAGCCTCCATCATGGCAGGTATCATCCTCGTCATCTCCGGTTATGCTAAATTAGGCAAGCTCATTAAGTTTATTCCCTATCCGGTAATTACCGGCTTTACCTCAGGTATTGCTGTCATTATTGCCTCCTCTCAGGTTAAAGACTTCTTAGGCTTAACTGTCGAAAATGTACCGGCTGATTTCATCAATAAATGGGCCTGCTATTTTACTCACCTCAATGAAACCTCAGTCTATGCTGTAGGCTTAGGTCTTTTAGGTTTTGGTCTTATCGCTATCTGCAAGAAGATCTCCCCGCAGATCCCTTCTTATTTAGTTTCAATTATCGCCGTCTCCCTAATAGCCTTTATCTTTAAATTACCAGTCGACACCATCGGTAGCCGTTTCCCTGAGTTACCTACGGGTCTGCCGATGCCAGTATGGCCTAATATCACCTTAGACACTATCCGCCAGCTAATCCCCTCTGCCTGTACTATTGCTTTCTTAGCCGGTATTGAGGCGCTGTTATCTGCCGTAGTTGCCGACGGTATGATTGGCCACAAGCACAGCCTAAATCAGGAGCTCGTAGGTCAGGGTGTGGCTAATATTGCCTCCGGTATTTTCGGTGGTTTACCTGCAACTGGTGCTATTGCCCGTACCGCCACTAACGTTAAAGCCGGTGGTCGTACTCCGGTAGCGGGTATTGCTCATGCTTTATTCCTGTTAGTATTCTTATATACTGCCATGGAAATTTTAGCCTTCATTCCTATGGCGGCTTTAGCGGCTGTACTCTTTATGGTCTCTTGGGGCATGAGTGATATTAAGCACTTCATGCAGATTGCAAAGATCTCCCCGTCCGATCGCACCATTCTCTTCTTAACCTTTGCGCTCACCGTTCTTGTTGATCTGACCGTAGCTATCGGTGTTGGTGTAACCTTCGCCTCCTTACTCTTCATGCGTCACATGTCACGCTCTTTAGAGATCAAGCGTCACTACAAGACCTCTGAGTTTGAAAGCCAAGATGGTGATATACCTTTAGACGTTGAGATCCCTGATGATGTCATCGTTTTACAGATTAACGGTCCGTTATTCTTCGGTGTAGCCTCCGAGTTTTGCGATAAACTCAAAGCTTTAGAGAAGATGCCGCGCATCCTCATCTTACGTATGCGCTTTATGCCGTACTTAGATGCCTCAGGTGAGTCTTCCATTGAAAACATCATCAATGTTTGTAAGGAACACCACACTTTTGTGATCTTCTCCGCTATGCGCTCACAGCCGCGTACTATTTTAGAAAAGGCCGGTATTCACAAGAATCTCGATGGCGCCTTAGCTGTCGACTTCGACCATGCCATAGCCTTAGCTAAGAAGCTTTTAGCTGATCCGGATTTTGTCAATAAACACCGCGATCCTTTAGCTTAAAAATAAAAAATCCCTGCAGTTTAAACTGCAGGGACTTTTATGAACTCTTTAAAAGCCTTTAGGCGTCTTTAAAATTCTTCTTCATGATGCGCTCGCGATCACGGGCCCATTGCTGATCCTTGATGCTATCGCGCTTGTCATGATCCTGTTTACCACGAGCTAAAGCGATTTCAATCTTAGCCCACGGTCCCTTCCAATACACCCTAAGCGGAATTAAGGTATAGCCCTGACGTTGTACACGACCGATAAGGCGAGTGATTTCCTTTTTATTGAGTAAAAGCTTGCGAGTGCGCGTAGGATCGCTTACCACAAAGGCACAAGAGGTCTTTAGGGGGTTAATCAGCGAGCCTAATAAGATCACCTCGCCATCCTTAACAGTTACATAGGCATCGGTGATATTACACTTACCAGCACGCAGAGATTTGACCTCCCAGCCCTGTAAGGATAAACCGGCCTCGTAACGCTCCTCAATAAAATACTCAAAGCTCGCTTTACGGTTTACCGCAATTGTATTGCTGTCATGTTTAGGTTTCTTAGCTGCCATTGCAGATTCTCCGAATTTATTAGCTTAATTAAGCGTAGCTTCTTTGTTGAGCGTAGATAATCCATTATTTTAGGGCAAAATTTAATCTTTTTCAGCCATCTTACCTATTTTTAGCCTCAAGCTGTTAATTTTTGCCTCTAAGGTTGACTTAAAACATAGGGGCAATTCAAGCTTTTATAAAGAGTAGATAAAGAGAAAAATTGCCCCGCCCGCAAAGTGCTTAACCGTGACTTTAAAGCTATAGCTAAGATTTTGATAGTGATAAAAATTTACGTGACAAAAGACGCTTAAACTCGCTAAAAATTGGCTTTAACCGACATCGATCAGTAAAAACTTCTGATTTTTGTCTTTGTCCAAATTTACCATTT
>USBR01000035.1 GCA_900552905.1 uncultured Succinatimonas sp. | reverse complement strand
GCAGAAGAACCTAAGGCTAATGAGCCTGCTGCAGAAGAGCCTAAGGTAAATGAGCCTATAGCAGAAGAGCCTAAGGCTAATGAGCCTGTAGCAGAAGAGCCTCAGGCTAATGAAACAGTAGTTGAGAAACCTAATACTAAGAAGTCTTTTGCTCCAGAAGTCAATGTCGATGAAACTAAGGTAGAAGAGCCTCAGCAACAAGCTCAGGGTGCAGAACCAGAAGCTGCTACTACTGAGTCTGAGGAAACTAATAATGCCTGCAAATTAACTGAGACTAATGATGCGCTTTTACTTAAAAATTGCTTAGCTTCAAGCCCTAAACCTGAGCAGTTAGAGCAATTAGCTCAGGATGCTTTAGTTAACGGTCGTTGTGATTTAGCTAAGCGCCTGATAACTTCTTTAGGTCGTAAAGGTAATTCTAATTTAGCCATGTTATATGCTAAGTACGCTGATCCTAATGTATTTTATGGCAATAATTGCATTTTAAAAGATGCTAATAGTGCAATTTACTGGTATCAAAAAGTCTTAGAGAGTGGAAATAATCCTGAAGCTCAGAGTGCTTTAGATAAATTACAAAAGTAAAGAGTTTTAAGATTTGGTGTAAATTTTTTAAGGAGGACTGCATCAATCTTTTAAGATGATGCAGTTGAGAATATGCAGTTAAAAAAAATTCTGAGTTTAGCATCTGTGATGCTAGTTGTCTCACAGGTTAATGCTGCCGAGCCTTTAAAAATGGAAGGTAAGGAGAGCTTATATCAGCGCGTGTTAACTACCGCCCCTTGCCCGTTATACGCTAATAAGACCGATACTGATGGTCCTTTAGTGCCTACTTTCAATCAATATTATGTCTATGAGCGCGATGGCGATTTCGTGGCTGTAGGTAATGATACTAAGGGTAAGATTGAAGGTTATTTAAAGACTGATTGCGTTATCGATTGGAAGATGCAAAGCGCCTTGATGTTCACAAATCCGGCCGCTCGTAAGCGTTCTTTGATCTTTGATACCGATCAGTCTTTATTAAACTTTGTAGAAAACGATAGTCCTGATCAAAGTCAGGCCTTATTGTCATTGCTCGAGCATGCTGAAAAAGGGGAAAGTGCCCCGGGTGTTGTCAGTATCGAGCCTGCCACCTATGTAGATTGGAAAAAGAATTTCTATCTCCTGCCAATATTAGAGGCACAGGAGTCTATGTTCGCTGACGGTAACTATACCCGTCTTTTACACATAGGTTCAGTTTCCGATAAAGCTACAGTTAAAACTAATAAGTCAAGCGATCCGGTAGCATCCGAGCTTAAGGCTTTTAAGGCTGCAGTAGTCTTTGTTATCGACTCTTCAATTTCCATGCAACCGTATATCGATAGAACCCGTAAGGCTGTATCTGATATCTATGATCAAATTGAAAAGGAAAATTTACAAGATAGCGTACACTTTGGTATCGTCTCTTTTAGATCCGATGTCAAAGCAGTTCCGGGTCTTGAATACACCTCAAAGATGTATGTAGCTCCAGGTGAGGCTAATAACCGTGAGGATCTCATGGCTAAGCTTAAGACTTTAAATCAAGCTAAAGTTTCAAGCTCGCTTTTTGATGAGGATGCTTATAGTGGTATTAGCGAGGCCTTAGATAAGATCAATTGGAATAATTATGGCGGTCGTTATATCGTCTTAATTACCGATGCTGGTGCCATTGAAGGTAATAATAAGCATTCATCAACAGGTCTTGATGCTAAGGAATTACGTGCCGAAGCTGAGCATCATGGTGCGGCTATCTATGCTTTACACCTCTTAACCGCTTCAGGTAAGCGCAATCACAATCATGACAAGGCTAAAGCTCAATATGAGGAATTAACCTTTAATAAGGTCATCAATAAATCCCTTTACTATCCGGTAAAGGCTGGTGATGTAAATGCCTTTGGTAAGCGTGTCGATGAGTTAGCTCAATCTTTAACCATTCAGGTAATGCAGGCAAGTAGTGGTGATTTAACTGCAGGCTCTGCTAATAGTGCTAACGATGAGCAAGATCAAATGCTCAAAGATACCGAACTTTTAGGTAAGGCCATGCAATTAGCCTATTTAGGTTCTACTCAAAATACCAAAGCTCCAACCTTCTTTGAAGGCTGGATGAGTGATAGAGACTTATTTGAGCACTCTAGTATTACCGCTACCCCTGTAACCTTATTAAATAAGTTACAGCTGAGTAATCTAAAGCAGATCACCTCTCAAATTTTGGAAGCTGCTAATACCGGTATGTTAGAGCCTGAGGCAATGTTCTCTCAGTTACGCTCCATTGCTGTAAGCTTAGGTCGTGATCCTAATCAACTGTCACAAAGCTCAACTTTAAAATTATCCGAGTTAGGCCTTTTAGATGAATATCTTGATGGTCTGCCGTATAAGAGCTTGATTTCCGATCTTGATGAGGATACTTGGGCAAGTATGGGCGCTGATGAGCAAAATCAGACCATTGCCGATTTAGAGAGCAAAATTCAATACTATCAGAAAGCTAATGACGATACCTCACGCTGGCTAAAGCTTAACTCTAAGGCCGATGAGTCTGAGGCTGTATATCCAATTCCTTTTGATATGCTGCCTTAAGTCTATGCTTTTAGAAATTGAAAATTTAAGCTATGTCTATGCCGATGAGCGTGCCTTTACCATCACGCTCACGGCCCTGAGCCTTGAAAAGGGGCAGGTATGTGCCCTCACAGGAGTGTCAGGCTCAGGTAAATCGACTTTATTAGAGTGTATAGGCTTATTGCGCCCGCAATTTACAGCGACTAAATTTTGCTTTGAAGGTGAGGATTTAAGCTCACTTTCTGAAGCACAAAAAGCACGTAGGCGCGCGCAAGTTTTAGGCTATATGCCGCAGTCAGGTGGATTATTACCGTATTTAAGCTTTGAAGATAATTTAAAGCTACAAATACGCTTAGCTCATGGTGATCTAAAGCGCAGTGAAGTTAACGCCTATATCGACGCATTAATGCCACAGCTTAAGCGCTTTGATATGGACAAGCTTTTAAAGCTTAAACCCCATCAACTCTCCATAGGTCAAAGACAAAGAGCGGTATTCTTTAGAGCCTTAGCCCATCGTCCGCAAGTAGTGCTCATCGATGAGCCGACCTCAGCTTTAGATCCCGTCAATGCCGAGAAGATTTTTGAGAGCATTATCGAGTGCGCTAAAAGTCTCAATATTGCCGTCTTAGTAGTCACCCATGATACCGAGGCGGTTATAAGACATGGTCTTTATAATTGTGCTTATGATGGAAAAGAGAGCTCAGATAATCACAGTGTCTTTAAGTGTATGGAGCAAATATGATCTTTTCCTTATCTTTAAGATCGCTTAATGCCGATAGACTTATGAGTCTATGTATCATCATGGCTATGACCGCGGTGATAGCGCCCTTATTGCTCTTATTTTCCTTACGCTTTGGTATTATCAGTAAGGCTGAGCATGATTTAGCGGCTAATCCTAATAATTTAGAGATCAAAATGCTCTCAGGCTATACTCTTGAGCCTGATTTTTTTGAGGATTTAGCTAAAAATCCGCATGTGGGCTTTTATGTGGAATTAACCCGTGCTTTAAGTCTTACTTGCAATCTTAAATCCTCTTCAAAGTTTAAGAGCAATATTGAAGCTGTGCCAACTAAAGAAGGTGATCCTTTAGTAAGCTTTAGTAAAATCGATCATGTTTTAGCTGATAATGAGGCCTTCTTATCTGCATCTTTAGCCTCTGATTTAGGGGTTAAAAGTGGCGATGAGATTAAGCTTGTGATCTCGCGTATAGTCGATGGGCGCAAGCAAAACGGTATTGAAAGTTTTAAAGTGGCGGGAGTACTGTCACGGGCTACGACTTCACGCACGCTTATTTACTTAGCTAAAGATGTGATTTTAGCTATGGAAGATTATCGTGACGGTTATGAGCCTAAGCTCTTTGGCGATGGTTCAAAACCTAATTCTTTGCGTCAGAGTTTTGCTAGAGCGCGTATCTATGCTAAGAGCATCGATGATGTGATCCCTTTAGCTGCGCAATTGCGTCAAAACTATAATATTCGCGATGAAAGTGCCGCTATTGAAAATGTAAAAGCTATAGCGCGAGTGTTAAATATTATTTTCCTCGTAATTGCCCTAGTATCAATTATAGGCGGCGCGATTACGCTTTCAGGCTTAGTCTTTTCAAATATCAGTAGGCAACATCAAAGTTTAGCTTTACTGCGTTTGATGGGCTTTAGCCCCTATAAAATTACCCTATTAGTGCTCTGTCAAAATCTATTTTTAGCCTTTATGGCTTTTGCTTTGGCTTTAGGTCTTTTCTATCTAGGACAGAGTATCTTTAATCTTTATTTTGCTAGCAATTTAAATCAAGGCGAATCCGTAAGTGTGCTGACATGGTGGCATGTGAGTGTGGCTTTAGCTATGTCTTTGAGCGTGGCCGCTATCATTTCCCTGATCAGCGTTAAATTCAAAATTGTAAACAGCGGTATCGCCACAACTTTAAGAGAGGCTTAGATCATGACATTTGGTAAAACTTTAGCTTTAGCAGTGGCTATTTTGTCGGTAAATGCAGCTAACGCAGCCGATTTTAGCAATCCGCAGCCTGATGGTGAGGATGTGGTGGTATCTATGCCCTGCAATCAGACCATGGTTTTTCGTAAGGTCTATACTACCCTCAATAATCAAAATAAGAGTGCTGATGCCTCGTTTCAAGCAGGCTCGCTTGATAATAAGAGCCCCTTAGCTCAAAAACCCAATCGCCTCTATGTACAAGGTGGCTTTTTAGATGATCAGGGCTTTTATTATCTGATCTCCAAATATGAGCTTATGGATTTTCAGTATAAAGCTTTAATGAATCAAGATAAATGCCCGACTACAGTTGAGCGTAAGGGAGCATTACCTGCTGTCAATATTTCCTATTTTGATTTAAATGAGGCCGCTCGTCGTTATTCTCTGTATCTGCAAAAAGCCGCTGACGCGCCGAAAAATGGTAAGGAGCATGCATATGCACGTTTACCTACCGATGCTGAGTGGGAATTTGCCGCCCGTGGTGGTTTGAATGTTTCAAAGAGCGAATTTAATGAAAATCTGCCGCCTTTAGGTGATGACGATCTAGGAGCCTATGCTTGGTATCAAGGACCGACTTCAGCTAATGGTAAATTACAGTTACCGGGTTTAAAAAAGCCTAATCCTCTGGGTATTTACGATATTTTAGGTAATGTCTTTGAGATGTGCCAAGAGCCCTTTAAGGCCGTGAGAACTAATCGTCTTTTAGGCCAAAGTGGCGGTATGACGGTGCGTGGCGGTAGTTTTAAATCACCTCAAAGCTCTTTATCTAATGCCACGCGTGCCGAGCGCCCTTATTTTATTAATGGTAAGGAAAATCGCAGTGGTGATTTAGGCGGTAGATTGGTTTTAGCCTTGAGTGTGGCTCATGACACCAAGTCCGTTAAGGCTCTCAATGCGCAAATTGAGGCTTTAGGTACAGAATCAAACGAGGCTGATAGCACTAAAGCTGAGGATAAAGCTAAAACTTTAGCGATGATCGACTCTCTTAAAGCTCAAATTAGCGAATTAGAGACACAATCTAAGAACGATAAGCTTAAAAGTAATGGAGATTCAGAGCTTAATAAAAAGCTAGTATCGCAGCTTAATGCTCTAAGAGCTCAGATTAGCGATATCAATGCCCAGATGAATGAGGAAAGACGTCAAGCTGCCACCTCAAATTTACGTTTAGGCGGCTTCCTCTGTCGTTCTATTGCCGCTCAAAATATCGATATTGGTATTAGAAAATCGCTGTTAAATATCGCCACACGTCGCTGTCAAACCGATCCTAAGGGCTGTGAGCTTAAAGCTAAACATGAGGACACTTTAAAAACTGAGGAGAAAGTGCTCACAGGTTTAGTTACCTATTATGGCGATACCATGTCACAGGCTGCTGAAACCTATAATTTGAGCATGTTAAAAGATCTCTTAACCACAGCGAAAAAATCACAGGGCCAAAATAATGCGGGTTTAGATGATTTCATTGACGTCTATTATGATGCCATTAAGACCTATCCTACCCTTAATAAGGATAGAGATGCTAACCACAAATTGTGGGTAGATAAATGCTTTAGCTTAGTTAAGGATAAAAAATAGGTATCCTGATGATTAGACTAAATCGTATCGCCCAAGACTCTTTAGGCGTAAAGTCGCAACAGATCTGTAGGCATATGACGCTTTGGCAGGAGGAATTGTCGCGACACTTTTCCTCTGAAATTATGAGCTCCTTACCTAAGGTAATCTGTGAGGGGAGCTTTATAAGCTTTAATACTAGCTTGCAAGGACAAAGCGAGGAAATAGCGCTTGCGACTTTAAAGCGCACTAATCCTAATCTCTATGGGATCTATGCTGAGAGATTACAGCTCTTTGTCGATTTTTTACGCGCTGAAACTCCTTTAGCAAATGAAGTTTTAGAGTCTGAGCGATATGATTTAGCACTGATTTTAGAAAAAAGCCCGCAATGCTTTATCTTAGGCAATTCTATTCCGGTATTTTTGCCCTATATGCTCAAAGAGCCTGAGACAGCGGTTTTTGCTGATTATGCTAAAGCTCTAGCCGCATCGGCAGCTCCAGCTAAAAATCATCATTATTTATGCCTATTAGCTTTTTTACTCTTACTGCTGCTTTTAGGCCTTTTATGGTGGTTTTACTTAAGACCGTGGCCTCAGGAAGGGACGCTTTTAGATAGATGGAATGCTTTTCGTGGTTATCCTGAGGCTGTAGCGCAACATCAAAGGATACAGAGCGATATTGATAAGCTTGTAGCCTATCTTGATAAAGATGCTTTACAAAAAGAGCATGATAAGGAATTAGCTTTAGCTAAGCAGGCTCTTGATGAGGCTAATGCACAAAAGCTTAAGGCCGAAGAAGAGGCACGTTTAGCGCAGGAGGCTGCCCTTAAGGCTCAGGAAGAGCAAAAGAAAGCCTTAGAAGAGCAGAAAAAAGCGGAAGAGGAGCGCCTTAAAGCTTTAGAAGAACAAAAGAAAGCTGAGGAAGCGGCACGCCTTAAGGCTTTAGAAGAGCAGAAAAAAGCCGAAGAAGCGGCGCGTCTTAAAGCTTTAGAAGAGCAAAAGAAAGCTGAGGAAGCGGCGCGTCTTAAGGCTTTAGAAGAGCAGAAAAAAGCTGAAGAGGCGCGACTTTTAGAGGAGCAAAAGAAAGCTGAAGCGGCTCGTAAAGCTCAGCTTGAACAAGAAAAAAGCGATCAAGAGCGTAAGGCTTTAGAGGTTAAAAATCAGGCGACAAGTACGCAAAACTCGACTAAGGGACTGCCTAAATGTGAGATTTTGCGTAAAGAAGGCAAAATGCCACAGCTTGTTATCGCTTTTGATGGTTCAGAATCGATGCTCGAGCGTGATGTAGGCGGTGGCGAGAGTCGTTTATCGGCGGCAATTCGTGCCTCTGAGGCTTTAGTACAAAATACCGATAAAAACGTCAGTATCGGTTTAGTGGAAATTAATGGCTGTCCTGTGGCTAAGCAACACGGCTTCTATGCCGGTACTCGTCGTAGTGCCCTCAGACAGCAGATCCGCAATATCAATCCTTATCGTTATGACGGTAAGACCCCACTTATAAATGGTCTGCAGGCATTAATGAATATGGTTGATGGTGTTAATGCTGAGGCTGTAGGCGTGCTTATCTCAGATGGTGAGGATACTTGTCCTTTTACCGCAAATATGAGTGTCTGTTCGCTAGCTAAGCGTATCCATGCTCTTAAGCCTAAGCTTAAGATCCATACCATTTTAATTGGCAGTAATGCCTCGCAGGCTGCCTGTATTGCCAAATATACCGGAGGCAAGGTCTTTAGTCCGAAAAATGCCTCTCAGATTGTATCTCAGCTCAAAGCCGCAGGCGCTAGTGTGCAAAAGGTTTGTAAGGAGTAAATATGCGTTCGGTGATTTTAAATAGTGGCCCTATCAATAAATATGCCGCTATTGGTCAAGACGGTGTTTTAGTATGGAAATCAGCCGAAGCCTTTCGTAATGCTTTAGAGCGTGAAAAGCAATTAGGCCCGGAGATCACTCGTTTTTTAGCCATTCCAAAGGCCTCACAAGGTGGGGAGTATTTAGATTGGTTTGTGCCTTTTGATAGTCCTAAAGGCGAGGATTATGAAATTGTACGCTGGCAAAGTGCCTCTATCGATGAAAAGCGTAAAGCTTTAGATAAGATGGAGCGTATGTCAGAGAAGCTCGTCAATTATGGTTTAGATCTTAAAGCTATGGCTTTGACCTCAAATGACAAGCTCTTTGAACACTTTATCAATGGCTCAAAGGATAATGATGTTTTACCTGCCCTGCATTTTCCTGACAATGATTGTCTTTTCATTGTCAACGGTCAGCCGGTAATTACCTTTTGGGGCTTTACTAAAGATCGCCTGTCTTTAAAGGGCGCTCCTTTTGAACCTTTGCATCGAGATCTCTATAAGCGTAATGAAACTTATAAGAGAGTGGCTACGGGAGCTGCTCCTGTAGCAAAGGCGGGTTTTTTTAGACGCAATTTATGGTGGCTTTTACTCTTATTATTACTACTTCTATTACTTTTGGGCTACTTCTTGTGGAAGTACCTTTTAAATAAAGAAATAGTAGTGCCAGTAGCATCAGATCCGGTACAAAAGCAGGTAGTAGTAAAAGAGCAACAGCCTAATTTAGTCAACGATCCTAAAGTTGAGGTAACCGTCCCGCAAGCTGAGGTAAAAGACTCGAACGTTGAGCTAACAGATCCGAAAGCTGAGCTAACAGATCCTAAAGCTGTAGTTATTCCTCAGCAAGATGAGTTTAGCTATGTCTTTAACTCTAAGCGCTATTATTTTAAGAAAAATCCTGATGGTACCTATACTGTCAGCGATGATAATGGCGTTTTAGTCGACAATCTAAAGCTTGATTTTAAAGATGACGGTTCTATTGCTATCAACGGTCAGGATATCGAAGGGGTGCATTTAGATCCTGAGGGTAATTTAGTGATTGATCCTAATTCACCTCTTTATGATCCTAAAGCGTTTTTAGATCCTAATGCTGAGAATGTAGTTACGCCTAATGAAGAGAACGTAGTTACGCCTAATGCAAAAAAAGAAGTTGGCGCCCCTAATTTAGTTGTAGATCCTGAGAGTGTTCAGGAGAACCTGAGTGCCACTAAAGAAAATACTGAGAACAATGCACCGATTGATCCTGTAAATCAAGAGCAGGTTCAAACGCCACAAGCTCAGCAGGAGCCTCTCACTCAGACTGTAATTCCTCCTACTTTAAGTGATGAGGAGGATGATGCTAATGCAACAAATACAGCTTCTAGTTCCTCAGATCCTTTTGCTAATACAAAGCCTTTGAATTTATCTCAAAGCGATGTAGAGCAAGGTTCAGTTAAGAAACTTGAAGGCACTTGGAAGGTTAAATCCCCGCTTATAGACGCAAATTCTGGAAAGCCTGTCAACTTAGAATATAGTTTTGATGCTAATGGTAAGGGAAAGGCTACAATTATGCGTCAAAATGGAGTAAAGTGTATAACGCCAGTGGACGGCAAGATCGTATCAGGCCAGTTACAGATAGAAAATGAAGCTGTGGCTATCTGCTCTGATAAGAGCTCATATACTATGCCTAGGATTAAATGCGCCCCTGGCACTAATAATGATAGTCAATGTAAAGCTGTTTATTCACAAGGTAAGTCCGATGAAAGCAGTTTTAACATTGAACTTAGAAAATAAAATTTGAGGAATTAAAAATGATTAAAAAGACTTTATTAAGTGTTGTTCTTGCTGCAGTTTTAGCTAGTGGCTGCGCTAATCAGGGTTCTAGTTCAGCTGAAGTTGATCCTGCTTTAAAAGAGAGCGGTGCTAAGTTTTTCTCTGATTCAGGCATTAAGTCCTGTTTAGCCGGTGCCGGTATCGGTGTTTTAGGTTGCATGTTATCTAATGCTGATAATAAGCTTGCCTGTGCTGCTATTGCCGGTGCTTCTGGTTGTGCTGTTGGTATTGCTACTAACTATGTCTTCGATAATGTAAGATCTAATTATGCTACCACCGAAAAGCAGCTTGATGCCACTAAGGAAATGGTTGTTAAAGATATCGATTCCGTTAAAGGCGTCAATAAAGCTGCTTCTGACCTCATCAAGCGCGATACCGAGGCTGTGGCTGCTTTAGAGAAGAAGGTCGCTGCCGGACAGGCTGATAAGAAGGCTCTGCAGCAGAAGAGCAGTGAGATGGATGCTAATATTGCCTACATCAAGGAGCAGGTTGAGGGTATCGATTCTAAGATCGAGTCCTATAAGTATGCTCGCGATCAGTATCAGACCAGCAGCACCTCTGCAGCTGATAAGAAAAAGCTGTCAGAGCTTGATACTAAGATTGCTTCACTTAAGGCCGAGCGTGACAATTTATACGCTATCTCTGAGGATTACACCTCTCAGAGAAATCGTTTAGCTCGTGGCTAAAATGGATGATTTATGAAAGTTAAATTTCTAACCGTAATTGCTTCAGCTTGTCTTTTAAGTGCTTGTACTATGACTCCTGAGGAATGCGATCCGTCAATTGGCGATCCGAGCCTTTTAAATAAGATGGGGTGTGTCTTCTCAGGCTCTTATGAGCAACGTGTTGAAGATAAAAAAGCTGATATTGCTGCCTTAAAAGCAGAGCAACAGGCATTAGCTGCACAAAGTGAGGCTTTATTAAAGGAAAGCTCTTTAGTGCATGCTAAATATGAGCAAAAGCGTAAGAACTTAGATAAGCTCAATCAAGATCTTTCTGCTATGCAACAGCGCTTAGCGCAAAAGCAATCTTTAAACTCTTCTTTAAAGAAGAAGTTTGATAATGCTCAGGCGCAAATTAATAATATGCGCAATACTCCTGATAATGCTTCTATTTTGCAAAAGCAGCAGGAATATGAGACCTTACAGCGTGAGGTCGCCGAGCTCAATGACGCTTTAGGCGGTTCCATGTAAACGCTTGAGCCATCTGTATTTTTTACAGATGGCTTTTTACATTTGTTCAGATACATTACCCTTCTTACTTTCTAAGTCCTCTCTAAGCTTTTTTTTCGTTACAAAATTC
>USBR01000034.1 GCA_900552905.1 uncultured Succinatimonas sp. | reverse complement strand
CTCACTTTTTTCATTGGATTTTTTAAGTGACCACAGAGATCCGTTAGAACCAAAATTTTAAAATTAATTTAAAATTTTTATTATAAAAATTCCTTTATTTTCAACTAATTATCAAATAATTTACCTTTTAACTTGGATTTAACAAAGCATCCATTTTGTTTTTACATGTGACGCATATCATGTAATCACCTTAAAAAATGGAGTTGATTATGAAAGTTTCCAAGTTATTTTCCGTTGTCGCCTTAAGCTGCGGTGTTGCATTTGCTAGTTCTGCTTTCGCTGCTAACGTCTCTACCGATGGTTCTACCTCTATGGAGAAGGTAATCGGTATCTTAAGCGAGTCCTACCACAATGCAAATCCTGATGTTCAGGTTACCTACAACCCGACTGGTTCTGGTGCAGGTATTGCCGCTGCCGCTGAGGGTAGAGCCGATATCGGTTTATCCTCCCGTGGTTTAAAGGCTGACGAGCAGGAAAAGTTAGTTGGTACTACTGTTGCTTTAGACGGTATTGTCATGGTGGTTAATCCGTCTAACACTTTACACGATTTAACTGTCGAGCAGATTGGTAAGCTCTACAAGGGTGAAATTTCTAATTGGAAGGAATTAGGCGGTGCTGATGCTCCGGTTGTGCTGATTGGTCGTGAAGCTGGTTCTGGTACCCGTGACGGCTTTGAGACTGTTACCCACACTAAGGATGCTTGCAAGTATCGTCAGGAATTAACCTCTACCGGTGATGTTATCACCACTGTCAGCCAGAATCCTAATGCTATTGGTTATGCCTCTTTATCTGCAGTAAGCAAGAAGGTTAAGGTTTTAACTGTTGATGGTATTCAGGCTTCTGAGGCTACTGTTCAGGATGGTTCTTACAAGTTACAGCGTCCGTTTGTCTTTGTAACCTTAAAGGACAAGGCTTTATCTGAGGATGCACAGAAGTTCTTCGATTATGCCATGTCTAAGGACGTTGAGCATTTAATTGTTAAGGCTGGCGTCGTTCCGGTTGCTAAATAATAAATAAAAAGTTTCTCTGAAAAAGCGGGGCGTAGACCCCGCTTTTTTAAAGGCCAAAAATATGATCGAGTCTAATTCTAAAAAAATAATCAATACCGAGTCGATTGCCTCGACCGTGTTCTTGATTTTAGGTATCGTCAACATCGCCTTTGTGCTGATGATCTGCGTTTACCTGATCATTGCCGGTATCCCCGCAATTGCCAAAATCGGTATTGTCGATTTCCTCTTTGGTACTAAGTGGGCCTCTACTGCAAATCCGGCTCAGTTTGGTATCTTACCCTTCATTCTGACCTCTGTTTATGGTACTGCTGGTGCCATTGTTATCGGTCTGCCCTTAGGCTTCTTCTCCGCTGTGTATTTAGCTAAGATGGCCCCTAAGCAGGTAAAGCTCATCATTGAGCCGATGGTCGATCTCTTAGCCGGTATTCCTTCTGTAGTTTATGGTTTTATCGGTATGTTAGTTTTAGTACCGGCCATTCGTTACGTTTTTGATATTCCTGATGGTTCTTCCTTATTTGCTGCCATCATCGTCTTAGCGGTAATGATTTTACCGTCCATCATCAAGGTTTCTATCACTGCCATTGAGGCAGTTCCGGTTGAGTATGAGTTAGGTAGCTTAGCTTTAGGCGCAAACAAGGTTGAGACTATCTTCCGCGTAGTAGTACCGGCTGCTAAAAGTGGTATTGCCGCAGCCGTTGTTTTAGGTGTAGGTCGTGCCATCGGTGAGGCCATGGCCGTCATGATGGTCGCCGGTAACGTCGCTAATATGCCGAGCATCTTTGAGTCCGTACGTTTCTTAACTACTGCTGTAGCCTCTGAAATGTCCTACTCCTCAGGTTTACAACGTGAGGCTTTGTTCTCCATTGCCTTAGTTCTCTTCGTTTTCATCATGCTTATCAATGCTGCTTTAAACATGATGCTTAAGAAAGGTTACAAGAAATAATGTCAATCTCTCAGGTAAAACGCAGGATCTACAAAGCCAATATGCTCTCTTGGACATATTTGTGCATTGCGATCACAGTCTGCCTCGTAATCTTTATGATTGCGTACATCTTCTTCAGATCTATTCCGTATTTCTCCTGGCACCTGTTGTCCACCTCTCCGAGTTATTTAGAGGATACCATCGGTGTGCTTCCGGATATTCTTAATACGATTTATCTGATTGTTACTACTTTAATTTTCGTATTACCGATGGGTGTAGGTTCCGCTATCTACCTCACTGAGTATGCCAGATCTCCTAAGTTAGTTAAGGCTATTGAGTACTGCATCGAGACCTTAGCTGGTATTCCGTCTATCATCTACGGTTTAGTAGGTATGCTCATCTTCTGCCAATTCTGTGGTTTACAGACCTCCTTATTAGCAGGTTCCTTAACCTTGATGATCATGAACTTACCGACCATCATCCGTACTACTCAGGAAAGCTTAAAGACTGTGCCGCAGTCCTACCGTGAAGGTGCTTTTGGCTTAGGCGCCGCTAAGTGGCATGTAATTAGAACCGTAGTTCTTCCCTGCTGTATTGAGGGTATAGTCACTGGCTGTATCTTAAGTATTGGCCGTATGATGGGTGAGTCCGCAGCTCTCTTATTTACCGCCGGTTTTGCTCACACTCTCAACGGTTATTTCGATGGTATGACCTCTGCCGGTTCTACTCTCACCGTAGCTCTCTATGTTTATGCTAAGGAGCAGGGCGAATTTGAGGTAGCTTTCGTTATCGCCGCCATCTTGCTCTTTATGAGCTTACTTATCAACTTACTTGCAACTTACCTCGCACGCAGAATTCAGAAAAGAAAGGCTAGTTAAATAATGGAAACCATTTTTGATGTAAATAAATTCAACCTCTGGTACGGCACTAACCATGCATTACATAACGTTAACATGGTCGTCCATGAGCATGATATTACCGCTTTGATCGGCCCCTCAGGCTGTGGTAAGTCTACTTTCTTACGTACTTTAAATCGTATGAATGATCTTATCCCTGAGGTCAAGCTTGAAGGTAGCATTAAGTATCGCGGTCAAGAAATCGTCAATAGCGATATCAACGTCAGCAAATTACGCAAGGACGTCGGCATGGTGTTCCAAAAGCCTAATCCTTTTGCTATGAGCATCTATGACAATATCGCTTATGGTCCGCGTACTCACGGTGTCAGAAATCGCGATAAGCTCGATGAGATCGTTGAGCGCTCTTTAAGACAGGCTGCTATTTTCGATGAGGTTAAGGATCGTTTAAAGAGCTCTGCTTTAGGTTTATCCGGTGGTCAGCAACAGCGTCTGTGCATTGCCCGCGCTTTAGCAGTAGAGCCGGATGTACTCCTTATGGATGAGCCGACCTCAGCTTTAGATCCGATCTCCACAGGTAAGATCGAAGAGTTAGCTTTAGAGCTTAAGCAAAAGTACACCATTGTGATCGTAACTCACAATATGCAGCAGGCCCTCCGTATTTCTGACTATACCGCCTTCTTCCTTTTAGGCGATTTAGTCGAAATGGATGCAACCGATGTGATTTTCACCAAGCCCAAGGACAAGCGTACCGAGGACTACATTACAGGAAGATTTGGATAATGAGAAAGAATTTAGACGATCAGCTGCAACGCTTAAATAACAGCCTGATTCTTATGGGCTCCTTATGTGAGGATAATTTAGACAGCGTCTTTAAGGCTTTCAAAGAGCGCGATCGCGAATTAGCTTTAAACGTTTATCGTGCAGATTATGATATCGACACTAAGTCACGTGATATTGAGACTTTATGTCTGAACATCATCCTACATGAGCAGCCGGTAGCTACCGACCTGTTAGTGGTCTCTGCCACCTTAAAGATGGTCGCTGACTTAGAGCGTATCGGAAATCAAGCCTCCGATATTGCGCAGATTGTTATGAGCTTTGATTATAACCATCAAGGTGAAGACGTCGAATTATTACACAGCATGGCTAAGGAAGCAGCTTCCATGGTCAAGCTGTCTATCGATGCCTTTGTGCGTCGCGATATCGATCTGGCAAAATCTGTAATTCGCCAGGATAAAGCAGTTGACGAATACTTCGGAATGATCAGAAAATCATTGATATTAAAGGCCCGTTCCTGTGAAAAGGATACTGAGCTGTCCTTAGATGTTATTATGATGGCCAAGTATTTAGAGCGCATCGGTGATCATGCTTGCAATATCGCTAAGTGGGTTACCTACGTTGTAACTGGCAAGATTACTACCGTTGGAGATTTGAGCTTATGATTTATTGCGTCGAAGATGATACCGATATCCGCGAGATTGAACAGTACACCTTACAGTCTATGAATATGGAAACGGAGGTGTTCGCTGATGGTACCAGTTTCTTTGCCGCAGTAGAAAAGCGTCTACCCGATTTGGTTTTATTAGATATCATGCTTCCAGATATGAGTGGCATCGATATCTTAAAGCGCCTCCGTGCGGGGGCGCGTACCCGCAATATTCCAGTCATCATGGCTACCGCTAAAGGCGCTGAATACGAGCGTGTCAGTGCTTTAGATTTAGGTGCCGATGACTATCTCACTAAGCCTTTTTCCCTCATCGAAATGGTAGCTCGTATCAACGCCGTTTTACGTCGTTGTAATGGCAATGCTCAGTCTGAGGAAATTACCTTAGACGATCTCACCCTCAATGAGGCAAATCATGAGGTTAAAGTTAAGGGTAAGGTTGTGGATCTAACCTTAAAGGAATACGAACTGTTGCTTTTAATGCTAAAGCGACAAGGACGCGTTTTCTCCCGCGATCAGCTTTTAGACAGAATCTGGGGTACTGAGTACGATGGCGAAAGTCGTACTGTGGATGTGCATATCCGTACTTTAAGACAAAAGCTCGGCGAGATGGAGTACATCATCAAAACTGTACGTGGTGTAGGTTATAAGGTCGGGGCCTAAACGTGATAAGCAAGGTCTTTAAAGCCGTATTCATTTCCACCTTATTGTTTTTAGTCATAGGTCTATCTTCAGCTTTATGGTTAGCCCATAGCCTGATGATGAAAAACGATGAGCATATGCTGTATGAATACACCGAGGCTTTAGTTAAGGATGTAGATCAATTCAGTAAATACTACATTATGGGTTTAGATTATGGTGCCTTCAGAGTCACCTTGATCAATGCCGACGGTTCGGTCTTTTATGATAGTAAGGCTAAAGCTCACAGCATGCCTAATCATAAAGATCGTTCTGAGTTTATTGAGGCGATGAAAAATGGTTCAAGTTCTGTGGAGCGTTTTTCTGAGACCTTAGATACTGAAACGGTTTATTATGCAGTAAAGCTCAAATCCGGCGAGATTTTGCGCGCCTCCTTTACTACAGAAAATGTCTTTAGTCTGACCTGGTCTTTATTTTGGTGCTTCTTAGGCATAGTCGGTGTCTGTGCCATGATTTCGGCCTATATTGCCTATCGTTTATCCTTAAGTATTGTGAGACCGATTAACGCCATTGATCTCAATCGTCCGCTTGATAATGTTCCCTATGAGGAATTAGGGCCATTAGTTAGGCGTATCGATATGTATCAAAAGCGCATTAAGGATCTCATCGATAAAATTTCCAAACAGTCACGAGAAATGCAAGCCATTACTGCCAGTATGTCTGAGGGCCTCGTGTTATTCAATGCCTTAGGCGTTATCATCAGTATTAACGATAGTGCTAAAAATATTTTTAAGATCGACGATAGTGTAGTTGGCAAAAATATTTTAAGCCTCGATCGTTCGGCTATGATCCGTAAATACTTTGATAAAGGAGAGGATCTCAATAATAAGATTGAAGATTTAGAACTTGATGATCATTTCTATAGAATCTTCTTTAATAAAATCGACACAGATGACAGTCATGTCGGTTATGCGCTTTTAGTTATCGATGTAACGCAAAAACGTATTGCTGAAAGACAGCGACAGGAGTTTACCGCTAATGTATCGCATGAGCTCAAAACTCCTTTGCAATCGATCATCGGCCGGGCTGAGCTTTTAGAGAATAATTTAGTCAATCCTAAGGATATAGTGCCTTTTGCTAAGCGTATCCGTAAGGAAGGTGAGAATTTATTAAATCTCATCAACGATATTATTCTTTTATCCCGCTTAGATGAAGGTAAGCGTCTTGAGGATGAGCAGATCGATATTGGTCATGTACTTGCCGGTATTAAGGAATCCTTAGAGGATAAATGCCGCGATATGCAGGTAAGTCTCAGTATTAAAGGTGAGGCGCCGCGTATTTATGGTGTTTTCCGCTATTTTAATCAAATGCTCTTTAATCTCTGCGACAATGCCATTAAGTACAATAACCCCGGTGGTCATGTGTGGGTAGATTATTTCCATGACGATGACAATATCTATATCAACGTCAAAGACGATGGTATCGGTATTCCTAAGAGCTCACAGATGCGAATTTTTGAGCGCTTTTATTGCGTGGATAAGAGTCATAACAAAGCGCGTGTGGGTACCGGTTTAGGCCTTTCTATCGTCAAACATATCGTTTTACTCTATGGTGGTAAGATTGAAGTTGACAGTGAAGAGGGCGTAGGTACCACTTTTAAGATAGTTTTTCCCCAAAAAAAGTTATGTCAGTCACTATTAGAAGAGGCTAATTAAGACTGACAGCTTAGATCCCCACGATTTAGTGCTTTCCCTATCAAGTTTGCGTGACCTCGCTAACAGGTTGCGCAAATAATTCATATAAGATATTCAATTAGATAACAAAATAGTATCATATTAATAACATCTTAATATTTCACCATTAAAGAAGAATTTTTGTTGAGGGGTTTTAATCATGCAACAACATTTAACTGATAAAAATATTGCGCTCGATTTAGTACGTGTAACTGAGGCTGCCGCTTTAGCTGCCGCTCGTTACATTGGACGCGGCGATAAGGATTCTGTTGATGCTGCTGCAGTTGATGCTATGCGTATCGCCTTCCAAGGTATTCACGTTCGTGGTACTGTCATTATCGGTGAGGGTGAAAAGGACAATGCTCCGATGCTCTTTAATGGCGAAAAGGTCGGTTTTGGCGATGGTTTAGAGGTTGACGTAGCTGTTGATCCTATCGATGGTACTTCTTGTGCAGCCTTCGGTAGACCTAATGCTATTGCTGCAGCTGGTATTGCCGCTAAGGGCTCTATGTTTAATCCAGGCCACAGCTTCTACTGCGAGAAGATCGCTGTAGGTCGAGAGGCTGCTGGTGTTATCGATTTAGATGCTCCGGTTAAGGACAATATTCAGAATGTAGCTAAGGCTTTAGGTAAGAATGTCCGTGAGCTTAATGTCTTCGTTTTAGACAAGCCGCGTCACGCTAAGCTCATTCAGGACGTAAGATTAGCCGGCGCTCGCGTCATGCTTCACACTGAAGGTGATATCGCTGCCGCTATTATGGCTATCGATCCGCGTGCTCAGATCGACATGCTTATCGGTATTGGTGGTACTCCTGAGGCTGTTGTCAGTGCTTGTGCGATTAAGGGCACCGGCGGTCAGATGTTAACTCGTTTAGCTCCTAAGACTGAAAAGGAGCGTCGTGCTATTATCGATGACGGTATCGATTTGAATATGATCCGTAGCGTTGACGATTTAATTACCTCCGATCAGTGCTACTTTGCGGTTACCGGTGTAACTGAGGGTGAGTTATTAGAGGGTGTTCGCTATCGCGGTGAGTACGCTTTAACTTCTTCCTTAACTTCTCGTGGCCGCACTGGTACTCGTCGTTATATTCAGGCCTGGCACGATCGTGCTAAGCTCTCTAAGATGAGTACTCTTGAATACTAATTTTTAGAAATTTCTATATAAAGATCAAAGAGCAACGCTAAAAGAAGCGTTGCTTTTTTTATAAGCGAAGAGTTAGCATTTGGGATTGTTTTAGGATTTTTGCTCTAAGATTTGTGCTGAGAAATTTCTGGTGAATTGATCTTGCGGTTTTTTTTCAGGTCGATTTGTGGGCAGTGTATAAGATAATTAATCCTTAGGTGTTATCATATTAGAGCCAATTAGGCTTTATTGAGTTTGCTAAAAAGGCTATAAAAAAATGAAAAAAATTACTGCAATTATCAAGCCCTTTAAATTAGATGATGTACGTGAGGCATTAAGTGCTAACGGTATTTCTGGTATGACTGTATCCGAGGTTAAAGGCTTTGGCAGACAGAAAGGCCATACTGAGCTTTATCGTGGTGCTGAGTATGTAGTCGATTTTTTACCTAAAGCAAAGATTGAGCTGGTAGTCGCTGATAGTGATGTTGAGGTCTGCATTAAAGCAATCAATGCTGGCGCGCATACCGGCAAGATCGGTGATGGCAAAATTTTTGTCAGCGATGTTGAGCGTGTAATCCGTATTCGCACTGGCGAAGAGGGTGACGACGCTATTTAAGCAGACGCTTCTAGTTAGATCTCTGTTATTATTGCGATTTTTAAGTAGAGCTACTCATGTTAAAACTCTCTTCTTGTCTTAAATGTCTTTCAGGGGTAGCTCTAAGCATGGCTATGCTTAGTGGTTGCTCCACTACTCCTCCCTCAAATCCAGAAAATCTCTGCTCTATTTTTCAGGAAAAAGACAGCTGGTATATGGCAGCCCATAAGGTGCATGATCGCTATGGTGTCCCTATCAATGTAGCGATGGCGATTATGGCTCAGGAATCCGGCTTTAGAGAGGATGCGCAACCGCCGATGCGCTGGTTCCTCTTTATTCCTTATGGCCGCGGTAGCAGTTCCTATGGTTATGCTCAGGCTCAGGACGAGGTTTGGAATGATTATGTAGCTGATAAGGGTGGTTTTTTCTCTAGTCGCGATGATTTTGCTGATGCCTTAGATTTTATCGGCTGGTATATGCATAAGACTAAGCAGAAAAATCATATTCCCTATAAAGATGCTTACAATCAGTATCTAAATTATCATGAAGGCTGGGGTGGTTTTCAGCGCGGTACCTATATCAATAAGATGTGGCTTAAGGATATAGCTAAAGCGGTACAAGAGCGTTCCGATCGCTACCATCAGCAATTATTACACTGCAATTTATATTGATTTTTAAGGTTAAAACATGCCCTTAGTAGATAGCTTTCTTGTAGATCATACTATTATGCCCGCACCTTCTGTGCGTTGTGCTAAGACTTTAGTCACCCCTAAAGGCGATCGTATTGAGGTTTGGGATTTACGCTTTGTAAAGCCTAATACTGAAATGATGCCGGAGAAGGGAATTCATACTTTAGAGCATTTCTTTGCCGGCTTTATGCGCGAGCATATCAATGAGCCCTCTAAAATTGAGGTAATCGATATTTCGCCTATGGGCTGTAAGACCGGTTTTTATATGAGCCTTATCGGTGAAGCTGATACGCATAAGGTCGCAAAGGCGATGCGCGACTCGATGCAGGATATTGTTAATTTAGATGACCAGACTAAAATCCCGGCTTCAAATCCATATCAGTGTGGATCTTGCGATCTGCATTCCTTAGTTGAGGCTAAAGCTATTGCTAGAGCTGTTTTAGAGAAAGGCATTTTAAGCGTCAAGAATGCAGACATTGCCTTAGATCCGCAAAAGCTGCAGGAATTGCAATAGTGCATAAAGCGGTATTTTTTGACCGTGATGGTGTGATTAACGTCGATCACGGTTATGTCGGTTCTATCGTTGACTTTGATTTTGTGCCGGGAGTTAAAGAGGCTTTAGCTACCATAAAGCGCGCCGGCTTTCTGACAGTTTTAGTTACCAATCAGTCAGGTATTGCTAGAGGTTTCTATACCGAAGCTGATTTTTTCAAGCTTTCTTTATATATGCAGTCGATTTTAGATCTGCATCAGGCGCGTTTTGACCTGATAAAATTCTGCCCGCATCACCCTAAAGCTAACCTTGAAAAGTATCGTTGTGAGTGCAATTGTCGCAAGCCAAAAGCCGGTATGATCTTAGAGGCAGCTCAGGAATTAGATATCGATTTATCTCAATCGCTATTGATAGGCGATCACGCCTCAGACCTCATTGCCGGACAAAATGCAGGGATTAGCCATAATATTTTGCTCACAAATGGTTCAGATACTGAAGCTTTAAAGGCTCCTTTTGCCGATAAATATGTTGATTTATCAACATTTGTCGCCTCAATGAGAAATATTTTCAAAAATAGATAAGCATAATCCTAAATTAGGACTAGAATTAGCGTGCTTTCGTTGCGAGAGCATTGTGGATTTTTAAAAAGCATAGTCTGCATAAAAATATAAATTAAATAATTTTTCATGTCGATGTGCTAAAGGTCCGTTTTTATATTAGAATACAAATGCAACGGAGCATAATGCTTCATTGTTATGTTAAAAAAAAGTTTTGGAGATAAAAATGAACAAGTTCCAGGCTATGTTAGGCGTTGTTGCTGTTGGTGCTACTGTTTTAGTTGGCTGCGCTGATACCTCTGCTTTAGAGGCCAAGATCGACGCTATCCAGGCTGACGTTGACGCTTTAAAGGCTCAGCAGTCTAAGTTAGCTAACGATGTTGCTTTCGTTAAGTCTGATGCTGCCCGTGCTAACGAGCGTTTAGACAACTTAGCTCGTCGTTACAAGAAATAATTTTTCTGTAATCGTTAGATCATAAAAGGGGGACGACCTACGGGGCGCCCTCTTTTTTTTGTCTCAAATTTAATTAAGACTAAGTCTTAAGTTTTCTTTATCATCCTAAGTTCAACATAAATCCATCTTCATGCAATGTATTTAAGCTTAGAGTTTTCTTGTCTTATATATAGAGAATAGGGTGGGTGGATTTAACAATTACTGTTACTATGAGCGTGAGATTAAATTTAAATTAAATTTAGCTAAGTAAAAATCAAAGTAGCCTTAAGTTTACTTAAAACTAAATTTAAAGTCTCGCTTAGTTTTTTCTTGACAAAATCTAATAAAAGACTAGACTAAATATTGCACGCTACATCGTAGATGTGCTTTGATTGAGCTTTTTTGAGAGATTTTAGAGATTTTTCAAAAAAAGATTTAAAAAGTTGTTGACATACGTTTTTAAATCACTATAATGTTCAATCACTGTCGCGTAAGACAGTAACATAAAACCTCCAAGCGAGGTTAAAAGTTCTTTAAAAATAAGTACGGACAATCTGTGTGGGCCCTCTGAAAAGAGGGA
>USBR01000033.1 GCA_900552905.1 uncultured Succinatimonas sp. | reverse complement strand
CTGCAACAGCAACAGCTAAAGCACTTGCTACTAAAATGCCATTTTTCTTCATAATTAAAACACTCCTATGTTTAAAAGTTATTTAATTATAAAAATATATCTTTGCGTAATTCCATGATTAAGTGCGCACTTTTGCAAACATTTGTTAAAAATTGCGAACTAGTGCACACTCTAAAAAAATGCTTTTTAAAGACTAACATTTGTGCCCCAAATCAGCGCAAAAGCGCCAAAGTGATCTGATTTCTATCCCGTTAAAAAGCATTAGTCCTTAAAAAATAAGCTAAATAAATCAATGTATATCGGTAACATCAGCGGCATAAAAGCTTTTTTGTCGGCGCCATGGCCCCGCTTAACAGGTCTGATCTTATTTTTTCATTTAATCAAAAAAAATCCTGCGTAAAATAGCTAAAAAAATTCAAAATCAGCGCTAAAACGTAAATTTACGCAACCGTTATCGTGATTTTATTAACAAAGTTTAGATTTCGACAAACGTTATTTGTCTATATTTAATCGAACTATAAAGACAAAATCGACAATTTTTTGATCAAGTTTCCAAAAACACCAAAGACTTAAAAGTTTAGACATTCCGACACTTTTTGTCTTTGAAAGGTCTGAAGCTCTGACCTAAGCTTTAGAAAGTGTCTAAGTTTGAGGATAATGAGGATAATTCTGCATGTCTGGTGTACTGGCTATGATCTTAGCCGGTGGTGAAGGCAAACGTCTCATGCCGCTTACAATCTCAAGAAGCAAACCATCGGTACCCTTTGGAGGAAGTTATCGCCTCATTGACTTTGTGCTCAATAACTTTGTCAATTCAGGCTTTTTAAGAATTTACGTACTCACGCAATATAAATCGCAATCGCTGTATATGCATCTTAAAAACGGCTGGAGCGTTAACGGCATTCCCGGTGCTTTTATCGATGCTATTCCCGCACAGATGCGTATTAGCCGCGAGTGGTATCAAGGTACAGCTGACGCTATCTATCAGAATTTGCAATTTATTGAAGAGCAATATCCTGAGCATGTGGCCGTCTTCGGCTCAGATCACATCTATAAGATGGATATTCGCCAAATGGTCGATTATCACAAAATCAATGACGCCGCCCTCACCGTCTCAGCATTACGCCTACCCATTGATATTTGTTCAAAGCGCTTTGGTGTCATTGAAGTCAATACGCAAGGACAGATGATAGGCTTTGAGGAAAAACCGCTAAAGCCTAAGGAAATCCCCGGAGATCCCGGTTTTTGCCTCGTCTCTATGGGCAATTATGTCTTTAAAGCCAATGTCTTAAAGCGTGTTTTACTTAAAGATAAAGATTTCCCTGACTCGTCGCATGATTTTGGCCGCGACATCATCCCTAAGCTCTTTAAAGAAGAGAAAGTCATGGTCTATAACATGCGGGATAATAAGATCATAGGTGAAAATGAGGATGTTTATTGGCGCGATGTCGGTACTATCGATGCCTATTGGTCAGCCCATATGGACTTACTTGGAGAAAAGCCCCGTTTTTCGATGAGCAATCAAAAGTGGCCGCTTCACACCTTCTATCCCCCACTGCCACCGGCAAGCTTTACTGACACTTATGATCATAAGTCCTCAGTTTCACAGTCGCTTATCTCCGCCGGATGCCTCATCCGTGGTGCTACTATCAATCGCTCGGTCATAGGCTTTAGATGCGTAGCTGAAAATGGCGCTAATGTCGACGGTTGTGTGCTCATCGGTGATGACAAAATCGGCCATGGCGCTAAAATCCGCAATGCCATCTTAGATCGCTATGTCGAAATCGCCCCGGGTTTTAGTCTAGGTTACGATCCGCAACAAGACAGCAAACTTATCGAGCCAAATAACCCTAAAGGCGTCTACATTTCACCTCAGGGTATCATAGTCATACCGCAGGGTATGCGCCTAGGCTTTGATTAAAGTTTTTGAAATACAAGTAAAAAAAGTCTCAGCAATAAAATTTGACTGAGACTTTTTTCATTTTTTGAAGTTAAAATCTTGCAAATGAAAAAATTATTTCGCTTTGCTATAAAAAGTACAAAGCAGATCTAATTGTTGGAATTTTTTATAGATTATAATTTTTTAGTATTTAGATAAAACTCGCAAATCTAAGGCTCTAGCGCTAAAGCTGATGTAGCCACATTTGCTCGGACTAGATGAGGTTTAAAGTGAACGTACTTTTTTTAGCATCAGAAGTCGCCGGTATTATTAAATCAGGCGGTTTAGCCGACGTTGCTAAGGCTCTGCCCTTACAATTACAGGCTGATGGCCACAAAACTGTAGTAGTAATGCCCTGCTACTCTATTATTCCCGGCGCTGACAAATTCCCTGTTGTGGCAGAGGGTGTACTTAACGAGGGTAATCCTAATCCTCATCTACAAATTCCCTACAGCATTCGTAAGACTCAATTAGCAAACTCAGCTGTTGATCTTTTACTCATCGATTGCCCGCGCTATTTTGACCGTACCTCTTTATACGGTGACAATAATCAGGCTTATGGTGATAACGGCGAGCGTTATGCTTTCTTCTGCGCCGCTGCCATTGAAGCTTGCAAAAAGGTAGAATTTAAGCCGGATATTCTCCACTGCAATGACTGGCACACCGGCTTAGCACCGATGATCTTAAGAATTAAGCATGGTCATGATCCTTTCTTTGATAAGACTCGTTCCATCATCACCATTCACAATGCCGCCTTCCAGGGTGTCTTTGACCGCAATCAATTATTTATGATTCCGGAAATCCGCGATGTCTACAATGATCGTATCGCTCAGGGTTCCTATATCAATTACTTAAAGTGCGGTGTCTTCTATGCCGATAAGATCAATACCGTAAGCCCCGGTTATGCCGCTGAGCTTACCACCTACTTAGGCGGTCATGGTATGGCACAGAACTTCATCGACAGAAGAGGTGACTTATCCGGTATCGTCAATGGCTGTGATTATTCCGATTGGGATCCTGAGACTGATGAATTACTCACCATTCGCTACAATATCAACAGCATGGATGAGAAGATCTTAGGTAAGTACTTATTACAGCGTAAATTAGGTTTATCCATGGGTGATACCCCGATTTACGGTATGGTCGCACGTCTTACCGATCAAAAGGGTATCAGCCTCCTGCTCCCGATCTTAGATCGCTTCTTACAGCACAAAGTACAGGTCATTATCGAAGGCACCGGTGATCCTAACTTACAGCGTCAGATGCAGGAAATTGCTAACCGTCATCCGGACAAAATGGTATTCCAGCCAGTCTATGACAACGCACTTGCCCATCAGATTGAAGCTGCCTCTGACTTCTTCTTAATGCCGTCAATCTTCGAGCCCTGTGGCTTAAATCAGATCTACTCCTTAGCCTATGGTACCTTACCTATAGTCCGTGCTGTCGGTGGTCTTAAGGATACGGTTATCGATTATGATCAAAACCGCGAGCTTGGTAATGGCTTTATCTTCCAAGAGCCGTCCCCTGAGGAATTGCTCTCCTGCCTGCGTCGTACCCTCATCCTCTACCTTGAGGATCAAGAAGAGATGCGTCGCATCAGAACTAATGCTATGCGAGTAAGATTCAATTGGAAGGATTCTTGCCGTAAATATGAAGAGCTCTATAGTAGCGCTCTACAAAAGCCGAAATGGTGGTAAGAATTAGCAAGCTTAAAAAATGAAAAAGGCCTCCATTGCGGGGCCTTATTTTTGCTGTGCTTTTTTTAGGCAAAAAAAAGGAAGTCTTAAAACTTCCTGGTTGCGGGGGCAGGATTTGAACCTACGACCTTCGGGTTATGAGCCCGACGAGCTACCGAACTGCTCCACCCCGCGTCAACGTGGATAATATTAAACTTAAGTATGACCTATGTCAAGTTTTTTTTGAAATTTTTTTGTTTATTTTGAAAAAATTTAAGTTTAATTCTTCAAGAATGGCTTATATAAGCGTTTTAGGCCTAAAAAGCAAAATTTGTACCATTTAGGCCTTAATTGATTATTTATCCTCTAAGGGCTTAGAAATTACAGTTGAGAAAACTGAATTTTCGCCACCAAATGGATTTGGAACATAGCGCTCAGCGTTCCAATCATTATCATACTTAACAGTACCATCAGGTAAGGTGTACTTAAACTTGTACTGATAGCTTGGCTGATCGCCAACCTTTAAAGTGATAGAACCTCTAAAGGTACCGTTCTTCTGCGGCTTTAAAGCCACAGCCTGCCAGCCATTGTGCTCACAGATAAGATCGATTCTCTCAGCACCTTGAGCGGCGGCACGATTGACATAAAATACTACAGTTAATTTCTTATTCTTTTCATTAAATCTTTTAGACACGCTCATGAATATTCCCTCCAATCCGCGACTAAGACACTGCTGCTATCTTAATTGCTGGTAATTTTTGATCACCTTATAACACAGATTTTAGCATGTAGATGTGATGTACATGCCATTTACACGATGAAAGCCCGTACATTGTACAACAAAAAATTGTAAAATCTACTATAATTTTGTTATGCATATATTAAGTTTATTATTTAATAATGTAACCTGAGTGCTTATCATGAGTGCACAAATGTGCAAAAATCAATAATTTATTTTATATTTCAATTTGTTACAAAATTTTCATATTTTTTGGGAATAAATTTTATATAAATGTAAAAAATATGTAACTTATTGTTTTATATATGAAAACAAAAATTTATTTTCGATATTTTCTTATTTTATAAAAATTATACTTAATTTTTTATAAAAATCAGCTCTGCCAATAACGCTGTAAGAGTGCTTCAATAAAGGTTCTGCGCAGGTAAAAACCGCGCGGACGGGTTTTAATCAAACTACCTAATGGCCCTATACAAGCGGTAGTCTGTTTACCATCGGCACATTTAGGGCGCAATTGCACCACAGTACCTAATCTCGCGCTAATCTTATCTATCTGCCCAGTTTTGACCATTTCCATCAGCTCATTGAAATCAGCGCGAATTTTAGACAATTCCTCTAAATTAGGTTGCCAAAAGAAATAACCTAAAACCTTACGAGAGGCTAAATCTAAATTACGCGGTGCTAGCAAGACCACAAAGAGCACACGCGAGAGCTTTATATAGAGAGTAGAATTTTCAAAATTCAGATCGCGGATATTTGTAAGTGGTGCATAGCTTACAAAGGTAGACTCTAAGGGCTTTAGATTTTCATCTACAGGAATAGTCTTAAGCTCTAAACCCAAATTCGGAAAATCTGGGATCGAGGAATTACCCGCCGAGGCGCCGGTACACAATTCAATGAGCTCTCCGGCAAAGCCCTTACCATGTAAAGTTGAACTAGGTAGGGTGACACCACATCTTTGTGAGAGCTCTAAAAAGTTTTTGCCGACAATAGCATTGAGCGCGTCAATCAACTCCTCAAAGGACTGAGGAGGAGGCGGTAAATTTATAAGAGAAGTTCGTTTTTGAAGTTTCACCATAGGGCAAATTTAATAGTATAAAAGCTTCCTTAAATGACTGATTGAGCTTTGATAATCTTTGATCCATAAACAATTTTTAGAATTAAATTTATGCGATAATCTTATATTAGCAAATCTCTTGATAATTAAGGGATTAAATAGTTTTTTATCTTGGCGGTTATTGTGATAGACAAGGACGGATTCAGACCCAATGTCGGGATTGTAATCTGCAACCGCAAAGGTCAGGTTTTATGGGCGAGGCGAATACGTCAGAATTCATGGCAATTTCCTCAAGGTGGTGTCGATAACGGAGAAACTCCCACCGACGCGATGTTTCGCGAACTTTATGAAGAGTTAGGCTTAAGCCGTGACGAGGTCAAAATTTTGGCTATCTCGCGTTTCTGGCATAAATATCGTCTACCCAAGCGCCTCATACGCTGGTCTGAGCATCCTGTATGCATCGGCCAAAAACAAAAATGGTTTTTACTCTCCCTAGGTGGAGATAAACAAAACCATATTGAATTTAATCGTAGAGGGCATCCTGAATTTGACGACTGGCGCTGGGTTTCCTATTGGTATCCAGTGCGTCAGGTTGTAGCATTTAAACGCGACGTATACCGCCGTATTTTGACCGAATTTGCGCCGACGGCCTTATTCGGATTACAAAGCGGCGACAAGAACTTTTATCGTGCATCTAAGCACGGAGGCTAATCATGGACGAAAGACAGACGCAGATCCTTTTGGCACTGCGCCAAATCACCGAAGAAGTGGCCGCGCAGAACTCCTTAGAAAAGGCAATTGATATTTTAGTACAGCGCATCCGTGCTGTTACTTCTGCCGACTGCTGTTCACTTTATCTTACCGATCCATTCAAAAAATACTTAAGATTAGCGGCAACTGATGGCTTAGCTAAAGCAGCCATCGGTAAAGCAAATTTACGTATCGGCGAGGGCTTAGTAGGCTTTGTTGGTCTAAAGCAAGAGCTTTTAGATCTAGCCGATGCTCCCTCTCACCCTAATTTCAAATATCTACCGGATGTAGGTGAAGACGAGTTCTTCTCCTTCTTAGGCGTTCCGGTAATCAATCAAGGCTCACTCTTAGGCGTGCTTGTAATTCAAAGCCGACAAAAACGAGGCTTTAACGAGCTTGAAGAGTCCTTTATGGTTACGCTCTCAGCCCAAATTGCCTCTATCATCGCGACTAGCAATAATATGCGCGATGCTAATGATTCGAGCATCAAGCGCTGTCATGGTGAAAGCGGTACAGGCGGTATCGCTATCGCTCGTGCTGTAGTGTGGCAACCGACTTTAAGCCTTGAAGATGTACCGGTAACTTGCACTGAAGATCGTGAGATGCAGTTAGAGCTCTTTAATCAAGCGATTTTCCAGCTCCAAACTGAGATGGATAAAGCCGCCTTAGAGATGCAAGAGCAGCATAATAGTCAAGCCGCCTCCGGTTATATGTCAGGCTATGGCAATATGCTTGATGATCCGACCTTCCAAGATGAGGTAACCAAAGAGATCCTCGACAATGGTCTGTTAGCCTCTTCTGCGATTAAGGTCGTCACCGAAAAGAGATTACAAAGTTATAAGCTTCAAGGCCTTAAAGAGAAATACTTCGATGCCCGTGACTTTGCGCAGATCATTATCTCCCGCCTCGTTCACACCTCAGGGCAAACGGTAAAACTCGAGCATGATGAGATCATCTTGGTGGTTAAAAATCTGCCTGCAGCTATGGTCGCTGAGCTTGATCGCAATAATATTGCCGGCTTTATCACTGTCGATAATGCCACAAGCTCGCATACGGCGATCTTAGCCCGTGACTTAGGTATCCCGGCAGTCATCGGTGTACAGCTCAATCTCAACGAGGTTGATGGTCGTACCATCATCATCGATGGACACAATAGTGAAGTTCTAGTGGAGCCGACACAGAGCGTTATCGATGAGTACAAACAATTAGTCTCACAAAATCGCGCTCAGGCCGATCTCTTCTCGGCTGAAAAGCATGAAAAAGGCGTTACTGTCGATGGCGTTGAGCTTAAGATTCAGCTTAATGCCGGTTTAAGCCATGAAGACTCTGAAGATCTGCCCTCACAGACTGACGGTATCGGTTTATATCGTACCGAAATTGCCTTCATGCTCTCACAGACCTTTCCGACTGAACAGCAACAGACTGAATGGTATCGCGATCTCTTAGAGCAGTTTAAAGGTTATCCAGTATGCATGCGTACTTTAGATATCGGCGGTGATAAGGGTTTAGCTTATCTGCCCATCGAAGAGGGTAACCCCGCTTTAGGTTGGCGCGGTATCCGCGTTACCTTAGATCAGCCTAATATTCTCAAAACACAATTGCGCGCTATGTTATTAGCACAGCAAGAATTTGAGAATTTAGAGATCATGATCCCCATGGTATCGCGCCTCGATGAAGTCTTAGCCTTCAAGCAGATCCTCAACGATGCTATTCATGAGATCGTAGTACAAACTAATAAGCCGGTTAAACCGCCGCGCTTTGGTGTCATGATCGAGGTCCCGAGCATCGCCTATGTCTTAGAGGAAATTGCTCGCGAGGTTGATTTCTTCTCCATAGGTTCAAACGATCTGATTCAATACCTCATGGCGGTGGATAGATCCAATCAAAAGGTCTGCCGCTTCTTTGATGCCTTCAATCCCGCTGTCGTCAGATGCCTAAAATATCTCGTCGATAAGAGCAATGAATTAGGTAAGCCTATATCCGTCTGCGGTGAAATTGCAGGCAATCCTCTCGGGGCACTCATGCTCCTATCCTTAGGCTATAAGTGCCTGAGTATGAACTATTCAGAGCTTGCCCGCGTCAAGTATATGTGCCGCCGCGTCAGCTTTAAGGATTTACAAAAGGTCGGTAAGGAGGCCTTAGCCTTAGACAGTGGCGCTAAGATCCGCGCTCTCTACAGCGCCTATGCCTCTAATCAAGGCTTAGGACGCATTATTGAGCCAGAGACACTTCCTTGCGCTAAGTAGTTATTTCTAAACGATATTTTATAAAGCCACCGATAAAGGTGGCTTTTCTATGCCGTGAGGCCCGCCATATCGCTTATAATAGCGAACAATAAATTTTTGTTAAAAAAGGAGCACAGACTTAAAAGTCTTTAATATCTCCTTTATTGAGTACTATGGAGTAATACCCTTGCAAGTCTATCTTGATTTGGTAAAAAAGATCATGGATGAAGGTGCTGATCGTTCTGATAGAACCGGTGTTGGCACTCGCTCTATTTTCGGTACCCAGATGCGCTTTAATCTCTCTGAGGGCTTTCCCCTCTTAACCACTAAGAAAGTGCATTTAAAGTCTATTATTCACGAGCTGCTCTGGTTTATCAGTGGCTCGACTAATATCCATTATTTAACTGAAAACGGTGTGCGTATTTGGAATGAATGGGCTGATGAAAACGGCGATTTAGGCCCAGTTTACGGCAAGCAATGGCGTGATTTTGAAACCGCCGATGGCCGTCATATCGATCAGCTTAAAAATGCCGTCGACACCATCAAGCACAATCCCGATTCCCGTCGTATTATCGTCTGCGCTTGGAATCCAGGTGACATCGAGCGTATGGCCTTACCTCCATGCCATGCCCTCTTTCAATTCTATGTTGCCAATGGCAAGCTCTCCTGCCAGCTCTATCAGCGTAGCTGTGATATGTTCTTAGGAGTACCTTTTAATATCGCTAGCTACTCACTGCTCACCATGATGATCGCCAAAGATTGTGATTTAGAGGTCGGTGATTTTGTCTGGACTGGTGGTGATACGCATATCTATCACAATCACTTTGAACAGGTAAAACTGCAATTAAGCCGCACCCCTCGGGCTTTACCTAAACTTATTATCAAGCGCAAGGCCGCCTCCATCTTTGATTATGTCTATGACGACTTTGAGCTTACAGGCTACGATCCTTATCCTCCCATTAAAGCACAGGTGGCAGTTTAAATGATTGAAGTTTCCGGAAGAATTAAATGGCAATCGCGCCGCGGTATGCGTGAGCTCGATTTAATGCTCCTCCCTTTTGTCGAGCATGATTTACCTAATATGACCGCTGACATCCTTAAGGATTATGAAGATCTGCTCTTAGCCTCTGACTTAGAGCTCGTACGCTGGTTTAACGGTACCGCTACTCCCGATAGTGCTAGCCGTCTTGCCATGATCAATTTAATTAAGAAATGTCATGCCACCCGCATTGGCAATGAGGGAGTTTAAATGCAATTTGATGAATTTGAGCTACCTGAGGCTCTAAATAACAATATTGCCGCCTGCGGTTGGGAACAGCCCACCCCCATTCAGCAATTAGTTATCCCTAAAGCTTGCGAGGGCTTTGATATCTTAGGTGGTGCCCCTACCGGCACAGGTAAAAGTGCCGCCTTTTTAATTCCCTTAATTTACAGACTGTCACAGAAATCTAAAGCTGGGGTGCGGGCCTTAATCTTAGAGCCCTCTCGTGAATTGGCCTTACAGGTAGTTGAGGTCTGCAATAAGCTCTGTAAAGACTTTGATTTAAGCTGTGGCGCCATTATCGGTGGAGCTGATCGCATTGAACAGCGTGAGATGCAAGACAATATCATTGTCGCCACCCCTGGCCGTATGCTCGAGTTTTTACGCAAAGAATGGCTTGAAACTAATAATATCGAGTTCTATGTCATCGATGAGGCCGATCGTATGCTCGATATGGGCTTCTTTGATGATGTCAATAAAATCACCAAGTCCATCAATAAGAAGTGCCAAACCTTGCTCTTCTCCGCAACGCTCGAAGGTGTAGGCATCCGCGACTTTGCTGCGGCTGTATTACACGATCCTATCGAAATTCGCTTAGGTGCTGGTGATGATAGCTTAGATAAACTCCCACAGGAATTATCAAGCCGTGCCTATTATGCGGCCTCTGATGTCGCAAAACTTAAGATCATAAGCGAGCTTTTACGAACCGTACGTGGCAAATCTATCATCTTCGTCAAAACGCGTGAGCGTTTACTCAGATTAGATGTCGCACTAAGACGCCAAGGCTTTAAATGCGCCACCTTACAGGGCGATATGTCGATGTCAGAGCGTCAAGCTGCCATGCGCCGCTTTAAGGAAGGTGAGACGGATATGCTCATCGCCACTGACGTCGCCGCCCGTGGTCTTGATATTGCCGATATCACCCATGTCTATAATTTTGATCTGCCAGCAAATGCTGCCATCTATGTACACCGTGCTGGTCGTACTGCCCGTGCTGGCGCTAATGGTATTGTGATCTCTTTAGTTTTAGCCTCAGAGATTGCTACCTTAGAGAAGATCGAACGTTATACCGGCCGTGAAGTTGAGCGTCGTGCCATTAAGAATTTATGTGCTGAATTCCCGGTAAATCCCGGAGTTAAGCATCAGTCAGAGAAAAAGCGTAGCCGTGCAGCTGTTGGTGGTGGCTTTGATAAACGCCGTAAGGACGAAGAAAAACGCCATAAGCCTAAGGAGCGTTTGCGCGATCGTAAGAATAAGGGTAAACCTGACTTTGCCGCTAAACGTGCCCGTAAGGCCGCTTTAGCCGCTAAAAAGGCCGAAGCTTCAGCCAAATAAACTCAACGCCTGCTTGTCAGGCGTTATTTTCCCACTATCTTTCCACAATTTTCCCACAACTTTTTTTTGGTTCTTCCGTATTGGTGTTGGAATCTCTGATGGGTAGTAACATAAT
>USBR01000032.1 GCA_900552905.1 uncultured Succinatimonas sp. | reverse complement strand
AAAGATTTTCAACAGTGTCAAAAAAATCAGTCTTTTTTACTGATCAATGTCGGCTTTAATTAACTAAGGCTGATACAATCTACACAGTCTAACTTTTGAGGAATACAGATGGCTCAGTTCATTTATACAATGAATCGTGTTGGCAAGATTGTGCCACCTAAAAAACAAATTCTCAAAGATATCTCCCTTTCTTTCTTCCCTGGCGCTAAGATCGGTGTCTTAGGCCTTAACGGTGCTGGTAAATCTACCCTAATTAAGATTATGGCCGGCGTCGATAAGGATTATGAAGGCGAAGCCCGTCCGCAGCCTGGTATTAAGATTGGATATCTGCCGCAGGAACCGGTCTTAGATATGGAAAAGACCGTTCGTGAGGTTATTGAGGAATCCTTCAGTGAGGTTAAGGATGCCTTAACCCGTCTCGACGAGGTCTATGCTGCCTATGCCGATGAAAATGCTGATTTCGATGCCTTAGCTAAAGAGCAGGCAAAGCTTGAAGCTATCATTCAGGCTCATGATGGTCATAACCTCGACGTTCAAATCGATAAAGCAGCCGATGCTTTACGTTTACCGCCTTTTGACAGACAGATTAAGGTCTTATCCGGTGGTGAGCGTCGTCGCGTGGCCTTATGCCGTTTATTATTAGAAAAACCCGACATGCTGTTGCTCGATGAGCCGACTAACCACTTAGACGCTGAGTCTATCGATTGGTTAGAGCAATTCCTCCATCAGTATTCAGGTACTGTAGTTGCTGTAACCCACGACCGTTACTTCTTAGATAACGTCGCCGGTTGGATCTTAGAGCTTGACCGTGGTGAGGGTATTCCTTGGCAGGGTAACTATTCAAGCTGGCTTGATCAAAAAGATCAGCGTCTTAAGATCGAAGAGAGCACCGAAAGTGCCCGTCGCCGTTCTATCGAGCGTGAGTTGGAGTGGGTCCGTCAAGGTGCTAAGGGTCGTCACGCTAAGTCTAAGGCCCGTATGTCTCGCTTTGAGGAATTATCTTCAGTTGAGTATCAGCGCCGTAACGAGACTAATGAGCTCTACATTCCGCCGGGGCCGCGTTTAGGTCAGACCGTGCTTGAGGTTGAGCATTTATGCAAGTCTTATGGCGATCAGACCTTAATTGACGATCTCTCCTTTAGCATTCCTAAGGGTGCAATCGTCGGTATTATCGGTCCTAACGGTGCCGGTAAGTCTACTCTCTTCCGTATGATTACCGGTATTGAGCAACCTGACAGTGGTACTGTACGCTTAGGCGATACTGTAGTTACCGCTTATGTCGAGCAGTTCCGTGATCAGATGAAGAATGACAATACCGTCTTCGATGAGATTTCCCAAGGCTCTGACATTCTTAAGGTCGGCAGCTATGAGATCCCGTCCCGCGCCTATATTGGCCGCTTCAATTTCCGCGGTACCGATCAGCAAAAGCGTGTAGGCGATCTCTCAGGTGGTGAGCGTGGCCGTCTGCAGTTAGCTAAGCTTCTTCAAGTTGGTGGTAACTTCCTCCTTCTCGACGAGCCTACTAACGACTTAGATGTTGAAACTCTGCGTGCCTTAGAAAACGCTCTCTTAGAGTTCCCTGGCAGTGCCATGGTTATCTCCCATGACCGTTGGTTCTTAGACCGTATCGCTACCCATATCTTAGATTATGGTGATGAGGGTAAGGTCCGCTTCTTTGAGGGTAACTATACTGAATATGAGGCCTGGAAGAAGGCTAATTTAGGTGAAGAGGCTAAGCCTCACCGTCTGCGCTTTAAGAAGGTCACTGACTAAAATAATTTATGTGTCTTTAGCCGGGGAATTGCCCCGGCTTTTTTATTTGAGGCCTTGATAGAGATAATATGCCGGAGGTTTAGCTGAGGCTTTAGTGATGGCATAACCAGCTCTTTGCGCTGTACGCATAGCTTTAATATCATTAAAAGGCGCTAAGGTTGAAAGTCCTGAGAGCTTAGCGCCCTGAGCATAGGCCTTAACTGAATAACGGCGCATAGCGGTAGCTAATCCCTGCGACTGATGCTCTTTAAGCACACCTACATAGAGCTCATGGAGAATATTCTCCCCAAGTTCAGCTTCCTGGAACATAAACATATCTAAGCCTACAAGCTTACCGTCATTATCTACCGCCACCGTAATCAGCTCGCTATAGCAATGTTTATAAATCTTATCTAAAAAGCTTAAAAGCGGTACCCCAAAGATATGCTGATAGAGCGTAACGATTTCTTTAAGATCGTCCTTACGTGCTCGTCTGAGGCTATAATCCTTAAAAATCTCCACGCCCTCATCACGACGCAAGTCACAGGCTAGTTCCTTATGGATCTTCAATAAACGCCTATCGCGCAGAAAATGTTCAAATTGATGTGCTAATTCCACAAAATCCTCTCTTATGACTATAAATATGAAATATTTAGTATTTTTCACCATTCTAAAGCATAATCAGGGCGTTTTTTTCGTACTTTAGCCCCTACCGCGCACTATTATAGAGCAAACACGAAAAGTATTTGCTAGACAAATACTCTGATTTTAAGATTATGCCCATTAGCTATATATGTTTAGGAGAAAATATGAAATTCAAAGCTCTAGTCGTCGCCACCCTTAGCGCCTGCGTGGCTTATCAGGCTGTAGCTGCCGAGCGTACCGTAAGAGTTGGTACCGAACCATCTTTTGCTCCCTTTGAATTTATGGATGAGAATACCAAGCAACTGACCGGTTTTGATATCGATCTTATCTATGCCATCGGTAAGGCTGCAGGCTTTGACGTTGAAATGCACTCCATGCCTTTTGACGGTTTAATTCCGGCTATTTTAACTGGTTCCTTAGATGCCGGTATCTCTGCCTTTACCATCACCGAGGAGCGTGCTAAGCGCGTCGCTTATTCTGATGCCTACTGCGATGCCGGTTTAGGTATCATCATCCGCAATGAATTTAAAGGCCAGATCAATAATGTAAAAGACCTTGAAGGTCGTAAACTTTGCGGTCAAATCGGTACTTCCGGTGCTATGTACGCCAGCACTCAGGTTAAGGATGCTACCGTAACTCAGTTTAATTCTGCCCCTGAGGCTTTCTTAGAACTCAATAAAGGTGGTTGTGAAGCCTTGATCAATGACCGTCCGGTACTTGAATACTATATGGCTACCACCAAAAATCAGGATTTAACCTTACTGCCTGACTATATCACCTCTGAGCAATACGGTATCGTTATGAACAAAAACGATCAGGAGCTCATCGATTTAGTCAAGAAAGGCTTTGATACCATCAAGGCTGATGGTACCTACGAGGCTATTTACACCAAGTGGTTTGGTGCAAATAAATAAGATTTAGTTGCCCCTCTTTTGATAAAGAGTTTAGCCTTCTTTGCAAAAAGAAGGCTTTTTTTCATTAAGCTTTAGCGGCAAAGAAATCGCGTAGCTCCTGAATCGGGGCATGACCGCGAGACTCTAAGAAGTCTAAAACCTTTAAAGGAGAGCTATTGATGATCTGTTCCTCACGGACACCAGATTCAGCAATTACCTTTAAAGACTCCTCAAAGCAACCTAAAAAATAAGCTATATGTGCATCTGAGCCTAAAGACACGGTATTGCCGATCTTAGAGACTAATTTACCGATGGTCACACAATTTTCATGACTACCCATACGAGTATTGACTGAGGATGAAGAGTTGATCTCGATGGCTACATTGTTTTCCTTAGCGCAGACTAAAACCTCTTCATAATTTAAAGGATATTGAGCGGCACCCGGATGGGAGATGATATCGACTAAACCTGAGCGAATGACCTTACACATAAGGCGAGTATGCTCTTCTACAGTTGTAGGCAGATAATTCGGGTGGAAACCGGCTAATACGATATCTAAATTGCGCAGACGGCCATCTTCAAGATCAAGACCTCCATCGGCGGTAATATTAGCCTCAACACCACGTAAAATACCGACGCCCTCAGCTACACGCGGGACTACCTTTAAATTGTTAAAGTGCCACGGATGCGGGCCATCGGAAACATCCGGACCATGATCGGTGACTGCAAATAAGGACATACCCTTAACTTTAGCCTGAGATACCAGCTCCATAATAGTGCTATAGGCATGATCAGAGGCAATGGTATGAGTATGAAGATCAATTAAATATTGCATGTATTACTCCACAATAGGTATCCAGTTGGGACTTGCATGAGCGGCAAAGCAGAGCTTTAACTGCTCATAGGTGGTAGTTCCGGTTCTTAAATCTAATTGTTTAATTTCATCGAGGCTAAAGAAGCCGCAATCTGAGGTCTCATCGGCAAGCGCCACAAAATGTTGCGCTCCGATTTGACATAAAACAAAGGCCTTAAGCACGCCATAAGGCATAGGCGGAGGATTGTGACGATTTCTATCCACTAAGGCGATAAGTTTTAAAGGATGCACCTGCATACCAGCTTCCTCTAAAACCTCTTTGACGGTATTAGAGAATATGGTCTCATCAGCATCGCACCAGCCTCCAGGTAAATTCCATTTACCGCTGAGGCTTTCCTTCACCATTAAAATCTTGCCTTCGTCGTTAAAGACAGCCCCACGCGTATCAAGCTTGGGGGTCGGATATTGCTCATCAAAGACAAAGCTCTTTAAGAGCTTCTCCTGTGGTACGTCTAAATGCGCTTGCATGATCTCTAAAGCAATCTCACGCAGACGCTCAAAGCGCTCTTTATCAAATTTATCACGAGTATAGGTAAGACCGATTTGACCTATAGCCTGAATTTCACGCGCCCAATTAAACCACATTTCACTGCGACAAGGCTTAGTGCTTAGAACATTGACTATATCCCACGGACTTACAAAATAATGAGCACATTTAAGAGCTGAGCGTAAATGACTACCCCAAATAGCTAAACCAAAATCAACCCCGGCATCTTTAGCACATTGATAATCCTCTAAGGTATCACCGATATAGATAATGTCCTCACGTTGAGCTCCGGTTCTACGCATATATTCTAAAATGGAATCAGGATGCGGCTTAGGATGCTCGACGTCATCGCAACAGATGGCCATATCAAAATAAGGCGTTAATTCAGGCGGCATGGGCGAGGCAATAGCGCCTATAAGAGAGGCACTTTTGCGATCGCGCGAGGTGATGATGCTCAAATGACAGCCTAATTCTTTAAGATAAGCAATGACTGCCATCATGCCGGCAAAAGGCTTGACACTGTGGGCATAGACAATGATATTGTCACACCAAATTTGAATCAAACGCTCAAAGTCAGTATCGCTAAAACCTAGGGTAATTAAGGTCTGACGCGCCGGGGTAGCTGCAAAACGATAGAGACTTGCGACACTTTCACCATGATTAGGCTTTTCTTTTTCTAAGAGATCATATAAAGCTCTAGTATTAGATTCGAGGCTATCATAAATAGTGCCATCTAAATCAAATAAGACATGGCGATAACGCGGCTCTAACATGAAGGCTCTCCTCTTACAATTACATCTATGACCTCGATAACCGAGTTTTTGACCCTAAACATCACATCTCGATTATAGATTAAAGCATAATAGACCTTATCGTCATTGTCATCTTTATAAGCAGGACGCGGATCCTGAGCTAAAGTCTCAGTGATAGCTAAAAGCCTACGCTCACCTAAATCCGCTAATTTTAATTTAGCCTCATCACTAAAATGCACCGGATACTGCGGTGGCATCTTTGATGCAAAGCCACCTAAAGCATTAGGAATGGCATCGACAAAGGGGATATAGGGCTTAATATCGATAATCGGGGTTCCATCAACGAGATCAGCGCCCTCTACCACTAAGGAGACCTCTCCCTCATGCTCTAAGATCTCCACAAGTTTTACCGTAGATAAACCGATACTTGACGGTCTAAAGGGCGAGCGACTTGCAAACACCCCGCAGGAGGTATTACCACCTAGACGCGGCGGTCTTACCGTAGCATGGAAATTAGCATAATGGGCTTTGTCAAAGACAAAGAGAATATGAATGTGGCTAAAACCTTCTAAACCACCAAAGGATTCTTTAACACCATAGGGTTTGAAAAATTCAATTACTCCTAAAGCATGTGGGGCTAAACCTGGCTGTCTTGGAACAGCAAATTTTTGACCATAAGGGGTACGCATGGTACCGATAGGAGTAATGACAATTTCCTGATTATTCTTGCTCATCAACGCGTAAGGCTTCAGCATAGCAGGTTACAGAAACCTGACAGGCAGGAGACTTTTCGATGCGGACACATTTACCAAAACGAATGGCATTAGCACCGGCATCTACAGCTTTAAGACGGGCCTCAGTACGCGCATCAGCTTCGGTGGCGATATAATCGCGCTCGTTGAGCTGACACGCCATACCCTTAACCTGAGTGATGAGCTTATACGGACGCTTATCAAGCTCACTATCTGACTCAATGACTTCAACTTGTGAGGGCTTGTAATACTCAGTAATATTGCGCGGATCTAAATTTGAATGAAAGCTGACATTAGAGCAAGCGCTCACAGCTACGGCCACAACGGGCACAAACCAAAATTTCATGAAAAAATCCTAAAAAAGGCAGACCTAGGTCTGCCTTATAAATTTTAATTAAGCACCAAAGTGGGCAATAGCGCGCTCGATACGAGCTAAAGCACGCTCACGACCGGCTAGGATCATAGTGTCACCAATACCCGGGGACATAGCAGTACCGGTAATAGCAACACGTAAAGGCTGACCGACCTTACCCATACCGACTTCACGGCGCTGAGCTAAAGCCTCTAAAGCCTTATCGATGCTCTGAGCATCCCAGCTCTCTAAGTTCTTTAAGGTCTCTAAAGCATCCTTTAAGATCTCAACTGAGCCTTCTTTAATCCACTTCTTAACCGCAGCGGCATCATAATCCTCAAAGTCCTGATAGTAGCACAGAGCCTTCTGCGCCATTTCCTTTAAGGTATGAGTACGCTCGGCGTAATTCTTAACGACAAGCTTAGGATCAGGGCCTGCACCTAAATCCTTTAAGCCTAAACGCTCTAAATGCCACTTCAGCTCAGAAGCTACAACCTCAGCTGGTAAGGTCTTCATATAATGAGCATTTAACCACTCAAGCTTCTTGGTGTTAAAGCCTGAAGCACTCTTAGTGATGGCATCTAAGGTAAAGAGCTTAATCATCTCTTCAACAGAGAAAATTTCCTGATCGCCATGGCTCCAACCTAAACGGACTAAGTAGTTAACTAAAGCCTCAGGCAGATAACCATCTTCACGATACTGCATTACAGAAACAGCACCATGACGCTTAGAAAGCTTAGCGCCATCATCGCCTAAAATCATAGCTAAATGGCAAAATACCGGCACCTTAGCGCCTAAAGCCTTGTAAAGGTTGATCTGACGCGGGGTATTATTGACGTGATCGTCACCGCGGATAACATGGGTAATACCCATATCCCAATCGTCAACGACAACGCAGAAATTATAGGTAGGAGTACCGTCAGAGCGCTGAATGATGAAATCATCAAGCTCCTGATTCTTAAACTCGATGTGACCTTTAACCATATCATCAAAGGCAACGACACCGTCATCAGGATTTCTAAAGCGAATAACATAGCTCTCGCTAGGATCGTGCTCACTGTGATCATCACGGCAGTGGCCATCATAACGCGGCTTAACGCCATTCTTCATCTGCTCTTCGCGCATCTGCTCTAAGCGTTCTTTGCTGCAATAGCACTTATAAGCTTTGCCTTCAGCAACAAGCTTATCGATGACCTCACGATAACGGTCAAAGCGCTTAGTCTGATAGTATGGACCTTCATCCCAATTGAGATTGAGCCATTTCATTGATTCAATAATGGCATCGATTGCAGGCTGAGTTGATCTCTCGCGATCGGTATCTTCGATACGTAAGACAAACTGACCATCGCAATGACGGGCATAAAGCCATGAGAATAAAGCGGTACGAGCACCACCTACGTGTAAAAAGCCGGTAGGTGACGGAGCAAATCTGGTTTTGACTAACATGTTTCACCCTATAAAAAGATTTGCGCTATTTTATCACATCCATACGCCACAAACTCAAAGACTTAATTGCGATCCTCATTCACAGAGAAAAACTTTGGTTATAATTAAAAAATCGCTATCAGTCTTTTACCATAGTATTCCATTGAAGGTACTATCTTGAATAACGCTAACTTGCCTGAGCACAATAACTTTCTCAAAGGCACTGCGGCTAACCGCGGCATTGCCTTTGGCCATATCAGCTTCTTAAAACGCTTTTCTGATGTCCATAAAAAACACCTCATTGAGGATGTCGATGCTGAGTGCGCACGCTTTGACAAAGCCCGCCTCCATGCCATCTCACAATTAGGAGCTCTTTATGATGTCTCCTTAGAAAAGCTCGGTGAACAAAACGCTGTCTTATTCCAGATCCATCAGATGATGCTCGATGATCCGGATTATGTGGATGCTATCAATAACGTCATTCGTACAGAAAAAGCTAATGCCGAATATGCTGTAGATACCGTTGCCCGTCGCTTTGAACAACAGTTTAAAGCCATGGATAATGATTATATGCAAGGACGCGCTACCGACGTTATCGATGTTTCCCGCCGTGTCATTGAAATCTTAATGATGCATGCTGGCAAACTTGAAAAAAGCGGTATTCACTATCGCGACGATGGCCCGACTATCTTAGCAACTGACGATCTAGCCCCGTCTGAGACCGTACAACTTGATCCTAATAAGGTTACCGCCATCATCACCTCCGCCGGTTCAACACGCTCACATACTGTCATCTTTGCTCGCACCATGGGTATTCCGACAGTAGTCTGCATTGGCGATAATCTCAATGACAGCCTCGAAGGAAAATTTGCTATTGTCGATGGCGCTTCGGGCATTGTCATCATTGAGCCTAAAGCTGAGACTATTGAAAAATACAAATCTCTCAAAAGGACCATAGATGCACAGCAAGCCCATTTAGAGCAGTTCCGCGGTAAAAAGACTGTAACCCGCCAAGGACGCCCTATCTGCCTGTATGCTAATGCCGGTTCTCTTGCTGATATCGATTTAGTTAAAACCTCAGATGCTGAGGGTATAGGCCTATTTCGCAGTGAATATATCTTCCTGCAAGCGCATGACTATCCCACTGAGGATGAGCAATTTGAAATCTATAAAGAAGTGCTCTCACAGATGGAAGGCAAGCGCGTCATTATCCGTACCTTAGATATCGGTGCTGATAAAACCTGTGAATACTTCATGCTTAAACATGAAGATAATCCGGCTATGGGCTTGCGTGCTATTCGCTTGTGCTTATCTAACCGCGTCCTCTTTAAAACGCAGTTACGCGCACTCTTACGCGCATCCATGTACGGTCGTCTTGCCATCATGGTCCCGATGATTTCTACTGTCGAAGAAGTTCAAGAGAGCTTAAAGCTCTTAGAAGAAGTTAAAGGTGATCTTAAAGCGCAAGGTACGCCGTTTAAAGACGATATCGAATTTGGCATTATGATTGAAACTCCAGCTGCCGCCCTCATCTCCGATGAATTAGCAGTTTTGGTAGATTTCTTCAGTATCGGTACTAACGATCTCACACAATTTACCCTCGCTGCCGATCGCCAAAACTCCAATGTCGCCAAATACCTCAATCCCTTCCATCATGCCGTAATTAGGCTCATAGAAATGTGTGTAGCTAATGCTCATGCCGCCGGCATTTGGGTAGGAGTATGTGGTGAAATTGCCTCTAATGAGGAATATTTAGCCAAGCTCATTCAGCTTGGTGTTGATGAAATTTCTGTTGTGCCACCTAATGTTTTAAGACTTAGAGCCCGTATTGCCACTTTAGGATAAAAGGATAAGTAAATGATTCAATGTGTTGTGATTGCAGATGAAATTACCGGTGGCAGTGCCGTAGGCGCTATGCTTGAGAAAAATGGCTCAAGCGTCCTTTCCATTATGAATGCCCGCGGCCTTAAAGACCCCATTATCAATGACAATGATTGCCTAGTCTATGCTACCAATTCTCGTCATTTAAGCCCTCAGCAGAGCTATCAGATTGTCTTCTACGCCTCCCGCCTTTTAAAAAAGCCGGGCGTAAAACTTTATGCAAAACGTATCGATCCGGCCATGCGCGGTAATACCTGTGCTGAAACTGAAGCCATGTTAGATGCCCTAGGCGATAACGATCGTGTCGCTATTGTGGTACCTGCATTCCCGGCATTAAAACGTACTAATGTCGGTGGTTATATTCTCGTTGACGGTAAGCCTCTGCAAAAATCCTTAGAAGGCCTTGAAGATCTGCAACCTGCCCACAGTGGCCGTGTTGCCGATCTCTTTACCGAGAAATTCCGCTATCATGCCGAAGCTCTGCATCTTAAGGAATTTTTAAAAGGCACCCATCACTTAGCTAAGACCATCCGTGAGCTTGCTGATAAAGGCACACGTGCTATCGTTATGGATTGTACTTCACAAGAAGAGATTAATATGATTGCCGATGCCGTGGTGCTCTCAGGCATCAAATTCTTAGCGGTCGATCCCGGTCCCTTCACCGCTACCTTAGCGCGTAAGGTCATGCACCGCCCGAATATGATTCTCCCTAACAATAGCCGTCAACCTAAGATTTTCGGCATTGTCGGTGGCAATAATCCTTTAATCTCAGCTCAGGTAGAAATGCTACGCTTAGAGCAAAAAGTTTTATTAGTCACCGTCCATAATCTCGAGCTTTTAAAGGACGATCATCAGCGCTCTGAGGAAATCAATCGCGTAGTTGCTGAAATCGTAACCCGCTACGATCGCTATACCACCGCCTTTGCCGTCTCTGACAATATGATTTCAAGCACCGAGCTCAATCAGGAGTATCAGGAAGCCTTAGTTAAGACTAATCGCACTGCAAATGAAGCCTTAGACATCATTGCCACCGCTTATGGTGAAATTACCCATAGAGTCTTACAAAAGCGTCCTGAAATTCAGGCTTTCTATACCACCGGAGCTGAATTTACCGTAGCTGTCTGCCGTGAACTAAAATCCATGGGCATACGTATATTAGGACAAGTATTACCTCTTACCTGTTATGGCGAAATGATTGATGGTGAATATCGTGGCTTAAAATGCGTAGCTTCAGCATCTTCTGCCACCGATACCAATACCATTATCGAGAGCTTACAATATCTAAAACGTAAACTTGTAATTTGACATGATGTAAATTCAGAGTAGAATAGATGCGCTTGTTGCGAGTGTAGTTCAATGGTAGAACTGTAGCTTCCCAAGCTACTAACGCGGGTTCGATTCCCGTCACTCGCTCCACCTTAGCAGGTAAAAGCGCATTATGTGGGGTTATAGCTCAGTTGGGAGAGCGCTTGCATGGCATGCAAGAGGTCAACGGTTCGATCCCGTTTAGCTCCACCACGTCTGTGGGGATATAGCTCAGTTGGGAGAGCGTCTGCTTCGCATGCAGAAGGTCGCCGGTTCGATCCCGGTTATCTCCACCAAGATGCACAATCTTCCCCTTCAACATCAATAAATCATATAGAAGAAAAGTCTCTATCTACAAGCTCTCTTTTCAAATTAAATACCGAAATATGCTCTATCTTTAGTTTGACAGTTTATAGCTAACTTATTGTACTGTAAGGTAAATTTACCTTACAGATGTAGTAATGTAAAAGAGCCTTAAAAAATTTTTTAGCTCTTTTTAGTCAGCTTAATCATATTTTTTAAATCTGACTCTGTGAGCAGATCACAGTCAAGCCTAA
>USBR01000031.1 GCA_900552905.1 uncultured Succinatimonas sp. | reverse complement strand
CTGAGCTCTTCTACCCTAACTGCAAGGACGACGAGATCGCCGCTTTCTTAAAGTCCTTATAATTTAAGGCACAACTAATCCCTCATAAAATCCCTCATCATAAAAAATGAGGGATTATTTGTATGTAAAAAAAGGCGCTAACAGCGCCTCTTTCATTACTGTAATTGCTTTTTAGCTAATACCGCTGAGGTATCATGAGGATAGGTCTTAATCACTACCTCAAAGAAGCGTTTAGCCTTATCGTTATCGCCTAAAGCCTTATAAATCATGCCTAACTTATATAAAGCATCTGGGCGCTTAGCTGAAGCCTTATAGCCTGCGGCATTGAGGAAGGAAACGCGCGCATCTTGATAATGCTGTTGCTTATATTGCACCTGTCCTAACCAATACCAGCCATTAGGAGTTAAAGAGTTTTCAGCATTATTTTCTAAGAAGCTCTTAAAGGCCTGTTCCGCCTCAGGAAGCTTGTTTTGCTTTACAAACTCATAACAGGCATTGTATTCATCAGTAGTCTTCTTATCAGCTGCCTTTAAAGTGCTAGCTTGGGCCTGATTGGCATTGGTATTAGCACTCCCCTGCTCTGTCTTAGTCTCAACCTGATTTTGTGCTTGCGCATTATCATCAGACCCCTTGGTCTCATCAGACTTCGACATCTTTGCTAACTGTTGCTTTAAGGTGGCATTTTCCTGATTTACCTTATTGAGTTCATAATTTAATTCCTCAATTCTGCCATTAGCTGCGGCTAAATCTGACTGCAAGGACTGCACCTGATTTTGCATATTCAATAATGATCGCTGCAAGACTTCAGTTTCACTATCAGCATAAACCTGAGAGCTTGCAAGGCTCATAGCTAAAAGCGTTGCTAAAACCAGCTTTTTTGTCATAGATTGCTCCAAAATTCATCAAGATGAATTCATTTTATACAAAAAAGCCTCTGTATGCTTAAACACAGAGGCTCTTTTACGCTTAAATCTAAAGTCTAGATCTTAGTAATTTAAGACAGCACGACGGTTGTGAGACCAGGCAGCTTCATTATGAGCAGGATCGGCCGGCTTCTCCTCGCCATAGCTGACGATAGATAACTGATTTACATCAACACCTAAATTCTGCATATAACGAGCAACGCTACGGGCACGACGCTCACCTAAGGCGATATTGTACTCAGGGGTACCACGCTCATCGGTGTGACCTTCGATGATGACACGGGCATCAGGATTGTTGCGCAGGTACTGAGCATGAGCCTGCATCACACTGATGTACTGATCCTGAATGTTCTCAGAGTCATAACCGAAGTAAATGGTGTTCTTGCTCTTAAGCTCAGCTGGACCATTGAAGGAACCGCCATTGGCATCTAAGCTTGGGTTGCCGACAGTGACGGCACCATCGCTATCTAAGCCTTCAGCGATCTGATAACCGTCACCGTCATTCACTAAGGATGAGGAGCTGCCATCAGTGCCGTCAGTGGTACAAGCAGTCAAGGTGGTCATCAATAAACCACAAATCATTGCAAAGAAATACTTCTTAAACATTTTATTTTCCTATGAGTTTAAATTGTTACTCTCAATTAGCTAATAATGGGCCCCAAGCCGGAGAGCTTACCTCACCTGAACTTGAAGGCAGGTTGGCCTTAAATCTACCGTCTGCTGAAACCAGGGCTAAGCCTTTACGGCCTTGATATACGGTGGAGTATATCACCATGCTTCCATTAGGGGCGACACTAGGGGATTCATCTAAGGATGAGGTGGTCAGCATATAGATACTGCCATCAGCATCTACACGGGCAACACGGAAACCATTAACCTGAGTAATTACAATCAAGGAATTAGATCCCGGAATGGAACGTGCTGAAAGGTTACGTGCACCCTGATAGGTTACGCGGCTAGTCTGACGGGTAGCAAAGTCGAACTTATAGATCTGAGCCTTACCGCCACGCTCGGAGGTAAAGAATAAGGACTTGCTGTCAGAAGACCAGGTAGGCTCGGTATCGATAGCGGCATTAGCGGTAACCCGCACTAAGGAGCCTGCGCCTAGATCATAATAATAGATGTCAGGCTGACCGTCTTTAGAGAGAGCCATGGCAATCTTTGAGCCATCAGGAGACCAAGCAGGTGAGCTATTCATACCCGGATATGAAGCCAGCTTTGTACGCTTTTTAGTATTGATATTCTGCACAAAGATGGCCGGAGTACGACCTTCAAAGCTTACATAAGCTAAACGGGTACCATCAGGAGACCAGCTTGGGGTCATGACCGGCTGAGTGGATTTTAAAATCGGAGTCTCGTTATAACCGTCATAATCAGCAGTCATCAGCTGATACGGATATTTCTGACCATGCTTATAGACAATATAAGCAATGCGGGTACGGAAAGCGCCCTTAGTGCCAGTATAGAGCTCAAAGACTCTGTCAGAGATACGGTGAGCGGCCTGACGCATAAGGCTTTCAGGAGCATCACCGCGATAGTGAGCTAAAACCTTACCCTTATTCGTGCCCTGCAAACCTACAACCTGAAACTCCACGCTGTACTTATTGCCGCTAGGTACGACCTGACCGCAAATAATGATTTCCGCACCAGAGGCTGCGGCGACATCGACATTAACATTACCATTAGTCACACTGCCAGAGGGGATCTGAGAGGTAGCTATGGGGCTGAATTTGCCTGAGCGCATCAGATCGGCTGAAACGATCGCGGCCACATCAGTCTTAAGACCTGTAGGCTGACTAAAAGGGGCTACAGCAATACGATGACCGGCATTGATACCACCGGTAATCTCAATTTGTAATGCCGCCTGAACCTGGCTACAGCCCACGATTAAAAACGCTATTGCCAAAAGTTTTTTGAACATTAACTAAACTCCTTAAGACAAAATTTCTATGTCAATTATAGCCTTATCAAAGCTTTGGTGTCATCGAAATGACAATATTTCCACATTCTGGGCAATTTGCCGGTGGCTTAGGTAGCATGCCAATACGCTTTAGAGTATCTAAAGCCGATTTACACACCCTCTTATCACCTTGACATTGCTCACCTGAGATAAGACCATCCTTATTGACACTGATAGAAACCTTAACGGTTTTGCCATTCATAGCCGGATCGATAAGCCAGTTCTGCTCGATCATGCCCTGAACTTTAGCGCCGTAACCTGCAGCGCCACTATCCCCGCCAGATCCTGAGCCTAAGCCCTGACCATTGACAGGATCTCCATCAGCTGTACCTAAGATATCATCTTCTAAAGAATCAGCCTTTTTCTGAGCTTCAGCCTCAGCTTTTGCTTTAGCGGCAGCTTCAGCCTTCTTCTTAGCCTCAGCCTCAGCTTTTGCTTTAGCGGCAGCTTCAGCTTTCTTCTTAGCTTCAGCCTCAGCTTTTGCTTTAGCGGCAGCTTCAGCTTTCTTCTTAGCTTCAGCCTCAGCTTTTGCTTTAGCCGCAGCTTCAGCTTTCTTCTTAGCTTCAGCCTCAGCTTTTGCTTTAGCGGCAGCTTCAGCTTTCTTCTTAGCTTCAGCCTCAGCTTTTGCTTTAGCCGCAGCTTCAGCTTTCTTCTTAGCTTCTAATTTCTTTTGCTCTTCAGCTTTCTTTAAAGCTAAAGCTTTTGCCTCAGCCTCGGCTTTGGCTTTTGCTTCAGCCTCGGCTTTGGCCTTAGCTTCTGCTTCTTGCTTTTTCTTAAGCGCAATGGCCTCACGGCGCTCATTTTCAGCCTGTTGCTGTATAGCTAAGCGCTCTTCTAATTCCTGCTTGGCTTTATCGGCATTAGCATCTGTAGGCGTCTCTTCAGTCTTAGTAACTTCAGTCTCTTGTTTAGGCTTGCCCTGAGCTTTGCCATTAGGATTACCTAAGGCAGCTGGCGTAATCATGGTCGCATGCATAATATTGTTGCTTCCATCATGAGGACGCTCGGGCTTATCTAAGGAGATATTGACCACTAAAACCGCTATCAAAGCCAAATGAATGATGACTGCAACAGTAAAAGCTGTACCAGTACCGATCTTCACACTAATCTCCTAGAGGCTCGGTGACTAAACCGACACTCTTAACGCCCCCTTGTTTGAGAGCATTCATGAGTTTGATAACCGAATCATAGGATACCTGTGCATCACCCTGTACGACGACAGGACGAGAAGGATCCTTTGACAGCTCGGAGGCCACATAGGCAGTCAAGGCTTCAAGATTGTCCATCTTTTCATTGGTGCTGTCGTGACTGACATAATATTGTCCGACCTTATCGACTGTAGCTATGATCGGAGTCTTTTGATCTTCGTTCATAGTTTCAGCCTCAGCTTGCGGTAAGTCGACAGTTACACCCTGCATCACAACCGGAGCTGTAGCAATGAAGATGACTAAGAGCACTAACATGACGTCGATATACGGCACCACATTAATCTCAGCTACAGGACGCGAGCGCCTTCTTCTTAAAGCCTGCATCTTTTACTCCTGCTTAAAGCCCTGATGAGCATTAGTTTGCGGATTATCACGCTCTAATGGCGCAAATTGATCGACACGACGGGCGCGCGGATCAAAAGAACGCGGGGCCTCATAACCTTGATTGCCAAATTCACGCGCATTTTCTTGACGGCGATGGAACTGCTGATACTGCTGAGATTGCGTAAAATCAGCATTATTGCGCTGAAAATGCGGTTGCTGATAGCTCTCTCTTTGCGAGTACTGTGGCTGTTCTTGATACTGCGGAGCTCGTTGATGATATTGAGGCTGTGGCTGCGGTTGAGAAGGCTCTTCCTTAGCACGATTTTGCTGTGAACGTACGGTAACTAAACGGCGGTTTAAGATAGTGGCAAACTCATCCATAAAGTTGATGTAGCGATTTTCTAAAGCTTCCACACGAGAGGCAAAGCGGTTATAGAACATTACCGCCGGAATTGCGGCAAACAGACCCATAGCAGTGGCGATCAAGGCCTCAGCAATTGGCGGGGCGACCATAGATAAGGTCGCATTTTTCACAGCAGCTAAAGCCACGAAGGCATGCATAATACCCCAAACGGTACCAAAAAGACCGATATATGGGCTAATTGAGCCGATGGTAGCTAAGGTAGCTAAATGACCTTCAAGATTTTCCATCTCACGGGACTGCGCTACCTTCATCTGACGATAAGTGCCGTCCATCACGACCTCTTGATCGGCAGGACCTGAATTTACTAAACGCACAAATTCCTTAAAGCCTGCAGTATAGATGACCTCTAAGCCCTGTAAGGAATCTTGACGCTGCATACAATCTTGATAGAGCTTATTGAGATCAATTCCAGACCAGAATTTGTCTTCAAATTCATCAGCGCTCTTGCGACTATTTTTATAAAGATTAGTTCTCTGAATGATGATGGTCCAAGATACTACCGATAAGGATAGTAAGAAGAACATCACTACCTGCACTAAGAAGCTAGCGTTGATGACAAGCCCTGTGATGGAGAGGGTTCCGTTTTCCATTTAAATTTTAACTCCTAAGGCCTCACCATCTTCTTTGATGAAGCTCTTGATATAGCCTTTAGCCTCTTTAGGCATAGGTATCGGTCGTGCCGTATTGAAGTCTATATAGGCGAGGCTACACTCAAACTCAAACAGCAATTCCGATCGCTGATTATATATCTGTTGAAAAATTTTTAAACCACATGCGCCAACTTTAATCGGGATCACAGTAATTTTTAAAAAATCTTCTAAGCGGGCAGACTTAAGATAGCTGGCGGCAATGGTACGAATGACAAAACCCTGCTTAGTATCAAGCAGACTTTGCTGGCTTAAACCGCTTTTAAGTAACCACTCCGTACGCGCTCTTTCGCAGAATTTTAAATAATTAGCATAATAGACTATGCCACCGGCATCAGTGTCTTCAAAATACACACGGCATTGAAAGGAAAAATCCTGACTCATGACTGTCCCCCTTTGGGATAATCTAATTTAAATTTAGCATAAGCCTTAGCGGTAGCGACACGCCCTAGACGTGAGCGCTGAATAAAACCCTGCTGAATAATATAGGGCTCAACCACATTCTCTAAGGTATCGCGATCATTGCCTATAGAAGCGGCTAGACTTTCAATACCCACAGGGCCACCGTTAAAATCGTAGATAATAGTACGCAAATACTCCCTGTCAATATCATCAAAGCCATCATCATCGATGCGTAACATCTCTAAAGCCGCTTTGGCGATCTCTAAGGTAATATGTCCTGTGCCCTTAACCTCAGCATAATCGCGCACTCGGCGTAAGAGGCGATTAGCAATACGGGGCGTACCGCGCGATCTACGGGCAATCTCTAAAGCGCCCTCAGGCTCGATAATGACACCAAGCTTCTTAGCACTGACATTGACGATGATTTCAAGCTCTTGTGGGGTATAGAACTTAAGCTGCAAGATAATGCCAAAACGCGCTCTTAAAGGTGAGGTTAAGGTACCCGCACGCGTTGTGGCACCTACTAGAGTAAAGGGATTGAGATTGATTTTAATTGAACGGGCTGACGGACCTTCACCGGTCATAATATCGACACTATAGTCCTCCATTGCCGGATATAAAAATTCCTCAATTACCGGGGAGAGACGGTGAATTTCGTCAATAAAGATGACATTGCGCTTTTGTAAATTTGTCAACAGTGCCGCCACATCGCCTTTTTTCTCTAAGGCAGGTCCTGAGGTCTGTGAAATACCTACCGCTAATTCATTAGCGATAATATTAGATAAGGTAGTCTTGCCTAAACCAGGAGGGCCAAAAATAAGCACATGATCCATAGCCTCACCGCGCATTTTCGCGGCCTTTAAGGCAATAGCTAATTGCTCTTTAACCTCTGTTTGACCGATATAATCGCACAGGCGCTGTGGACGCAGAGCTCGATCTTCAAAGGAGCGATTATCCTCAGCTTCGATTTCGTCGATAGTCTTCTCAGCTCTAATATCGGCATTAACCTGCAAGCTGTCGGCAACAATACCTAATTCCTTTCCTGTGGCCATAAATTATGCTTTTCCTTTTGAAATTAATGCCAAAGCTTTGACGATAAGCTCATCAGTTTTGGCCTCAGGTTGAAGCTCGATAGCGGCTTTAACATATTTAAGACTATCGTTTTCCTTATAACCTAAAGCGATCATGGCACTTACAGCCTCATCAAAGGCCGCTGACGGTGCACTCACGTGCACACTCTCGCCCTCTGGCGTCGGAGCGTGCGTAAGGGAGAATTTACTTAATCTATCTGAAAGCTCGACCACTAAGCGCTCAGCAGTCTTCTTACCGACACCGGGAATTTGCTGTAAAGCGGTACTGCGACCTTGCAAGACAGTAGTAATAAAGGATTGCACATCAAAGGTAGATAAGACCGCCAGCGCCATCTTCGGGCCTACACCTGAGACTTTAATGAGCTCACGGAATAAAGCGCGCGAGGCAAAGTCATGAAAACCATAGAGCAAATGTGCATCCTCGCGCACAATCTGCTGAATATAAACAAAGATTTCGCTGTTTTTTTGAAAATGTCCTAAGGAGGTAATCGGCATTTCGACCTCATAGCCGATGCCGTTAACCTCGATGAGTGCAGTCACGCCGTCTACCTGCAAGAGCGTGCCGCGGAGGCTTCCAATCATTAAAAAACTCCAAATTATAAATTGCGACGCAAACGTCCGTGAATTGAGGAGGCATTAGCTACATTATCACCCATAGCCGCGGTGACCTTATAGGTATAGCCATGACAGATAGCACAGGCAAGCGCATCGGCCGCATCAGCCTGCGGATTACCAACAAGGTGCAAAATCATCTTGACCATATACTGTACCTGATGCTTTTGCGCCGCGCCATAACCTACTACCGCCTGCTTAATCTGCATGGGGGTATATTCAAAAACTTCTAAGCCTAAATTAGCCCCAGCTACCATTGCGCTCGCCCGCGCCTCAGACAGTTTGACTGTAGATTGTACATTTTTAGATAAAAAGGTCTCCTCGATGGCCATAACATCGGGCTTAAATTGCTCGACTAAGGTGGAGACCCCCATATAGATGGTATGAAGCTTTGAGGCAATAGATCCTGTACCGGTGCGAATACAGCCTGAGCCTAAATACTGAGGAAGGCCATGATCATAACGGATAATGCCATAACCTGTAATCCGCGATCCCGGATCGATACCAATAATAACCACAAAAATTCCTAATACACTGGCATACCGCCATTCACATCGACAATGGTACCGGTGACATAGGGATTGTCGCGCAAGAGTAAATGCACGACTTCAGAGGCCACAGCTTCTGAAGGAATGGTCCCTAGAGGCTGTTGCTTTTTTAACCAATTGTCAAAATCGTCATGGACAAATTTTGCAACCTCAAGCATAGGCGTATCGACAAAGCCCGGGCGCAAGGCATTGATAAAAACATTATTTTCTAAAAGCTCAGTGCTTGCCGATCTCACAAAGCCCTCGACGGCGGCTTTAGCGGCACTATAGGCCACAATATCGCGCATCGAGCGCACTGCGGCCGCTGAGGTTACTGCCACGGCCGAAAAGATGGCATTGCGATCCTTTTTGAGGGTTAATAAGCGCAACAGCTCCACAAAGGATAGATAGTGGATCTGCATCATCTCTAAATTGCGATCGTAGCTGAGCTTACGGATACTCTCAAAGCGCACAATACCACCACTGTGGACTAAACCGACAAAAAAGCCATATTCACGCACTAAGGGGCGAATGATCTTCTCTAAAGCACCGATATTTTGCAGATCTGCTATGACCGGGACCACATTATTTTCACCATAACGAGCGACTAAATCGGAGGCATGATGATTATCACGCGTCATGGCAAAGACGCGGTGCTCATGTTTGACAAGTTCACTTACAACCGCACGTCCGATACCGGAACTTGCACCGGTGACAAAATAATTGGCCATAGCTTATCCTTTGTTGATCTATTTTTAGATTAGGGCTTATACCTTAATTTCCATTATAGACTGCAAAAATGCGCAAATGAAAAAAGCTTGAAGTTTTTAGGCTAAAGCTGAAAGCTTAGCCTCTGCGCCCTGATTTTTCACAAGCTTAATATAGATAAGTAAAATCACATTCATAAAGAGCGCATAGACAATAGCCGGCATCGCCATAGTCGGATTGTCAAAAACAAAAGGACTTGATGCTAAGGCAATGGCCTGCGCGGCGTTTTGCATACCGACTTCAATAACAATGGTGCGTCTGACTTTAGAGGTAAGTTTAAATAGACGCGAGAGCATTGAGGACATGCTCACCGCTAATAAAATTAAAGCGACGACAGCGGCGGCTAAATCCTTAAAGTAGGCGACGATATCGCTATAATGCTCGATAAAGAAAATTGAGGCTAAAAGTACTAAAGCTCTAAAAGCAACTTTAGATAAAACCGCATTGATCTTGAGGGCAGCCTGAGGAGCCAAATGTCTTAAAACTAAACCTAAGCTTATAGGTAAAAGCATCAATACTAAATTCTGCACTAAAAGCTTACCTATAGGTAAATCAAATTCAGCAAAGCTTAAACCGCTTAAAGTGATAGCGGCCTTTAAAATTAAAGGTAAGGTAAACATGGTGACGACGGTACTTACCGTAGTCATCGCTACGGATAAGGCAACATCACCGCGAGCTAAGAGAGTAAAGACATTTGATGAACTACCACCCGGGCAGCAGGCAATGAGCACAATACCTAAGAGTAAAACCTCAGGTAAATTTAGGCTAAAAGCTAAAATTAAAGCTATAGCTGGTAATAAGATAAGCTGTCCGGTTAGACCTATAATCATCGGTAAGGGACGTTTATATAAGAGAGCAAAATCCTTTAAATTAAGGTTTAAGCCAAGCTCAAACATCAAGATGGTGAGAATAGGTAAAACAATTAAGACAGTCATCATTACCTCAAAAAACTAAAAGCTCAAAACGGCCTCTATTATAACCTAAATCGCCCTCCTCTTTGAGCTTAAGCCTTGTTTTCTCTAAGAGAAAAGCTTTTTTTTACTTAAATTAAAAAACAGTATCAAGGCGCTTTATTCTTTGACTTATGTGGATTAATTCATCAAATTAAAGACTGTATGATAATAATTATCATACGCAAAGAACTTTATAATTTCGCTATAATCTCTTAAAGATCTACTTCTTAATTAGGCCTTTTTAGTACTTAGATAAGGAGAGCGATGCTCAAAGCTATAAAGCTTAGCATCCAAAAATTTTTATGAATTTTACTCTAGGTGATCATCTAAAAACCTCCGCGCTTCTCTCCTCCCGCCACGCCCTCTATGCCGGTGGTGGTTATGTCATTGAAAATACCGCAGAGGGCGTACGTCATCTCTCTTTAGAGGACTTTGCTGAGGATAAAGAAATTGAAATTGTACCGCATGACAAAAGACGCTTTAGCCGTAGCGATTGCGTGGAGCGGGCTATATCGAGTATAGGTGAGCATAAATATTCACGCTTTAAGCGTGATGATGAGAAATTTGTCAACTGGTGTATCGAGGGCGATGGCCTCAATCATGAAGATCTCTATGTTGAAAGTCTCTATACCCTAGGCGATCATCTCACCTCACCGCGCTATTTCTACACCCATCATGGCCTCTATGTTGGGCACGGCATGGTGGTAGAAAATACGCAAAAAGGTACAAATTATGTCAGCTTAAGAGAATTTGCCGATGGCGAGGCTATTGCCATCATCCCGCATCAGGAACGGCTTTTTTCCCGCGAGGAAAGTGTAAAACGCGCCTTACACTGTGTAGGTGAGCATAAGTACAATGTTTTTATCAATAATTGCGAACACTTTGTCAATTGGTGTATTGACGGTGAAAACAAGAGTCCCCAGGTCGAGAGGGCCTTTACTACAGCGGCCACAGTTGCAATTGCGGGGGTCGCCGTTAAAGCCGCTTTTGATGTAGCTAAGAGTAAAACTGCGACTACGGTCGCTAAAAATGTTGCTACTAAGGGTTTAGGCGCTATTCCGGCAGTAAAAGCGGTAAGCACTATTCTCACCATTAAAGATAGCATTGCCACCGCAAGCAATGTCTATGGCGTCATCAAAGAAGGTCATGCTGATGTCAAAACTGCGGTAAAAGTTGCCTCAGTTGCCGTCGGTATCGATAAGGATACCTCTGAGAGTATTGCCCTCTCTGTTGATAAAGGAGTTAAAAAAAGCCGGGATCTCATTGTCAATAAAAGCAAGTCGCTAGCTTGTAGTATCGATAAAGGAGTGAAAAAAAGCTATGACACTTTAGTTGAAGACGGCTTAAAAAAAGGCTTAGATAAAATCAAAAATAAAACTGCCTTCTTTCAAGAGGAGGTTAAAAATAACGATCAAGATCTGTAAACTTTTACGCACATATTTTTCTTTTGAGAAGTATTTTAATTTTACTCAATGAGCTTTTTATAAACAAATCATAGGCTTGTATCAAAAATATTCAATTTATTTCATATCTTTTGTAAAAAACTTTCATTTGACCTCTCCAAATTAGACAAAAAGGTGCATAATATTAAGTAATAAAATTGGAGAGGTATGGTATGGGGATCTTAAAGAGACTTAGCAGTCCACAAATTAGACCATCTAAATCTGACAACAAGCTCATTCGCTACTTTTTAGATAACGGTTTAAAGGCTTGTTCGTCCTCTATTTCGGAAATTTCCTCCGACTGCGATATTTCACACGCTACAGTTACTCGTTTTGCCCGTAAATTCGGCTTTGACACCTTAAAGGACTTTAAGATTGCTCTAGCTCAGGATTTAGGTGCTCAGGATAATGACAATAAGATTAAGCGCCCGGCGATAAACTTAAAGGAAAGCTGTGAAGCTACTGCCCAAAAGCTCTTACAGCTCAATCAAACTTTATTAGCACAGACGGCAGCTGAAATCGATTTCAACTCAATTACTAAGCTGGTGCAGGAGATCATCACCTGCCGACATATGTATTTCTTTGGTATCGGCTCTTCAGGCTTCTTAGCTCGTGACGCTGCCCGTAAGATCGCCCGTATTGGCATCGATGTGCGTTGCTTTACCGATACTCACGAGATCATGACGCATTCAGCCTTAGTTAAAAATACCGATCTGGTCGTCTATCTATCTAACTCCGGTCGCACCGGTGAGCTCGTCAAATCCGCCATTTTATGCAGTAAGCGCAATGCCATGATTGCCGCAATTACCGCAGAAAGCGCCTCCCCGCTCTATTCACTGACGGATATTACGCTCTTACATGCCGTACATGATTATGATTTGACCCAAGGTTATGCTGACTCTCGCCTCTCAGTCTTCTTTATTATCGACCTAATCTATATTGAATTAGTTAAAGTCTTAGGACCTAATGCCATTAAGATTAAGCAAGAGACCCAGGAAGCTATTGAATCTTTAGCCGTATTAAGCAATTAAGCTTAAAAAGGTGATGAGTGATACTTTATTATTCTAGAAAATTAATTTAATATAAAAATCACTCCTATCCTCAAAATTATTATAAATTTCGTTTAGCTTAAGTGCGCAGATCCTGCGCACTTTTTTATTTTCCAAGATCTCTGTAAGCGATAATATTTTCATGAAGAAAATATTATGTTTAGCACTTTTAAGCCTAGCTTTAGGCTTTGTCCACAAGATCTATCCCGTATTTTTTATAAATACCAGTGCCTCCTTACCTAAAGGTCTCTATATGCGCTTATGGGATAAAGATATAGATAAAGATGATTTAGTCCTCATCTGCCTTGATGAAAACCACGCCACTTTTGCTAAAAGTCGCGGTTATATAGATAAAGGTCAATGCCCCTCCCACAGCGCCCCCTTAGGGAAAAGAGTTCAAGCTAGAGCTTTTGATAAAGTATGGTTAAACACCGAGGGCGTCTATGTTAATGGCAATTTAGTTAAAAACTCCCATGCCTTAAGTCACGATAGCCATGGACGCAAGCTTTATACTTATTTTGAAAATGGCGTGCTCTTAAAGGATGAGTATATTGTGATAAATAGCAAGCCTGAGAGTTTTGATAGCCGCTATTTTGGGCGCATACAAAAAGAGCAGATCCTATATAAGATCTGCCCTCTTTTAAGGTTCTAACGGATCTCTGTGGTCACTTAAAAATCCAATGAAAAAAGTGAGTTTTT
>USBR01000030.1 GCA_900552905.1 uncultured Succinatimonas sp. | reverse complement strand
ATGTTAAATTATGTTACTACTCATCAGAGGATTCCAACACCAATACGGAAGAACCTAAATTAACCTGTGATAGATCCCAGGCTCTTTTAAGCGTAAATCTTCAAAAGATTCTCATAAGGGTTGTTGGTTTTAAAAGATAAAGGCTTTAAAAGGAAGGTGATCCTGCGTCTATTACGCAGGATCAAATTTTTATAGCCAGCCCTTTTTCTTAAAGAAGAGGTAGGTTAAAAGGGCTGAGATGGCCATCATGCCGATGGAGAGGGGATAGCCCCAGTACCAATCAAGCTCGGGCATGTGTTTGAAGTTCATACCATAGACAGATGCGATCCAAGTCGGAGGCATGAAGACTACTGCGGCCACGGAGAAGATCTTGATGATCTTATTTTGCTTGTGGTTGGTATAGCCCATCGATGACTCTAACTGGAAGTTAATCTTGTTAGACAAGAACTGAGTATGCGGCAAGATGGATTCAATATCGTTAAGCACCTCATCGATGCTACGGTTTTGGCGATCATCGAGTATGCTCTCAAAGGTCTTTTTGATAAAACGTAAAGCACGTCTAGTATCGTAAAGAGCCTGCAGGATCTGGGAATTTAATTCCTCTTGATTGATAAGCTCTTTTAAAGTCTGCTCCACATGATCTTCAACGGTGATCTGCTCAGCAGTCTCGTCTAAGGTGCTGTAAGCGTCCTCGATTAAATCGGATAATTGATCGACTTTGAGATCTTGAAGCTCTAAGAGAATATCTAAGGAAGAGCGTAAATTTACCTTATGGTGGCGAATATAGTAGCGTAATAATCTGACAATAGAAACATCTTCCTCACGGAAGGAGATCAAGAGATTTTTACGCATAGTAAAGGACATATTAACGCCACGCGTTTCGTTAGCTAAGCGCTGCGGGAACAAGGACAAAATATGTACACCGTCGGGGCCTACTCTAAAACGTGATGAGGACTCGATGTCGTCCATCTCGTCTTCTTCCGGAACATCTTCTACGAAGAGTTTTTCAAGCCAATCACGTTCCTCGTCATCAGGCTGATTAACGTCAAGCCAAATTACATCTGAGGGTAAAGCATCGCCAGGCTGTACTGGTGTCAGGGTGAGTTCATCGTCGTCGTCAAGACGGCAAGCTGTAATCATAATTATCTCCCGTTCACAGTACTTTAGAGAGTACTGATATAGATGGCGGCAGGTTGAAAACTGCACGGGAGCGTATCGAGTAGATACGCATCATACAAGGGTTCAAGGATTTTTGTTTGTGTGTATTCTTTCACAAATTAAATGTTAATGCCATAAAAAATTTACGGCATTAGCAAAAAAATTAAGTAAGGAACACTACCATTAATTTCGATTTAACTTTGATTTAATTTAGATTAAATCAAGACCATATTCTTCCTTATATATAGAAGATAAATACGGCGGTAAACATTAAAAAAGCCACGGTAAGCTTCTTTTTGAAGGTATTGGGATCTTTAATGTATTTACGGTAGAAGATATAGGCAATCAAAACGCCGATAACACAGCGTAAGGATTGAATAATATTGCCTTCAACTACACCTGCAAAATAGAAGCATCCGACCCAGCAAAAGGTTCCGGCAAGCCAGGATAATGACGGTAACTTGCCATACCAAAGATGCATGGCTTTGAGTTTAAAGCGTGGGCTCATCATCATCGGTAGAGCAATTAAGCCACCGATAATATACTGCCAACAGATACAGGCCATGGTCTTTTCAAGCGTAGTTCCAGGGTAATTATGCATAAATCTCACTGTCATATAATCAGCTAGGGCATAACCGATACAGATGCAGATCATGGTGATAAGCGGCATGAGTTTAATCTTGCCTGAAAGTGAGGAAAAGTAGAAACCTAATATGATGATCATGGCAATAGCAAAGAGCTGTTGCGGATTGAAAATTTGCCCTGAGACCATAAAGCCCATGGCGGCTACTACTGGAATTTTGAGGGTTAATAGTGGGGAGACTACAGAGCTATCGGTAGCCGCTAACAGTCTAATTAAAAGATATTGCGAGAGAATATAGGGCACAATGATATAGAAGGTATCGATGAGCACCTGTAGGGTAAATTCTTTATATAAGCCCATTAAAAATAATGGCGGGCTCATCAAAATTAAAAAAGTCACATGAACGACAATCAGCTGTCGCACTCCATGCAGACCATATTTTTCCACACAGTCTTTTGAGAAGGCATAATTGAGCGCGTTACACAGAGCGCCGGCAAAGCCTAAGATGATACCAAATTGCTCTAAACTCATACTTTAACCTATATATAGAAGGAAGCTACGGCCACAAACATCAGACAAGCTGTGACCATCTTGCGCTTGAAGGTATTTTCGTCGTGAATGTAGTTTTTGTAGAAAAGATAGGCAATGATTACACCTAAAACACTGCGTAAAGCCTGCACGATCGAGGTCTCAACGACACCGGCAAGATTGAAGCAGACGACAAAGAAAATATCGGAAATCATCCAGGCAATGGCGATATTTTTTGCTTGATAGACATTGCGCAGATCTAAATGGAAGCGCTTAATCTTTAAAAAGGGCATAGCGATAAGACCACAGAACATGAACTGATAGCAAATACAGCCACAGATGGACATGGCCCGATTATCCTCAGGCCAATCACGCATGAATTCTGCCATACCGAGATCGGACACGGCATACATAAAGCACACAATGGTGACTAAGAATAAAGGTAAGAGCTTGATGCGACCTGAGATTGAGGAGAAATACACTCCTAAGGCGATAATCGCGGCGATGGATAGATATTGATTGAAGCTAAAGCCCTTATCTAAAAAGAGCAAGGCGATAACCGCTAATACCGGAATTTTAATGGTCAAAAGAGGCGAGACAATGGAGCTGTCGGTCATAGTCAGGGTAATGATCATTAAATATTGTGCCACAAGATAAGGAATAGAGGCCCATAAAGTGTCAAAGATCAATTCCCAGGACATATGTTGCCAGAGCTTATAGTAGAAGAAAGGGAAGATGACGAGTACAAATAAACCTAAATGGACACAGATAAGCTGTCTTAAGCCGCGCAACTGATATTTTTCGGCACAGTCTTTAGTAAAGGCATAATTGAAGGCCTGAAAGACTGCTCCTAAAAAGCCTAAGCAAATACCAAGGGTCTCTAAACTCATTTTTTTAACCAAACAAAAAGCGGCTCTTCTATATATAGAAAGGCCGCGATAAATATAAATTAAAGGTAGTAAACAGTTACAGCTATAAACATGCAGATGGCAATGGCCATTTTCTTTTTAAAGGTAGCAGCATCGTGAATATACTGTTTATAAAAGAGATAAGCGATGATGACACCTATAACTGAGCGTAAGGTCTGAATAATATTAGCTTCAACCACACCTGAGAGATTAAAGCAACTGACAATACCGACCATGCTTAGCATCCACGCCGTACCCACCCATTTAGTCTGACCTACTTCTTTAAAACCAATTTTTAGCGGTTTGTAGAACATTAAAGGCACAGCTAGAAGAGCACAGGCAAAATATTCATAGCAAATGCCTGCGGTAATCTGATGAAAACGGCTTGTAGGTAGCGTCTTCATAAACAAGGTCATAGCGATGTCTGAGGTTGAAAAACAGGTACAAGCTAGGGCAATTAGGCATAAAGGACCTAGTTTTACGCGTCCTGCAAGAGATGAGAAGTAAAAGCCTAAGCAAATAATCACTGTTACGCATAACACTTGAAGTATAGAAAAAGATTGCTCAAAGAAGATGACAGAGATTAAAGCTAAGATGGGGACTTTAATGGTCAAAAGAGGCGAGACAATCGAGCTATCGGAAATAGTCAGAGCTCTAATCATCAGATATTGTGCCAAAAGATAGGGGGTAATAATAAAGAGGCAGTACATAGCGGTCTCTAAATTAAAGAAACGCCAATAACTAAAGACAAAAAAAGGAATTATCACCATCACGAACATGAGTACGTGAACGGCGATAAGCTGTCTTAAGCCTCGAAGTTGATATTTTTCGACACAGTCCTTTGTGAAGGCATAATTTGCCGCCTGAGCACAGGCTCCAAAAAAGCCTAGTGCCAAACCAATATGTTCAAGAACCATAAAAAATTACTTACGTGTAATAATACCGTTTAAGTTTGAACCCTTCCAATAAGCACCATAATCAGGAAGAATGTGCTCACGTAAAAGCTCAACTACCTTGCCGATATCGAGAGCCTTAACGGCATTAAGGATCTCCTCATGCTGAATCACCGAGCGATGCAGATGGGCGACATTATTGCCTAAGAAGTTACGAGCCGTATCCATAATGGCCGAAACTAATTTATAGGATTCGATAAAATAGCGGTTGTCGCATAATGATACTAGAGTTTGATGGAAATTTGAGTCCTGATCTAAATAATCACGAATATTATTAGTATTAAGATCGCGTTTCATCATATCTAGTACTGAATTTAACTCTTCAACAAGCTTCTGAGGATGCTTATCAAAGGAGAGAATCGTGGCCTGAGATTCGATGACAAAGCGGAAATTTAAAAGATCGATGAGATCTTGATTGCTAAGTGAGAAGACATAGGTGCCACTTTTAGGGCGTCTTTCTACTAGACCCTCAGCTTGCAAGCGCTTTAGAGCATCGCGAATAGGGGCTTTATTAGCATGAAGCTTCTTTTCAATAATAGTTTCAGAAAGCTTTGAGCCCATAGGGAAATAGCAGCTGACGATAAGCTGCTTAATACGCCGATAAACAATATCTTTTTTTAAATCGCTTTCTTTTAGTAATTCTTCTTTTTCCATTAGTAGCGCACCTTGTTTAATGTTTAAGGGTGTAATTTCAATTTTATTATAGCCTTGAAAGCTAACATTTAAGATATAAGATTATTTACTAAAAGTAAAATTTTAGTTGTAGATCACTCTTTGATTTACAAAGTAATTTTTAAAGTCTTCTAAAGTCACAGTTGCCACTTTTATTTTGTGGTCAGGGTCAAAATTTTAGGTTAAGGCTGTTTTTTTTTTAAATTGGGCTTAAATAAGCTTTTAAATAAAAGTTTTACAAAATCTTTGCTAACTAAATCAATAAAATGTGACTTAACCTGAATTTAACAAATGCTCGTTAAAATGCTTTCACTTAAAATTTGAGTTAAATAAATGTAAAATTACAGTGGCTGTAAATTTACATTTGCGCCCTATGATAATTATTCCACCACAGGACACTCTATGTTTGAGTCTTTATTTATCGTAATGGTTGTCATGCTTCTGTTATTAGCGGCGATCGATCTCTTCGTCGGCGTTAGTAACGATGCTTGTAACTTCTTAAATTCAGCTGTGGGTACACGCATTGTGCCTTTAGCTGTGATCATGTTGGTAGCCTCAGCCGGTGTGCTCATTGGTGCCACCTTCTCCTCAGGTATGATGGAGGTAGCGCGTAAGGGTATGCTCTCGCCGCAGATGTTCAGCTTCTACGAGATTATGCTGATTTTCTCCTCTGTAGTAATCGCTGACGTGCTGTTATTAAATATCTTCAACTCCTTTGGTTTACCGACCTCTACTACAGTTTCCATCATTTTCGAGCTTTTAGGCGCCGCAACCTTTGCTTCAGTCTTTAAGATTTATGACTCGGATTTGTCCTTTACGGAAATCTTTAATTACATCAAATTAGATCGCACTGCCACTATTGTGTCAGCAATTTTGCTTTCTGTGGTGATAGCTTTCTTCTCCGGTATGGTGGTGCAGTTTGTCTGCCGTCTCTTATTTAGCTTTAGATTCAGAATTTCTGTACGCTATTTAGGCGGTATCTTCACCGGTATTTCCTTAACCTCTATCGGTTATTTCCTCTTCATCAAGGGTGCTCATGGCGCTTCCTTTATGACAGCAGAAGCTTTAGCCTTCATGGACAATAATCTCACCGCTATCATGTGGTGCATGTTTGCTGTCTTCACTATCTTAGGTCAGATTATGGCTTTGATGGGTTGGAATATTTTCAAGCTCATTATCTTATCAGGTACCTTCGCTTTAGCCTTCTCCTTTGCCGGTAACGACTTAGTAAACTTCGTCGGTGTCCCTTTAGCCGCTTTAGATGGCTTTGAACAGTGGGCTACCTCCGGGATGGAAGCTGATGCTTTCATGATGAATTGTCTCAATGAGAATACCGCTACTTCTACTTTCTGGTTATTCTCTGCAGGCCTTATCATGTGCATTACCTTATGGGTTTCAAAGAAAGCCCGTCAGGTAGTTCAGACCTCAATTAACCTCTCTTCAAGTGCTTCAGGTTCTCGTGAGCAGTTTGGTGCCTCAACCTTAGGTCGTATCATTACCCGTATGGGTTTAGGTGTCTCTCGTACTGTTTATCATGCCTCTCCTAAGGCTGTAGTTGGTTTTGTCGCTAAGCGTTATACCAAAGCTCCGGTAGTTAAAGGTCAAATTCCTCTGCCTTTTGATTATGTCAGAGCTTCTGTAAACTTAGTGGTAGCTTCAGCTTTAATCTCCTTTGCTACTTCCTTAAAGTTACCTTTATCCACCACCTATGTAACCTTCATGGTGGCTATGGGTTCATCCTTTGCTGATGGTGCTTGGGATCGCGAGAGTGCTGTTTTCCGTATTTCAGGTGTAGTTACCGTTATCGCCGGTTGGTTCCTCACAGGTTTCTCAGCTTTCACTAACGCCTTTATCATTGCCTTCATTCTCTTCAATGTAGGTCAGATTGCTGTAGTATTTGCTGTACCGGCTGTTATCGCCTTGGTGGTTTATACCAACTTCTTTAAGAAGTCTAAGGCTGATGTCGCCTCTGAGGTTCTCAATGCTAAGACTGATGATGAGATCTTAAGCTCTGTATCTAAGTCAGTGCCTGATTATTTTGATAAGCAGATTGAGTGCTTACGTAATAGTATGCAGTACTTCTTTGCTGACAATGAATTTAGTCTGCGTCGTACTCGTAATAAGGCAACCTATGTCTTAGAGGCCATCTCTCAGGAGCGAAGCGCTTACTATAAGCTCTCCTTAGATGGTGGTGATGCCTTCTCACAAAAGGCAAATGAAGATGCTAACTCAACTCCAGATGCGAAGTTCTTCTTCTATCTCGTATTCTCTAATCTGCGTGAGGCTTCTAAGACCTTAAGATTTGTGATCGATCAGGCTTTAAATCACGTTGCTAACCGTCACACCATCTTTGAAGGTGTCATGAAGCGCAGCCTCGTAGAAATGCTCATGCGTTTAGAGCGTATGTCAACTGATATTCATGCTGTAGCTACTGATCCTAATAATGTTCAGAATATTGAGAATTTAGTTAAGCGTGTCAGAAAGCTCAATCGTCGCATCGATAAGTGTCAGCTTGATATGGTTAATATCATCGGCTCTCAGCGTGTGTCCATGCACTCCTCTGAGATGTACTTAAACTTCCTCATGGCTATGCGTACCTTAGTTAACCGTTATGTCTCAGTTGGTATGCAGTCACATGCTTTAGCTGAGCTTGTAGCTAATGGTACCGTTATGACTCCGGTCAATGGCAATGAGCACTCTGAGTCCATGGCAACAACCATGCGCTCTCAGGAAGATGATGACGATGATGATTTAGAAGATTTTGAGCAATCTATCCACAAGGATTTAGATCATATCAAAAAGCCTCATGAGGATATTTCCCCAGTAGAAATGCCGTTATCTCCGGCAGCTATGGAAATGGGCTTTGACAAAAAATCTAAAGATGAGTCATCTAAAAAGTAGTAGATTTTAAAAATCTTTAAAAGAGGGGAAAGTCTTTAACGAGGCTTTCCCTTTATTTTTTCTAAAAAGGCTTATATAAGCCTTTTTAGAAAAGATGTTTTACAAAGATTTAACATAGGATACGTGGTTATTTAACTTTAGCTCATTACAATGAGCGCGCTTTTTACAGCAGATTAAACATTACCACCACAGGACACTCTATGTTTGAGTCACTATTTTTTGTAATGGTCGTATTACTTTTATTATTAGCTGCAATCGACCTATTTGTAGGCGTTAGTAACGATGCCTGTAATTTCTTAAATTCTGCAGTCGGTACCCGTATCGTACCTTTATTTGCGATCATGCTTGTCGCCTCTGCCGGCGTACTCATTGGCGCGACCTTCTCCTCCGGTATGATGGAGGTAGCCCGTAAGGGTATGTTGTCCCCTGACATGTTCAGCTTTTATGAGATTATCCTAATTTTCTCTGCCGTCATGATTGGTGACGTTTTATTACTCAATATCTTCAATTCCTTCGGTTTACCGACCTCAACTACAGTCTCTATCATCTTTGAGATCTTAGGTGCTGCCACCTTTGCCGCAGTCTTTAAGATCTACGATTCAGATCTCTCTTTAAATGAGATCTTCCACTACATCAAGTTAGATAGAACCGCTACCATCGTCTCTGCAATTTTACTGTCAGTGGTGATTGCCTTTGTTGGTGGTATGTTAGTGCAGTTTGTCTGCCGTATTCTCTTTAGCTTTAAGTTTAAAGTCTCTGTACGTTATTTAGGCGGTTTATTTACCGGTGTTTCCTTAACTGCTATCAGCTACTTCCTCTTCATCAAGGGTGCTCATGGCGCTTCCTTTATGACAGCAGAAGCTTTAGCCTTCATGGACAATAATCTCACCGCTATCATGTGGTGCATGTTTGCTGTCTTCACTATCTTAGGTCAGATTATGGCTTTGATGGGTTGGAATATTTTCAAGCTCATTATCTTATCAGGTACCTTCGCTTTAGCCTTCTCCTTTGCCGGTAACGACTTAGTAAACTTCGTCGGTGTCCCTTTAGCCGCTTTAGATGGCTTTGAACAGTGGGCTACCTCCGGGATGGAAGCTGATGCTTTCATGATGAATTGTCTCAATGAGAATACCGCTACTTCTACTTTCTGGTTATTCTCTGCAGGCCTTATCATGTGCATTACCTTATGGGTTTCAAAGAAAGCCCGTCAGGTAGTTCAGACCTCAATTAACCTCTCTTCAAGTGCTTCAGGTTCTCGTGAGCAGTTTGGTGCCTCAACCTTAGGTCGTATCATTACCCGTATGGGTTTAGGTGTCTCTCGTACTGTTTATCATGCCTCTCCTAAGGCTGTAGTTGGTTTTGTCGCTAAGCGTTATACCAAAGCTCCGGTAGTTAAAGGTCAAATTCCTCTGCCTTTTGATTATGTCAGAGCTTCTGTAAACTTAGTGGTAGCTTCAGCTTTAATCTCCTTTGCTACTTCCTTAAAGTTACCTTTATCCACCACCTATGTAACCTTCATGGTGGCTATGGGTTCATCCTTTGCTGATGGTGCTTGGGATCGCGAGAGTGCTGTTTTCCGTATTTCAGGTGTAGTTACCGTTATCGCCGGTTGGTTCCTCACTGGTATCTCTGCCTTTGCGATGTCTTTCCTCATTGCCCTGATCCTTTTCTATACCGGCTCCATCTCTGTAGTTATCGGTATTCCGGCAGTTATTGCCCTGGTTATTTACACTAACTTTATCAAGAAGTCTAAGAGCGATGTTTCCTCTGAGATCTTAAATGCTAAGAGCGATAAGGAAATTTTAGAGTCTGTAACTAAGGCCACCCCGGTATTCTTTGATAAGCAGTTAGAGTGCTTAAAGCAGGGCTTAGAGTATTTCTTTGCTGACAATGAGTTTAGATTAAGACGTACCCGCAATAAGTCTAGATACGTCATGGATGAGATTTCACAAGAGCGTAGCGCTTATTATGCCCTAAGCTTAGATCAAGGCGACTCCTTCTCGCAGTTAGCTAATGAGCAAGCTAAGTCTACTCCTGATGCTAAGCTCTACTTCTATCTCGTATTCTCTAATATGCGTGAGGTCTCTAAGAATATTCACATCGCTATCGATGGTGCCTTGACCCACGTTGCTAACCGTCATACCATTTTTGCCGGTGAGATGCAGACTAGCCTTAACGATCTCTATATGCGCTTAGAGCGTTTATCTGAAGATGTTCATGCTTTAGCTGTAGCCCCTAATGCTGAGAATGTTGAGAATTTAGTTAAGCACGTGAAGAAGCTTAACCGTCGTATCGATAAGTGCCAGCTCGATATGGTTAATATCATAGGTTCAGAGCGTGTTTCCTTACACTCATCAGAGATGTACTTAACCTTCTTAACTGCTATGCGTACTTTTATCACGCGTTATGTCTCAGTCGCGGTACAGTCTCACGCTTTATCTGAGCTTGTAACTACTGGTACTGTTTTAGATTTATCTGATTCTCATCCAGAGCCGGAAGGGCTATTAAATTCCATCGTGCAAAAGAGCAAGGAGAGCTTAGATGCTTTAAATGCAAAAGGCTCTCTCAACAATGCCATGCAGGCTTAAAAATCACGTAAACACTAAAGAATCAGACAAACACTAAAGACTTTAAGAGGGCGTAAGCCCTCTTTTTTTTGACTTAAAACTAGCAACACCATTTCTTAATTTTCTTCTAAAAAATTCCCTTATTTTTGATCTCAGACGCTAATTTTCACCGCAATTTAAAAAATGCCGTCTAAACTTAGGAGGTGACTTGTATAAGCCTTTTGTCTATTTATATAGACAAATCGCATGGGTCTTTGGGTGAATTTATAGGATCTTTATACTTTTTTTAATACAAAATTAGACCTTAAATTCAATAATGCCAAAAATACGTAAATTTTCAAAAATCTTGAAAAATAACGAAAGATTTTTGAGCTTACGCACGTTTTTGCAAAAATTTATTATTAATAAATTTGCTTAAATAACTTATTGATTATAAAGGATAAAATCTTATATCAATAACTTAGGTATTGTGGAGGTTGTCACAAAAAATAAAAAAAACAGTGGCAAATTGTTAACTTGGATACTAGAATTTTAGTCATAGGATTTAAGGCGCTTTTGCCTAGGTCTTAAATCCACAAGATTTCACTTAAAAAAACTTTAGCTTTTAGGAGTAACTCCACTATGATGCACATGACTTTCCGTTGGTACGGCCCTAATCAGGACAATATCACTTTAGAGCAGATCCGCCAGATCCCGGGTATGGAAGGCGTTATTACCGCTTTACATGAGATCCCGGCAGGTGAGGTATGGCCTTTAGAGAAGGTTTTAGAGCGTAAGGCTATTGTTGAGAAGGCCGGTTTACGCTTAATGGGCGTTGAGAGTATCAACGTTCACGAGGACATCAAGTATGGTGCTAACACTCGTGACATGTACATCGAGAACTACATCAAGTCCTTAGAGGCTGTTGGTAAGGCTGGCATTCACTGCGTCTGCTACAACTTCATGCCGGTATTCGACTGGACCCGTACCGATTTAGCTATGCCTTTACCTGATGGTTCTAAGGCTATGTCCTATGACGGCAAGATCTGCGAAGGTTTAACCGCTGAAGAGATGTTCGATTATATCGCTAAGAACTCCAATGGCTTTGAGATGCCAGGCTGGGAGTTAAATCGTCGCGATGAGATCACTGCCGCCATTAAGAAGTTCTCCGAGATGACTGGTGATGATTTACGTGCTAACTACAAGTACTTCTTAGACGCCATCATGCCTACTTGCGAGAAGTACAATATTAAGATGGGTGTTCACCCGGATGATCCTTCTTATGATTTATTCGGCTTACCGCGTATTTGTAAGTGCGAGGAAGACTTAGTTAAGATCGCTGAGATGAACGACAGCCCTTACAACGGCTTCTCTTTATGCACCGGTTCCTTAGGCTCTAACCCGGCTAACAACCTGCCTAAGATCATCCGCAATCCTAAGATTGGCCCGCGCATTCACTTTGCCCACGTCCGTAACGTACACCACACCGGTGATCATCAGTTCCACGAGTCCGCTCACTTATCTCATACCGGCTCTTTAGATCTCTACGAGATTGTAAAGGCCTTAGTTGAGGTCGGCTTCAACGGTATCGTTCGTCCTGATCATGGCCGTGAGATTTGGGGTGAGATCGGCAGACCTGGTTATGGCTTATACGACCGTGCCTTAGGTGCTGTTTACATTCAGGGCTTAGAGGAAGCTATCCGCAAGGAGAAGCACATGCCTTATCCTGATTCCATCAACAGCTTAGAGCAGCCACTCATCTACTAATTTGGGGTAAGACAAGATGAAGGTTTCTTTAGAAGGTATTAAAGAGTCCAAGGATCAGTACGCACAGGCTGGCGTTAAGCTTCCTTTATACGACGTAAAAGAAGTCACCGCTACCACTGTGGCTAACCCGACTTGGTTCCACATGGGCTCTGGTAATATTTTCCGTGGTTTTATCGGCTCCTTACAGCAGGAGCTGTTAAATCAGGGTATTGAAAAGACTGGTATTTGCACCTTGACTATCTTCAAGGGCGAGGAAATTGAGCTTATCTGCAATCCTCACGATAATCTCATTACCAATGTCACCTTATTACCGGATACTAGCGTTGAGATCGAGCTTTTAGGCTCTGTAGTTGCTAACTATCGTTGCAATGGTGAGTATGATGAGGAGATGGAGGCTGTAGTTAAGGCTTTCCGTAATCCTTCTTTACAGATGTTCTCCTATACCATTACCGAAAAGGGCTATGCTCTTAAGGATATGGCGGGTGAGTACTTACCTGCAGTCAAGGCTGACTTTGAAAATGGTCCTGCCGCAGTCTTACGTAACGGTATGGCTTTAACCTGCGCTTTATTATTCGAGCGCTTTAAGGCAGGTCGCTTACCTTTAGCTGTTGTCTCCATGGACAATTGCTCTCACAATGGTGAGAACTTAAAGCAGGCGGTATTAACTGTAGCTGATGAGTGGTTAAAGCGTGGCTTTGTAGATCAGGACTTTATCGATTATCTGAACGACGATAAGACCATTTCTTTCCCGTGGTCCATGATCGATAAGATTACTCCGCGTCCTGATCCGCGTATTGCTAAGCTTTTAAATGAAAAGGGCTTAGAGGACATGGATCCGATCAAGACCTCTTCTGGCACCTTTATCGCTCCGTTTGTTAACGCCGAGAAGCCGCAGTACTTAGTTATTGAGGATAATTTCCCTAACGGTCGTCCGGCTTTAGACAAGGTTGGTGTTTTATTCACCACCCGTGAGAAGGTAGATCTGTGCGAGCGCATGAAGGTTACCACCTGCTTAAATCCGCTCCACACTGCCTTAGCCGTTTATGGTTGTGTCTTAGGTTATGATCTTATCGCTAAGGAAATGGATGATAAGGACTTAGTCGCTCTTGTCAGCCGCTTAGGCTATAAGGAAGGTTTACCGGTAGTTGATGATCCGGAAATCTTAAGCCCTAAGGCCTTCATCGATGAGGTTATCGAGCAGCGTTTAACTAATCGTTCTTTACCGGATACACCGCAGCGTATTGCTACTGACACCTCCTTAAAGGTACCGGTACGCTTTGGCCAGACCTTAAAGAATTATCAAAAGCGCGGTATGGATGCCTCGAGCCTTAAGGCCTTACCTTTAGCAATTGCCGGTTGGTTACGCTATCTTTTAGCTGTTGATGACAATGGCAATAAGTTTGAGCCTTCAGCTGATCCGCAGATGGCTTATCTGCAGGGTCTCATGGCTGGCATTGAGTTTGGTAAGCCTGAGACTGTAGGTGATAAGTTAAAGCCTATCTTAGAGAATGCCAACCTCTTTGGTGTCAACCTCTATGATGTCGGTTTAGGCAAGGTTGTTGAGACCATGTTTGCCGAGGAAATTGCAGGTGTCGGTGCAGTCCGTGCCACCTTACAAAAGTACTTAGCTGACTAAAGCTTAGTTTAAAAGAATAAAACCTCAGAGAGCAATCTCTGAGGTTTTTGGTTATTAAAAGGGGAAAAACTTGTTTAAAGAC
>USBR01000029.1 GCA_900552905.1 uncultured Succinatimonas sp. | reverse complement strand
GTTAAATTATGTTACTACCCATCAGAGATTCCAACACCAATACGGAAGAACCATTATTTGTTATTTAAGTTAGAACTTGAAAGGAGCTTTTGGTGAATATGGTCTCTTAGGGTAGAGACCATAAAGGGGCAATTACTGTTGGCTTTGAGTTTTTTCAAACTCTTTATCCTTATATTCTTCACGTAAGGCCGTGACATCCTCAGGATTGAACCATTCGGCATTTTCAAGACAGATGGGAATAGAGGTTAAAACAATCTCATAGAGGTGAACGCGTACGGCCTCCATGGCCTCTAAAGCCTTACCCTCATTGATAAGATTGTAGATATGCTGATGTTGCTCGATAAGATTGTCGATCTTAGAGACTCTATGGGTAGAGAGATAGCGGATACGATCGAGATTAGCCTTGATGTCCCAAATTACATCCCAAGAGAGGGAGGTTTTGGAAAATTCACAGATATGCATATGAAATTCATCATCGAGATCCAAAAATTCGGCATCACGATCGATGGAATTATTATCTTTAAAGAATTTACGCTGTCGCTCTAAATTATCGGCAAGCTTTGCCATCACCATCTCAAAGTGCTCATCGCGCTCTCTTAAGCCCTGATAGATGGCATTCATTTCAACTGAACTTCTGACAAAGCAGATTTCCTGAATATTGACGCGGGAGATCTTTTTGACATAGGAGCCAATTTGCGGAAATACTTCCACAAGGCCACAGCGTTTTAATTGAAAGAGCGCCTCGCGTACAGGTTGTCTTGAAACTTTAAAATGCTCTGAGAGCACGTTTTCAGACAAGCGGGTACCGGGTTTGATGCTGATATCGGTAATAAGGCGGCGCAAGAAGGTATAGATCTGCCTGCTGATGGGATAATCGGTGTTGAGCTTAAGCTCAGGTAATTTGATTCCTTTCATAGGCGCCCCTCAGAAAAAATTGTGCTTTTTATAATTATAAAAAAAAAGCAACACAAAAAATGTTGCCTTGGTCAAAACCTTGTTTACTAGTATACAACAAGTAGATATTTAATAGAAGATTCCGGGAGTTAGGCTCCCGGAATCCTTAGACAAATTAGATGTCTTTTGCGAACTTAACGGCACGGCCGATATAGCTTGCCGGGGTCAGCTCACGTAACTGCTCGCGGGCACTCTCAGGGATCTCTAAGGTCTCTAAGAAGTCGAGCATCATCTGACGGGTAACCTTCTGGCCACGGGTCAGAGCCTTGAGCTTCTCGTACGGATTGGCGATGCCATAGCGACGCATTACAGTCTGATACGGCTCAGCTAAAACTTCCCAGTTGTCGTCTAACTCAGCGGCAGTGTGGGCAGCATTAGCCTGAAGCTTAGAAATACCCTTGAGGGTGGACTTCCAAGCTAAGATGGAATAACCGATAGCAACACCTAAGTTACGTAAAACGGTGGAGTCGGTTAAGTCACGCTGGAAGCGGGAGATCGGGAGCTTATTGCCTAAGTGGACAAAGAGGGCATTGGCGATGCCGAGGTTACCCTCAGAGTTCTCAAAGTCAATCGGGTTGACCTTATGCGGCATGGTAGAAGAACCGATTTCACCGGCGATGGTCTTCTGCGTGAAGGTACCATAGGAGATATAGCCCCAAATATCACGGTCAAAGTCGATCATGATGGTGTTGAAGCGATCGATAGCAGCAAAGAGTTCAGCGATATAATCGTGAGGCTCGATCTGAGTGGTGTAAGGGTTAAAGGTTAAGCCTAAATCTTCCTCAAAGGCCTTAGAGAAGGCATACCAATCAACCTCAGGATAAGCTACAGAGTGAGCGTTGAAGTTACCCACGGCACCGTTGATCTTACCCATGATCTCAACACGAGCGATCTCATCGCGCTGACGGCGTAAACGATAAACAACGTTGGCCATTTCCTTACCAATGGTGGTAGGAGAAGCCGGCTGACCGTGAGTACGCGCGAGGAGAGAAACATCAGCATAGGTGTGAGCTAAGTCAGTGATCTTTGAGATGATCTCGTCGCATAAAGGTAAGATAACCTCTTCACGAGCAGTCTTTAGCATTAAGGCGTGAGAGTTATTGTTGATATCCTCAGAGGTGCAGGCAAAGTGAATGAACTCTTTGACCGCGGCAATCTCAGCGCAAGCGGCGGTCTTGTCCTTGAGGAAGTACTCAACAGCCTTAACGTCGTGGTTAGTTACAGCCTCACGTTTTTTGATATCTAAAGCGTCTTCTTCAGAGAAGTTCTTGATGATATCGTCGATAAAGGCGATAGTCTCAGCGCTAAAAGCCGGAACTTCTTTAATTAAAGGGCAGGCGGCTAAGTGCTTAAGCCAAGTGAGCTCTACCTGAACACGAAAACGCATTAAGCCGTACTCTGAGAAAATCGGGCGTAATTCTGCAGTCTTAGATGCATAACGACCGTCTAAAGGAGAGACAGCGGTAAGTGAAGATAATTCCATGATAGTCCTCAAATTAAATTACAAAATTCCGGAAGTGGCGCCACGACGGGCACATTCAACAATGGCCTTGCGGCGGAAAAATAAGAAACGACGACGGCCACCTAATTGTCGCCATAATACTACCGCACGGATACCGCTAAGCAATAAAGCGCGGATCTTATCTTGATTGGCAGTATCTCTTAAATACTGTTCCTCACCATAGATAATCAGCTTTTGGAAATTCGGGCTGATAAGTGACTGATAGAGTGAGGAGAAATCGCTTAGATAAGCGCTATCTAAGATGATCTCTGGGCTTGATTCTAAATAATCAGGCTTAGAGGCTAAAATATTGGAGGCTAAACGGTCAATTTCAGAGCCCATGCGATTGAAGATTTCGCTATTGCGGGAAATGCTGACCTCTAAAGCAATCAGCTTTAGTGCATTTTGAGTAATGGCAATAGTATCTGAGGTCTTATTGACCATGGTTCTGTCAAAGCTCTCTACAAGCTGCTTAAAGCCTGTCATCAAACGGCCAGGAGCATAGATATCCTCAACAGTTTGCGGATTAGTTACCAATAAGCCACGGATGACGGCGCTTGCGGCATGCTCGTCCCAAAAACCGGTATTAGCAACACGGGCTATTTGAGCACAGCATTGAAATAAGGCTGCTAGCGCAATGCTCTCGCCTTTAATATCTGCCATTAACAGTTCTCCTTATTTTTTTAAAGCCTTATCGATCACAGCTCCACCTAAACAATCCTCACCTAGATAGAAGACTACGGACTGTCCTGGGGCTACAGCGGCAACAGGATTTATAAATTCTACTCTAAGATTGTCACCGTCTTTGAAAATCGTGCACTCTACATCAGGCTGACGATAGCGGATCTTACAGGTACAGCGCAGTGGCAATTGTGGCTCTGCTATAATCCAGCTAGGTTTTACGGCCATAAGGCCATAAGCCATGAGCGCCTCACTACCATGACCTTGAGCAACAATGAGGGTATTATTTTTAATATCCTTATCGACTACATACCAAGGTTCGCCATTACCATCGCTAGTACCACCGATATTAAGGCCTTTACGCTGACCTATGGTTGCATACATAAGGCCATTATGGGTACCGACGACTTTGCCTTCAATACTCTTAATGGGACCTGGTTTTGCCGGTAAGTACTGTGCTAAAAACTGTCTAAAGCGCTTTTCACCGATAAAGCAAATACCGGTAGAGTCTTTTTTGGTGGCCGTATCTAAGCCTCGCTCTGCGGCCATAGCACGCACGAGAGGCTTTTCTAAATGGCCTACCGGGAAGAGTACTTTTTCTAAAACATTGTGCTCAATGGCATGGAGAAAATAGCTTTGATCTTTATTGGCGTCAGCACCACGCAATAAGTGGGCATGGGGTAGATTGAAGCTACGCTGACAGTAGTGTCCGGTGGCAATATAATCGGCCTTTAAAACCTTGATGGCATAATCCATAAAGGCTTTAAATTTGATCTCGCGATTGCAGAGAATGTCAGGATTTGGGGTTCTACCGGCGGCATATTCAGATAAGAAGATCTCAAAGACATTGTCCCAATATTCAGAGGCAAAGTTGATGGTCTTAAGCTCAATGCCTAATTTGTCACAGACTTTTTGCGCATCCTCGCGATCTTTTGCCGCCGCGCAATAGGATTCATTATCGTCCTCTTCCCAGTTTTTCATAAAGAGGGCAGTGACATGCATGCCGTTCTCTTTGAGGAGAGCTGCACTTAAAGAGGAATCTACACCACCTGAAAGGCCTACCACAACTTCCTTGCCGGCAAGCTCTTCATAGGGGATACGAGCATCAAATTGCATATATTAAGACTTAATGGTATCGATAAGCTGTAAAGGGAAACGCTGATTTGCAAAATAAGCATCAAAATTGCGGCCTACTAAGCGAGTACGCCACAGATCGCGATTTGCATAGATCTGCTCTTTAGTGTACCACTTGACGTCTAAAATCTCATGATCCGGATCGTTAGCCTTTAAAGTTTCCGGTAAATTTTTGATGCGAGCTTCAAAGCAGAAGCGATAGATGGTCTCATAGTCTTTGACATAATCGTCAATAGATATCAAGCTTAAAAGCTCGACCTCACAACCAGTCTCTTCACGACCTTCGCGCAAAGCCGCTTCAATAATGCTCTCGTGCTTTTCAATGTGACCTGCAGGATTGCCAAATACTAAGCGATTGTTCTGATCTTCATTGTATTCTTCAACCACTAAATACTTACCCTCATGCTCGATGATGAGAGCGACAGTGGCAAAGGGTTTAAATCTTTCTGACATGCATATCTCCTTTGATGCGCTAATTTTAGCAAAAAGCGCGTAAAGGCCCAAATTTTCACTGAAAATAAAAAAAATGCGCCGCTTTAGAAGAAGCTCTATTAAAGTTAAGGAGCCTCTTTTAATGCAGGCGCAAAAAATGAGATTTAATAATTAACGACGGTCGATGACGGTATTACCAGTCTTTTTATCAAAGAGATAGACCTTAGAGGGATCAAAGTAGAAATCATGCTCGTCGCCTGAACGTAAATTATTGTCAGCACTGACGCGCACGCAGATTTTGCCGGCATCATTAGTGCAGTGCAAGAAAGCATCGGCGCCTAAAAGCTCGCGGACATCGACACGGGCATGAATTTTAGCGTAAGTTTTACTCGTGTCAGAAGGCTTATCAACACTGATATTTTCAGCACGCAGGCCTAGAATTAACTCGCGTCCTGGCAATTGCTCATGGCGGAGGGTGAACTTTAAACTCTCAGGGAGTTTGAAAATTGAGCGTCCGGCATTGAGATAGAGTGCACCTGGCTGTGAGAGGATTTCTGCATTGATAAAGTTCATCTGCGGGGTGCCGATAAAGCCTGCCACAAAGAGATTATCAGGATAGAGATAGAGATTTTCTGGGGTATCAACCTGCATGATCTTGCCTTTATTCATAACGACAATGCGATCGGCCATGGTCATAGCCTCGGTCTGATCGTGAGTGACATAGATAAAGGTAGTATCGAGCTTTTGATGAAGCTTGATAAGCTCAGTGCGCATATGGGTGCGCAGTTTAGCATCAAGATTTGATAAAGGCTCATCAAATAAAAAGACATCAGGATTGCGCACCATAGCGCGTCCTAAAGCTACGCGCTGACGCTGACCACCTGAGAGGGCTCCTGGTTTACGGCCTAAATATTCTTTAATATCTAAAATTTCGGCCACCTCATCGACGCGCTTTGTAATCTGATCCTTAGGAACATGAGCAAGCTTTAAGGCAAAGCCCATATTCTCAGATACGGTCATATGCGGGTAGAGGGCATAGCTTTGAAAGACCATGGCGATATTGCGCTCACGGGCTGGCACGTCATTTACCACGCGATTGCCGATCTTTAAAATTCCGCCGGAGATGGTCTCTAAACCGGCAATCATACGCAAGGTAGTGGATTTACCGCAGCCTGAGGGACCGACGAGGACTAAGAATTCTTTATCGCGGATCTCTAAATTTAAATCGGAGATTACCGCATGAATGGGACTGTATTTTTTTTCTAAACTACAAATGGAAATGGCGGCCATGGTTAAACCTGTTTTTTAAAGTTATAGCGTATATATAAAGCGGCGATTAAAAGAATGATGATGGTCATAATGACGGAGGCGGCAGAGCCATAGCCAATCTTTAAGGCCTGTGTACCAAAGTGATAGATGTACTGCGTTACCGTGGCAGTGGTATTAGCAGGTCCTCCGCCAGTTAGGATATTGACCTTATCAAAGAGGCGGAACGAGTCGATAGCCCGTAAAATAGCGGCAAGATAGATACTGCCTGAAATTGCCGGTAAGGTGATATAGCGAAATTGCTGTAAGGCACTAGCGCCATCGATGGCAGCTGCTTCGTATTGATCTTGACGGACACATTGTAAGGCCGCATAGATCAATAAAAAGGAGAAGGGGGTATATTGCCAAAAATCGATGAGCAAGATACAGAAAAAAGCGGTTTTAGGATCATTGAGCCAGTTGACGGCACTTAAATTAAAGAATGCGAAGATCTCATTTACAAGGCCATCGTGGTTAGCAAGCATGATCTGCCACATTAAAGCGACAGTGACCGGCGGAATAAGAGTGGGAATGAGCACTAAGGTGCGCATGGTCTTTTTAAATTTGACGATGGAATTTACAAATAAGGCTAATAATAAGCCAGCCCCCACCTCGGTAATTACCGCTAAAAAGGTAAAGGTGACGGTATTGTAAAGGGCCATCAAGAAGTACTCATCGCCTAAGATCTCAGTGTAATTATCAGTACCGATAAAGCGAGTTGGACGCAATGAGAGAAAATAATAATCGCTAAAGCTATAGTAGATGATGAAGCCTAGCGGGAACATGGTCAAAAGGGCAAAGACAAAGGTTGCCGGTGAGACCATAAAAAACGAGAAAAATCGAGCTTTGTGCATATCTTTTTTTAAAGTAAAACCGCCTTAGTGATGGAGAATTAAGGCGGCTTTAGACTAAATTATTTCATTACCTTTTCAATGGCTTTCTGAGCATCAACTAAGGCCTGCTTTACAGACTTAGTGCCAGAGAGGGCATTTGAAAGCTCAATACCATAGACGTTCTCAATCTCACCCCAAAGCTCAGTGCGCGGACGGACCTTGGAGTTTTGAGTACCGACTAATAAAGTCTTATAGAAAGGATATTTAGCGCTGAGATCTTTATCGTTAAAGACGGAAACACGTGTCGGGACAGCACCCTTATCGGCAGCAGCCTTCTGTACCTCAGAGGAGGTTAAGTATTTTAAAAGCTCAATGGCTAAATCTTTGTGGGTAGTATTAGCAGTAACACCCATCATCCAGTTACCGATGACACCAGCGCTGTACTCTTTGCTATCAGCGCTGACCTTACCTGGAATTACCGCGTAAGCTGCGGCAGTGTCAGAGCCTGAGATGAACCAAGACGGCCAGCCTAAGGCCATAGCGGCATTGCCCTTAGCTACAGAGGAGACAATGTCGTTTTTCTCATAATTAGCACCGGTTTTAGCTAATTCTAAGTAGAGATTTAAGGAGGCTAAGCCTTCAGGGGTATCGACAGTGACCTGCCAATTGTCATCAAAGACATCACCGCCAAAGGCCCATAATAAAGGCATATAATCGCCAACAATCGGGTTACCCTGCTGACCGCGAACGACATAACCTAATTTGCCGTTTTCCTGAGCTTTTTTGGCGATCTTGTAAACCTCATCCCAGTTATCAGGAGCGCTCTTATAACCTAAAGAGCTTAAAACTTCCTGATTGAAGAAGAGTAAGGTAACGTTACCGGCAAAAGGCAGAGCATAGGTATCACCCTTAGCATAAGGCTCCTTACCGATATCTAAAGAGGTTTTGACAAAGTCGCTATCATCGCTATAACCGTTTTGGGTTAAATTGCACAGCACACCAGCTTTAGCAAACTCCGGGATCCACGGATCGTCAAGCATGACGAGATCAAATGCACCTGAAGAGGCGCGGGAGTCTAAGGCGATTTTCTGCTTTAAGTCAGCATTTTCTAAACCCATAACCTCGATGGTGACGTTATGCTCTTTTTCAAACTTTTCCTTAACGGCATTGATAACATCAACATGAGAGCCACCGCGAGCGGCGATCACTAATTTCTCCATGTCAGCAGCATAAGCGGAATTTAAAGCCATAAAGCAAGGCAGGGCGCATAACATTGAGGCCAAAACAGTTTTCTTAAATTTCATAATCAACTCCTAAATAAAGATTTATTCTTTAACAGCGCCGTTTGAGAGGCCTGCTAATAAGAAATTCTGGGCAAAAAAGACGAAACAGATGATTGGTACTAAGGACACTAAACCGCCTGCGGCAATAGCACCCCATTGTGTGAGCTCTTGTTCAGAGTTCATGGTGGCTAAGGCTAGGGGAATGGTGAACTGTGAAGATGACTGTACAAAGATGACGCCGTAGAGATATTCATTCCAAGAAGTCATGAATGAAAGAATACCCACGGCGGCAATACCGGGTAAGACCTGTGGCAGCACGATCTTAGTGAAAAGCTGTAATTCAGTGGCGCCGTCGATAAGGGCGCTTTCCTCAACTTCCTTAGGTAAATTGGCAAAGAAAGCGAGCATAAACCAAATAATAAAGGGAGTTAAGGCTAAAATATGGCAGAGAATGATAGGAATACGGGTAGAGCCGATGCCTGCAGATGTCATCATAATAAAGAGCGGAATGGCAAAGGCAATAGGCGGTAAGATACGTACTAACAATACCCAGAAGATCATAAAGCGTCTGTAGATAAAGTTAAAACGCGGACGTGCGAGAATATATGAACAGCTAAGACCTATGACAAGGGAAAGGGTCAAAGCGGTAAAGGTCACAATGCAACTATTGAATAAAGCCGTAGCAAAGTGTTTTTGACTAAAGAGATTTATAAAATTATCTAAGGAAAAAGATCTGGGTACTAAGGAAAAACCTGAGTTTAGATCTTCTTGTGAGCGCACAGAAAGCGTGAGCATCCAATAGACGGGGAACAAGGTCCACCCTAAGATTAAAATGCCTAAGGCAATTTTGATAAATTTACTTTTAGAAGAAGGATTCATAGATAACAAACAACCTAAAATTTAATTGCAGGGAATTTTAAAGATTGTCTGTTATGTAAAATTTTGCCTGAGGTTAAACCTGTGTAAAATCGTGAAAAATTTGGCTTTGGGGTTAAAGATTAGTTAATTGACCTACAAGAAAACTAATCTTTTTAAAGGTAATAATATAGATTTTGTGCAACTGTGACGGAATTTTCAGCGTAAAAATCAAGCACTAAGATGGAGGACTCTTCATCAAAAATACTCATTTCAATGAAATTTTTGTAAAGCCTGAGCATCAGCGGCTGGGCTTTATTACTTAAATTCTTAATACTCATAATTCCCACTATCTGTCGGTCAAATTGAAGCTCTACCTTATAGATATCGCAAGGGGCGATATGGGTATATAAAAATTTATAGGCATAATTTTCATCACCGGCAAAGAGATGGTCATTTTTGCCAAGATAGATTTTTTTGAGACTTCTTTTAAAGATGCTTGGGCGCTTTTTTGTACAGCTAATCGGAAAGCTTGCGTGTAAATTTTCATTAAAGCTTAGTAATGAGCCATAAGTATCAGCGCTTAAATTGAGATCTCCTGTAATAAAGATCTGACTTTCAATATTTGAAGCTTTAGCAAAAGCTTTAATTTTAGATATAACCTCAGGCGCTGCCGCATGGTATTTTCTATAGTAATCAGCACAGATGACAAATTTCTTAGGGCAAGTTTTCTCTAATAAAATTTCAGGTAAGCCATCCTTTTGCCCGTGATGGGTAAGCTTTAAGAGCGTACAAGGGGGAAGTTTGGGCGATAAGTCCTCCCAATTTTGTCTATCGCCGGTAAGACAGCATTGATGCTCTTTAGTCTTTAATATAAAGCTTAAACTTTGATTATTTTCATGACGATTTAAAGCTGCTAAAGCCTTAATAAAAGTTTCCCTATCTGCAGTGGCTAAGGCTTTGAGCTCATAAAGGCGAGAGCTTTTTTGCTGAGAGTTAAGACCAAAAATCTTAAGGCTTAGATTTTCATCTAAGACTAAATTTTCCTCTTCTTTAGCCTCATAGATATGTGTTCCTTGCATCTTTAAGTAGTCTATAAGATCTCTATAAGCGCGCAGGGCATATTTCCATAAGCGATAATCCTCAAAATCAAGAGCGCCTTTTGAGGGGAGATCGGGAAATTTGAAGTCTTCTGGCAGTAGCTGATTTATATAAAAGTTTTCAATGTGTAAAGAGGGGATAGCAATAAGCTCACTTAGGCCGGCTAAGTGATCATAATGAGCGTGAGTGCAGATGAGGTTTTTAATCTTATGTATATCTAAAAGCTCTAAAGCCTCGCTAAGTCTTAAAGTAGCTTTAACCTTATAAGTATCACTATCGGCACTGCCTCCATCGATAATAGTGACCTCGCCTTTAGCATCAATAATTAACTGACACTCGCCATAACCTACATTTAAAAAACACAATTGCATAGATTTCTCCTTAAAGCTAAAGCCATTGTGTCAAAGAATTGTAAAGTCTAGGTACAAAGCGTGCTTAAAGGACTTAGTAAAGGCGTAAGTTTTAAAGTCGATGCCAAGTGAGCTTGTAGTTTTAAATTGGAAAATGAGGAAATTTGTGAGGATGGTGCGCCTAATCGGACTCGAACCGAGGACCCCTACCGTGTGAAGGTAATGCTCTAACCAACTGAGCTATAGGCGCATCGAATGGCACTCATGATAGCACATAATTTAGCTATGACAAGGAGTTTTTAGAACTTTGCTAGGACTTATAAATACTTAATTTTGGGCAATTAAAGGATTTTAACGCATTTTTTGCTCCTTTTTAGCTCATTTTTAGTTTATTTTCATTTTATAAAATAAGCTGACGCAATTTGCTAGAATCTAAAAGGTTTTAATCATGGAGATACAAATGGCTTTTGAAAGTAAAGTAGTCGTTCCTAGCGAAGGTAGCGCCATTGAGATTGACGCTTTAGGTAAACTGCAGGTTCCTAATAATCCGATCATTCCGTTCATTCGCGGTGACGGTATCGGTGCCGATATCACTCCGGTCATGAAAAAGGTGGTCGATGCGGCTGTAGAGAAGGCTTATGCCGGTACAAAGAAGATTTCATGGATGGAAATCTATGCTGGTGGTCGTAGCACCGAGGTTTATGGCGAGGGCGTTTGGTTACCTGATGAGACCTATGATTTTATCCGTAAATATCACGTCGCCATCAAGGGCCCGTTAACTACCCCAGTTGGCGGTGGTATCCGTTCTTTAAATGTTTCCTTACGTCAGACTTTAGATCTCTATATCTGCCTGCGTCCGGTACGTTACTTTAAGGGTGTACCGTCCCCAGTTAAGCATCCTGAGCTTGTTGATACTGTTATCTTCCGTGAAAACGCCGAGGATATCTATGCGGGTATCGAGTGGGAGGCCGATTCTGAAGGTGCCCGTCGCGTCATCGCGTTTTTAGAGCAGGAGATGGGCGTTAAAAAGATTAGATTTACCGAGCATTGCGGTATCGGTGTTAAGCCTATGTCCCGTCAGGGTACTGAGCGCCTCATTAAGGCTGCCTGCGAATATGCTATCGATCATGATCGCTCTTCCGTTACCATTGTCCACAAGGGCAATATTATGAAGTTCACCGAAGGTGGCTTTAAGAAGTGGGGTTATGCTTTAGCTGAGCGCGATTATGGGGCTAAGGCTGATGAGAAGGGGGTAGTCAGCTTTGTAAATCCTAAGAACGGTCACAAGATCGTCGTTAAAGATTGCATTGCCGATGCCTTCTTACAAAATATCCTGCTCTATCCGCAAAACTATGATGTAGTCTGCGCTATGAACCTCAATGGCGATTATATTTCCGATGCCTTAGCTGCCGAAGTCGGTGGTATCGGTATTGCCCCGGGTGCTAATATCGGCTCTGATAGCGCCATCTTTGAAGCGACCCACGGCACCGCTCCGACCATTGCCGGTACCGGTAAGGCCAATCCAGGTTCCATCATTCTCTCAGCTGAGCTCATGCTCCGTCACTTAGGCTGGGATGAGGCTGCCGATCTCATTATCAATGGTATGGAAAAGGCCATCTCTGAGGGTAAGGTCACCTCTGACTTTGCCGCCTTAATGGAAAATGCTTCTTTAAGAACTACTTCTGAATTTGGTGATGAGATTATCGCTAATATCAAAGCATAATTAAGCATAAAAAGAGCCTGCCTGAGTGCAGGCTTTTTGGTGCTTAAAATAAAACTTTATCTAAAAAAAGAAGGTATCGCTATTGATACCTTCAAAACACACTGCATATAGTTAGAACTGCTTGTCGTTGGAACACAGACTAGATTCAGATCATATAAGTTAGCATAAGCTAACTCATGCATTCATCTTAGCATTTCCCTTTATATTGTCAACACTTATCTATATCTATAATAATTTTTATCAATTATGCTATAGCTTTAGAGCATATCTTAATTATAAAGAGTTAAGCAAAGCCAAATAAGTCATCAAAGGCTGTTCTTGCTTTTAAGCTTAGATCTTTAGGCAAAAGATCGCGATTTTTAGCTAAGAGAAATCTATAGATCTTAGGTTATATTGAGAGCTAAGCGATTATGCTCTTTATGTTTTAGCCTAAAGCTATATCTAAAGCCATCATGAGCATAAAGCCCACTAGTACTGACATGGTGGCAAGATCGGAGTGACTTTCATCCTCATGAGCTTGCGGAATAAGCTCTTCGGTGACCACATAGAGCATAGCGCCGGCGGCAAAGGAGAGGGCCCAGGGCAATAAATTGTTCATTGAGCCTATGAGCATGACTGTAGCTATAGCGGCTACAGGCTCGACAAGGCCTGAAAGTGCGCCTAATAAAAAAGCCTTACGTTTTTTCATGCCAGAGGCAAAGAAGGGTAGGGCTACGGCGGTACCTTCAGGGATATTCTGAATGCCGATACCTAAAGCGAGCACTAAGACTGAGGAGATAAGTTCAGGATTGCCTGTATTTAAGCTAGCGGCACAGGCGACACCGACGGCCATACCTTCAGGGATATTGTGAATGGTAATGGCGATAAAGAGGAGCAGATTATCTCCAAGCTGTAGTTGCGGACCATCATGATGGCGCGAGAGCGGATGAATATGGGGCATGCATTTGTCGATAGCAAATAAAAAAAGTGCACCTAAGCTAAAGCCGCCTAAGGCGGGAAGCAATTTATTCATGCCTAAGTTTTGTGCATGTTCCATTGCCGGAATAAGTAAACTCCAGATGGAGGCGGCAATCATAATGCCGGCGGCAAAACCTAAGGAGCTTTGTACTAAACGCTTATTGCTTTGATGGCGAATAAAGAAGATGAGAGCTGCGCCTAATACCGTCATTAAGAAGGTAAAGGTGGTGCCTAAAATGGTGGTAGCAAGAGGACTTAAGGAAAGCATAATTGACCTTTATGGTGGCAGTTAAAATGAGTTAGCTATAGTTTACTACATTGAAAAGGCTAATAAAAATATATAAAAAATCAAAAAAAGTCTTTGAGACTTAAAAGCTTGTTAAAGCGCAAAATTTTGCAAAATTTATATATTTCTATGAGTTTTTTTACTTAAAAGGTATTAAGGTTTAAAAAACATTTAGTAAAAGATAGGAGTTAATATGCATAGCTTTGATCTGCATGTGCCGTGTCATTTAATCTTTGGTAAGGATCGTATTGAGGAATTACCGGGCATTATTTCTAAATTTGGTAAAAAAGTCTTATTGACCTATGGCGGTGGTAGCATTAAGCGCTCAGGTCTTTATGATAAGGTCAAAGAGCTTTTAAAGGATTGTCAGATCTTTGAATTAGCTGACATTGCCCCTAATCCTAAGATTGCTTCGGTACGAGCTGGAGTTGAGATTTGCAAAAAAGAAAATATCGATGTGATCTTAGCTGTAGGTGGCGGTAGTGTCATCGATGCTTCAAAGAATATCAGTGCCGGTTTTGGTTATGATGGCGATCCGTGGGATTTGGTCTTAGATGCAAGCAAGATCGATAAAGTTCTACCTATTGTCACAGTTTTAACTCTAGCGGCTACCGGCAGTGAGTTTGACAATAGCGCGGTGATCTCAAATCCTGAGACTAATGAAAAGTTACCGCTCTTTGGACCTGGAAAACTCGATCCGTCTTATTCTATCTGCGATCCGCAATATACCTATAGTGTACCTAAACATCAGACAGCCGCAGGAGCTGCCGACATCATGTCCCATACCTTTGAGCAGTATTTAGTCAAAGATGGCAATGAGCTGTCCGATAGCATGTGCGAGGCGGTATTGCGCACTGTGATTAAATATACCCCTAAGGCTATTGCCGATGGCAATGATTATGAGGCTAGAGCTAATTTAATGTATGTCAGCTCCTTTGGCTGTAATGGCCTCTTAGCTATGGGTCGTAGCCCCTCACCGTGGGTCTGTCATGGTATTGAGCATGAGATCAGTGCTTTTACGGATATCACTCACGGTTATGGTTTAGCTATTATTACCCCGCATTGGATGCGTTATAGCTTAACATCTGATACCGCCGCGCGTTTTGCTCAATACGGAGTGCGCGTCTTTGGTCTTCAAGATCACGGCGATACTATGGCTTTAGCTAATCAAGCTATCGATGAGACCGCTAAGTTCTTTAAGAGTATAGGTCTGCCGTCAAAGCTTAGCGATTTAGGTGTAGGTCCTGAGCATTTTGAGGAGATGGCCTCTCATGTCATGAAGTTCTGGATGCCTTTAGATACCGCTATCCGTCCTCTTGATAAAGCCGCAGTGCTCGAGATTTTAAATAATTCTCTGTAAAACTTTGTCTTAATGATTAAAAGCCCCGCAAGTTGTGAGCGGGGCTTTTTGTTAAATCTTCATTGTAACTTAGATCTTCTCAGAAGTATTTTTAGTTTTAGAAGCTTCTTTTTTTTAAACTGTAGCCGTTTCCTTATC
>USBR01000028.1 GCA_900552905.1 uncultured Succinatimonas sp. | reverse complement strand
GCTTTTAGCTTAAAGTTTTTTAATTAGTCTTTAGGAGCGTTGAGATCCTTAGAGTTATTGACGATGACGGCGGTACGTGCCGGAATGGTGATATTCTTAGTGGAAGTTAAATCCTTTAAGAATTTCTTTTCAAACTCTTCACTTGTGCGGGTAGCACCATAGCAACGTACGGAGAGCTTTTCACGAGAGAGCATCTCATAGAGAGCCTCTAAACCCTCACCATGATCGACACGGCGGACATTACGGCCAGATAAGGGGATGAGTAAGGTCTCACCTGAGTCGGCAGTATCGTCATCGCTACAATCCTCAGGCATATACATAGCAGCTAAGAGCGGGAAGAGCATTGAGCCTTGCTCGATCTTGACTTGGGTTCTTGAAACGTTAACAAAGACAATAGAGAAGCGATTATCGTAAATACGGATAAAGGCAAAGTGCGCACCACCGGCATTAACAAAGAGCATAGAGCCGCGGGTGAGAGCTGTGTTCTCACGGCGCATAGCAGCAAGCTCAGTGATGCAGGCTTGAACATCGGCGCTATTGGGGCTGGCGTGATGATCCTGCAAGGCCTTAAACGGAATGAGTGAGCGCGGGCCAATTTCATAATTTTCGATAACATCGCCTAATTCATCACCCTGATAGATACAAGGAATACCACGCCAAGTAAAGAGGGTAGCTAAAGCGGCGAGATAGAGGTATTTATCGCCACCGATGATGTTATAAAAACGCGGTAGCTGATCGTTATCTAATTGATTGACGAGGCAGAGCTTAACTTGCTGTGAGATACCTACAGAGTATTCCTCACAGGTGCGTTTGAGATCCTCACCTGTATACGGGGTCGGATCGCCGATGAGGTTGACACCGCCGAAGAAGGCGCGGATAGGGCCGATAAAGCCGGTATAGTTGATACTGCCATCGACATTGCCCGGGTTACTGATAGCATAACGAGCATCGGAGGTGAAATAGCCTAACATGAAGGCATCGAGATGGGTATTGCGGGCAGCCTCGCACATCTGTTGCAGACGCTTGAGATTATTGCGAGCATTGCCATTATCACCAACTTGTGAGGCATCGTCGATGACCCAGCCATCGATACCATAAGGGGGACGTGTCCACTTGCGGATAATACTGTTCTCACCTTCAAAGAGGGCATGGCGGGTTGAGTAGTTTGAATAATCAAGCTTAGGATAATTAGCCTTGCCGTCAGAGCAATAAGGCTCACCATCGGAGGTAAAGGTATAGTACTCGCGATACGGGCTATCCTTGTGGTGTAAAGCACCCTTACCGGTACGCTCTTGGCGATCAAACCACGGGTGAGTATCACCGGTGTGATTGAAAGTACCGTGTAAGATGATCTTGATATCATAGCCTAAGGACAGAGTTCTTAAGCGTTTAAGAGCACCATTACCACCAAAGTGCGGATCGACCATGTCATAATCTTCAGTATCGTACTTATGTACAGAATTAGCTTTGAAGATCGGGGTTAAATAGATACCGTCACAGCCTAAGCGTCGTAGATAGGGAAGCATATCGCCGATACCATCTAAGTCACCACCGCAATGTACTTCGTCTAAATCTACATATTCAAAGAGTTTAGGCTTTACCGGAGCGTCAGCATCGATACGGGTGCCATCAACGGTAAAACAGCCACGAGAGGCGGCAAATTTATCGGGGAAGATCTCATATAAAATCAGATCTAAAGCCCATGTCGGATGGGTATTGAATAATTCAAAGGCAAAGCAATGCTGTAATAACGGGCGCTCACGCGACATGCCTAAGGAGCTATACCACACCACATCGATAATCTGTTGCTTTTCGTCTAAAAGAGCGATCTTAAAGGCATAGCGCTGTAAATTAGCGCCACTATCGATATTGATAGGAGTAACAAAACGATGAATACCGGAGCTAGTGCCGGTGTAATTCATCGGGGTACGCACAATCTCATGCTGCGGGAAAGTAATTAAATGAATACGCAGTCTTTCATGATTAGCGCCGCGCACAAAGAGCACAGCGTTATTATGAGTGCGACCGGGGGCGGCACAGGTATGAAAACACTGAAATGGCAAGCATGGGCGCAAAGAGGTGGTGTTTTGGCGCATAGACTCTTCCTTATGTTCTCCTACAGTTTTTCTAAAGTGTGTTTAACAATATTATAGATCTCACCTACGCCTTGAATATTGACGCGCTCTTGCGGTGAGTGCGGATTGTAAATAGTAGCGCCTAAGGATACAAGCTGTAAATTAGGGGCAGTTTTAGCAAAGGTAGCAGTCTCTAAACCAGCATGCATTAAAGTGATCTTAAGCGGTTTTAAGTTTAGTTGCTGACAGGATTTTTGCATATTGTCGATGAGAGCATTGTGATCTGAGGATAACCAACAGGCATGACGATGCTCATAGCTAATCTCGACATTGTCCAAAAGCATAGCGCAAGCTTCGATATAGGCTATCATCTCATCTAAGCCCTGTTCCTTTAAGGAGCGCGGCATGAGGCAGATATCGATGCTCTCAGCGCAAGTCTTGACGGTACCTAAGTTAGCGGAGGTCTCCACAATGCTCGGATCGATGTCGGACATGCGCTTAACGCCATGCGGCAGAGCTAAGAGTAAGTTTACTAAGCTTAAAGATTGCGCATAGCTTAGGCAGTGAGTACAAGCGCAATCACAGAGGCTTAAGGCGGCCTTAGTCTCTAAGCGTCTGTAGGTGGCGATGATCTTATCAAAGGACTTTTGACAGGCTTCTTTAAAGGCTACAGCATGCTCACTTGGTACATTGAGGGTAACGCTAGCTTTAGAGGGGATGGAGTTTCTGACTACACCACCTGATAAATCGGAGATAAAGAAGTCAAAGTCAGAGCTTAAGTCGCTGAGTACTAAAGCTAAGATGGAGATGGCATTTGCGTGACCTAAATTGATATCAGCACCGCTGTGACCGCCTAAGAAACCGTTGAGGCTAAGTTTTAGGCCAACACAATCTTCAACAGCGATTTTTTCAGTTTTAAAGCTTAAATTGACATCGCAAGAACCGGCACAACCGATATATAAAAGACCATTTTCCTCAGAGTCGAGATTGATGAGGTATTCTCCTTCAAGATCAGAGGCGCTGACACCTAAGGCCCCCTTCATGGTGGTCTCTTCTTCGACAGTGAAGATAGCGGTGAGCGGACCGTGACTTAAATTCTCATCGGAAATTAAAGCTAAGATAGTAGCAATACCGATACCGTCATCAGCTCCAAGGGTGGTGCCGTAAGCTTTGACATAATCGTTATCGATATAGGCATCGATGGGATCTTGTAAAAAGTCATGCGCGATACCATCAGCAGCTACCGGCACCATATCCATATGGGCCTGCAAGATCACACGGGGGCTGTGCTCGCGACCTTCAGTGGCGTCAATTTTCATAATGACATTGCCAGCCTCATCTAAGGCTACGGCAAAATTATGCTCATGAGCATAATTGACTAAATAATTGACAATATTTTCCTCATGGCCTGAGGGGCGCGGTAATTGTAAGATTTGGGCAAATTCAGACCAGACTTTAGTGGGCTCTAAGGCGGCAATACTTGCGTTCATGTTTACTCCTAAAAAAATTGCAACCTCAATTAAGAGGCAGAGGCGACAGGGCTGTGGCCGGCCTTAGGACTGTCCTCGGCAATATCATCTATCTGCGCTTTAGCGGTATAGATAATATTGAGCAGCTGACGTAATTGCGGATCGCAGGCACAAGTAGGCATAATCTGATTGCCATTAGCGCGACGATACATAGCATCAAATAAAGGCTTATTCATTCTTTCAGGTTTTTGAGAAATTCTTTTCATAGAAATTAGATGTCACATCCTCAGTTTTTAATTTCGCAATCTCAGCTTGCATAAATGCGCTTATAAAGTTTCAGCTCTCTAACTAAGTTTTAGTTAGCAAAGAGCATGACGCTGTGGCGCCTTAATCTGATGTCCTTAAAGCTTTATGGTAAATCAAGTTTTAAGGCAAGAGCCTGCATCTTCAAATATGTTCTTGATGGATATTCATAGCTTATCAAGGATAAGGTGACGGCCATAAAGAAGGGGGTAATTTAAAAGTTTAAATTATAGGATTTTAAGCTTCAGACATAGCTTAGAATTCTACAGATTTTATCTACCCACCTTAGAATTTACGCTTTCATAAAAAAGCGTTTTAAGGTCAGTCCATCAAGTTTTTCAAGCCTTTGTCTTAAGACAGGGGTTATTGACAGCGTTCAATTTTTAATTAAAACTGCCTGATATTATAACGTGCTTAGGCTGTTCAAAGTTATTACAAGGCTTTAAAAAAACAAATTTTATCAAAGAATTTCGCACTAAACCGTGAATGCTGACAGAACTTAGTCAATTTACTGTGGGCACCACCTTTAAGGCTTGTGGCATAAGATAAATTTTTGCTTTAGGGTGAAGTAAAGTTTAAGCTTAGTTACTAAATTTTAGGCAATCTTGTATTCCCTTAGGTTGTTGTACAAGTGCACAAGTTTTGTAGTCTAGGAGGTCTTAATGAGTATTTATGCAAGTATGCGCGCCATTGAGGACGAGCTTTTACAAAAAAATATGTTCAGGCGGATTATTCCTAAATCTCAAGAAGGTTCCAAAATTGCGGTAGACGGTCGTACTTATGTCAATCTTTCCTCTAATGATTATTTAGCCTTAGGCGCCGATAAGCTTTTAGCCCAGGAATTTTTAGATACTTTACCGTCTTATGCTCGACGTTTATCGTCATCAGGATCGCCCTTACTTACCGGCGCCCATGAATCCTATGCTCATGCCAGCGCTGTCTGTGAGACTTTATTTTCTAAAAAAGCTTTATTTTTTAATAGCGGTTTTGCGGCTAATTCTGGTGTTATCAGCGCTTTAGCTAAGCTTCCGCAGACGCTTATCATCGCCGATAAATATGCGCATGCCTCCATTATCGACGGCATGTTGAGCGCCTCTCACCCCTTGCGCTATGCTCACAATGATTATGCGCATTTAGAGCGTTTAATTTGCAAGCATTATGATGCTTATGCACATATCGTCATTGTCACTGAAGGCATCTTCAGCATGGATGGCGATAAGGCGCATTTAGAGACCTTAGTAGCTCTTAAGGCTAAATATCCAAAACTTAGTCTCTATGTCGATGAAGCCCATTCTTTTTGTGTCAGAGGCGCTAAGCTTTTAGGTTTATGTGAAGAGCGACAGGTTTTAGATAAGGTGGATTTTATCCTCTGTACTTGTGGTAAGGGCTTAGGCTCGCAAGGCGCGTTCTTACTTTGCAATGAAGTGGCGCGACATTATTTTATCAATACCGTAAGACCTTTGATTTTCTCTACCGCCATGTCACCTTTGAGCTTTGAGCATATTGCCTTTATGCTAGAGCATTTAGAGCGCTTTAAAGATAGACAAGAGCGTTTAGAGCGTATACACAAATATATTCATGCGTGTTTTGCTAAAAAGGGCCTTGTGGATATTTCAGAAAGTCAGATCATGGCGCTTTTAACCTATGAAAATACAAAGGCACTTGCGGCCTATGAGTTTTTCAAAGCGCGCGGTTTTTATGCTCTGCCTATACGTCATCCCACTGTTCCTAAGGGACAGGCACGTTTGCGGATATCACTAAGCGCTGCTCTATCTGATCTTGAGGTTGAGGCTTTAGGTAAGGCCATTGAGGAGTTTGAACTTTAATGCGTCAGGAATTTTTAAATGAAGTTAAGGGGCAGAGTTTAAAACTCTTTATCTCAGGTTACGGTCAAGATCCCACGCCTTTTAGAGCTTTATGCGGCGAGACTACGGTGGCGATGCTCTATGATTATGAGTCCTTAGATTGCGATCTCGCTCTTTATGAAAATTTTACAAATATTGAGATTATCGCTTGGTCTATAGGCGTAATGCTCACCCCTTATCTTGTAGATAAGAGTAAGCTTAGATCTAAGATTACTAAGGCTATTGCCGTCAATGGTACTCCCGATGGTATTGTCTTTAAGGATGGGGAGATAGGCTTAGAGCAAAAGCTGTGGTATTTAAGCTATGAAAATATGGACAGTCGCGCTCAAGCTCAATTTATAAGTGCCATGTTAGGACGCGATCCGACTTTCTATATGGAAAATTTACCTCAAAGAAGTGCTTTAAGCTGTAAAGCTGAGCTCTTAGCGCTCTATGAATTTAAAAGACAGCAACAAGAGCGCCCTTGCTTTAATTATGATGTGGCCTATATTGGCACACGCGATAAGATTTTTCCGCCGGCCATTTTGCGTCAGGCTTTTTCTGATACTGCAACGGCGATCATCAAAGGTCCATGGGCTCATTTTGATAAGGAGCTTTTTTCAAAGCTATTAGGCTCATGCTAAAGGATAGAGTTTCAAGACGTTTTTCTAAAGCCTCATCAAGCTATGGCAAGGAGGCTTTTGTACAAAGACAGATGGGCGCCCATTTAAGAGCGTTATTACCTGAAGGTAATTTTCAGGAGATTTTAGAATTAGGCTGTGGCTCAGGGAATTTCTCTAAGCTTTTAGTAAAGCACTATCCTCACGCCAATATTACTCTTAATGATTTAAGTCCACAGATGCTTTTAATCTGTAAGGATGAATTTGGCTCTCAGGTTCATTATCTACAAGGCGATGCGCAAGAGCTTAATTTTTCTACAAGATACGATCTCATCATCGGTTGCGCGAGTTTTCAGTGGTTTGAGAATTTAGAAGAAAGTCTAAAGCGCCTTAAAGCCTATTTAAAGCCACAGGGGATCTTAGCTTTTGCGATCTTCTCACCTGAGCATTTCGCGGAAATTAAGGCCATAACAGGTTTGTCTTTAAATTATCCGACATCTGCGCAATTAGCGAAAATGCTTACCCGTCAAGGCTTTGACTTTAAGCTTAAATCAGAGCTTATAGTTACGCATTTTAAAAGTGCTTTAGAGATGCTCAGGCATTTTAAGGCCACAGGTATTGCCGCCTTATCTTCACAAATGTGGACACGCGGTAAGCTTTTGTCCTTTATTGAGGCTTATGAGCGCGCCTATAGCGATAATGAAGGGGTAAGACTTACATGGGCACCTCTTTATGCTATATGCACAAAAAAGGCTGACGCTTAAGTCAGCCTTAGGGTTTTAGCTTTTAGCTTTCTTGTTTAGCTAAGACCTTTTTATTGATGACCACTAAGTCGGCATCTAAATAATCGACGATCTCCTCACAGGTATTACCCATTAAAGCGGCCATAGCTCCAGTTCGACCGGCAGATCCAATGAAGACGACGCGGGCTTTAACCTTACGGCAGAGATCGGGGATCACATCATCAGGCATACCCTCGGCAATGTGACAGCGCTCCTCAGGAATGCCGTGAGCTTTAGCAAAGGCATAGAGACGATTTCTATGCTCAGTTAAAATATTCTCAGCATAAATTTCCGGAGAGTAATGCGGGACTTCGAGCATAATCGTCGGTAAGGCCACAGGGGCACTGTTGACTAAATGTATAGGATCGCCTGTAATTGCCGAGACCTGTTGCGCCTCACGCAATAAGGTTAAATTAGTGCTCATACGGGCGCGATTGGAAAAGTCCATCGCTACCACAATACTGCCTTCTTCTGCCCATTTATGATCTTTAGCGATAATTACCGGTACATCAGCATGACGCAGTAAATACCAATCGATAGGGGTGAAGATAATGGCATCTAAGACACCATGATGGTTAGCGGCTTTGATGATGAGATCATAATCGCCACTCTTCATTTCCGCGATGATGCCTTCAGCAATATCCTTAGCAAAGACTACCTTAGTGTCGATATTAGGAGTTTGTTCTTCATGCTCAGTATATTTATGGATGATAGACAGCAACTGCTCTTCGTGAGTTCTTAAGATATCCTCGCGGGTATCCTTTTCGCGCAGGCGGTTGAGGATATGGATATCATAGGAGAAATCGTACACTAAACGCAGGACTGTAATCTTGACCTTAGGATTATAGTGAGAGAGCTCTAGCGCACGCTGTAAAGCTGTTTGGTGGTCACGTTTAGGCTCCATAACCACCAAGATATGATTATATTGTTTCATAAAGCACTCCTTGCGTGTTCCTATACTCTAAATATAGGCAAAGCCTTATGAAAATTCACTATAAAAAGAAAATAAATGTGCTCCTATTTACAATTTTTTAAAAATATATCAGTAGCTTATTTACATTTTTAAACTGCGTGGCTTGATGCCTGAGATAAGACATACAGCCACAAAAATCACGCCGCCTAAGGCGATAAAACCACCTAAATAGAGTGCACCTACAAGCGTACTCATAGAAGCCCATTGCTCTAAATCAAAGGAGAGATAGCGCAGGACTATAGCCATGATAATCGCAGCGGAGGCGGCCTTTAAAATAAAGAATAAGCTTACTTTGGAGATCTTATAGATCTGACGCTTATAGAGGAAAAAGAGTAAGAGTGCAGCATTTAAATAAGCGGCTAAAGCAGTAGAGAGAGCCAAACCGACATAGCCTAAAGGCACAATTAAGATGAGGTTGAAGACAATATTAGCGGCAATAGCGCACAGAGAGCAACGTACCGGGGTCTTAGTGTCCTGAATAGCGGCAAAGCCTTGTACTAAGACGCGGACAAGCATGATGGCAGCTAAGCCTGAAACTGAGGCTAAAAGCGAGGCTGAGGAGAGGGCTACATGCTCCATGCTAAAAGCTCCGCGCATAAAGATGACGCGTAGCATCGGCTCGCGTAAGGCGATAATGCCAAACATCGAAGGTAGGCCTAAGAGCAGGACTAAACGCACGCCCCAATCTAAGGTATTTTGATAACGATGAGGATCGACCTTTTGATTGACCTTAGAGAGCGCGGGCAAAATTACAGTAGAGATCGCCACCGCAAAGATACCGATAGGAAATTCAAGTAAGCGATCGGAATAGTAAAGATAGGAAATGGCTCCTGTAGCTAAGAACGAGGCTAAAACGGTATTTACTAATAAATTAAGCTGACTTGCAGAGACACCGAGAATAGCCGGAAGCATAAGCTTTCTAATCTTAGTGACATTAGGATCTTTCCAGCCCCATTTAGGCATGACTAAGAGCTTAAGCTTGATAATGACCGGAATTTGGAAGAGCAATTGCAAAATGCCACCTACTACCATGCCATAGGCTAAGACGACATTGGCATCCTCAAAGTACGGAGTTAAGAATAGGACAAAGCCTATGAGGGTCAGATTTAAAATGCAGGGAGTCATGGCCGGAATGGCAAAGCGCCCGAAGACATTTAAAATGGAGCTCGTTAAAGCGGTGAGCGTGATAAAGAAGAGATAGGGAAAAGTAATTCTTAAAAGCGCGGACGCTTCGATAAATTTCTGACCATCGCTGTGCCCATTTAAATGAGCCTGAAACCAGCCCCAGCCAAATAAGGCGGTGAGAATAGGCGAGGCAAACATACCGATAATGGTCACTAAGAGCACGCAGGCACCTAAAGTACCGGTAGTATGCGCAAGCATGACTTTAAGATCTTTATCACTACCATTTTCACGCGTCTTACTCATTACCGGTACAAAGGACTGCGCGAAGGCACCTTCGGCAAAGAGGCGGCGGAAGAAATTAGGAATACGGTTGGCAAAGAAGAAGATATCAGCGCTCATACCCGCACCTAAAATAGAGGCGATGGCGATATCACGGAACATACCTAAGATACGGGATAAGAGGGTAAAGAAGGATGTCACCATTCCTGATCTTAGAAGCTTGGATTTTTTTACAACTGCGTTGGGCATAATAAACCTCACCTTTTAGATGGTGCGTATCTTAGCATATAGCTAAAAGCGCACAATGCTTTTTACTTTTAAAAACTATTGTTCGTTTAACTTAAATTCATTGCAAAAGGCTTAAAAAAGCCATAACTTGTGGAAAAAGCTGTGGATTGAGGCTTAAGTTGTGGGAAAAAATTGGTGAATTAAGTGTTTTTAAGAAAAAATCTGTTTATTAATATACGTCTAAAATTTAAAAAATCTTTATAGATTATAAAGTTAATATAAGTATATTGTGGATATTATTCGCTTGTGGGAAAGTCTGTGGGAAACTTTAAAATTTTATCGCCAAAATAATTTTGAACTAGCTCACATTAGATATTATTTTGAATATATTTCAAGTAGTTAATGTTGATTTTAAAGTTTTTTTTAACTCTAAGTTAAGTTCTGAAAAATATCTTTTCTGTCACTTGTGGGAAAGTCAGTGGGATTTTAAAAAAAACTGTTATAAGTCTTGACGGAAAAGAGCTTTTTTACTTGGAAAAGTCATTTTAAATAAAGATAACTATTTGAATTTAAAATTAAAAATAGCCGGCATTTTTAATTTAGATGTAAATATGAAGACAGTTGTGGGAAATTTTACCTGTGGGAAACTTCTAAAAAAACCTGGTTTTTGCGGACTAAAACGCTTATAAATCGCTAATGCTAGAGAGCTTTGCATTAATTACGCATTAATGCGGCATTAATGTAATTCTTATAGCAAAAGAAGCTTAATGATATTAATGGTGGAGTTTTGCTTTTAAAGGGTATTGTTCGTTTAATTTAGTTAAGATATTTTTTATTTTTAAAATAACTTTTTTTACAAAATACTAATAGTATAAAAATTATTTTAATTGAAGGGTGCTTAATTGGGGACGGCGGTAATTTTTAGAAGATTTGTAAAATTTAGGTAAATTTTGCCCAAAAATTAAAATTTAGGAGCTTTTTCTTTTAAAAAATTAAAAACAACTGTAATTTTGACAATTTGCTTGGATACTAGCTTAGCTCTAGCAAAAATCGTGCCTAAAAAAGTGACTAGCACAAGATCAAATATTTTGCATCTAAAAAAATTTATTTTTTTATTTTAGCTGTGGGAAACTCAGTGGATTAGCTGTTTTTTAGTGGGAAACTCTGATTTATATGCGCTTTATGAGCTGTGGGAAACTTAAATAAATAGTGCTTGCAAAAATAAAAATATTTTATTTTCAATAAGTTATTAAGATTTGGCTTTGTAGAGCCATTTTGAGCTTTTTAAAGCTTCAAAAGGGGGCAAATTTCGATTAATAAAAAATTATAAAATTTCTTTAAATGAGCTCTATTTTAATAAATATTAAAATTTTCAATTAGTTATTAAAAAGGATGATTTTTCATGCCTTTTAAGTCGATCACACTTTTTCCCCACTTGTCAAATTTTCGCAACTCTCTTAGCGTAGTTGTGGGAAATTATGTTGGAAAAAATTTTCTAATTTGTGGGAAAGTCTGTGGGAAACTTTTAGAAAGTATAAAAAATCTTAATAATTTATTGAAATATATAATAAAAATATTTTGAGTTTCCCACATTTTATTTAGAGTTAAATATTGCGAAAAACTTTTTGCTTGTGGGAAACTGATATAGAAATCATACGTTATTGACTATTTTTTGCAGGTTGATATTTTTTAATTGTTATCTTTAGGTATAGCGCTTGGCTTTAAAGCTTTAGAGAGATTAATGGGGCGGCTATTTTTCGCGCTTAAGCCTTTGTTTGTGGGAAATATTTTGCGTCTATATGTTTTTGCCGGCTTTTTTCCGTTAAGCTTAGAGAGAGAAGATTTCCCCGCTAATGGATAAGCGTCATGAGTGATAATGCTACTAGTCAAAATTTAAGTGAAATTCTATTTAAGCCTCGCTTTGATTATCAGGAGACTTCCTTTATCTCCAATTCAGGTTGTGAGCTTCCCCCTTTAAATCGCCGCGATCCAGTTTTAGACTTTGCCTCTGATTGGTATCGACCGGTGCGTACCTTTATGTGGGTATTTTTAGGCGGTAATCTTTTAGATATAGATGAGGCTTTAGCGAATATCACTACCGCTAAGGGACAGCGTCATCGTGAACTCTGTTATGACACCATTGCTGAATATGGACCTGGCAATTGGATCTATGAATTTAATGCTTTAGCGCAAAGACGTGTCAACAGCGGTAAGCTTTTAGAAGAGCAAGGGGAGATTTTATCGGCAAGCCATCAATACCGTATGGCCTCACGCTATTTTTCTATCGCCGCCTATCCTTTTTTACGCGGTGATGTCTTAGCTACTGAATCGCTCATGCATTCACGCCGTATCTACAAGCGCATGATTGAAATGGATCCGACTAATGGTGATATTTTAGAGGAGAGCTTTAATGTCGAGGGAGCGAAGGTTTCAGGCCTTTTGCATGTACCCGATAAGACTAATGTCCATCCTTGTGTCATTATGGTCGGCAGTTATGAGCAAAATGTCACCGATTTCTATCGCTTCTATAACGATTATCTGCGGCCGCGGGGTATAGCGCTCTTTGCGCTTGATATGCCAGGCTTAGGTAGTTGCTCAAAGCTCAATTTAGACATCAATTCGTCTTTAGTCATCGATGCGGCTATCGCTCATTTAAAGACTTTAAAAAATATCGATGCTACGCATTTAGGTTTATGCGGTATGCGTATTTCAGGTACGGCCTGTATTCGCAGCTGTATTTTAAATCCTAACGATATTAAGGCTTTAGCGGTAATTGCCCCAGCGGTGCATTCCTTCTTTACCGATAGCGAGATTTTAAATAGTCTGCCTTTATGCTTGCGCTCAAATTATGCCAATCGTATGAATTTAGATGCGGCTAATTGGGATACCGTCATCCCGCAATTTAGAGTTTTATCTTTAAAGACGCAGGGCTTATTATCAGCCTCAGGTCGCTGTACGGTGCCGTGTTCTGTCTTTGCTGTGCGCAATTCCTTTGTGACTGGTGATGATATCAAGCTTTTAGAAGCTAATTTCCGTGATTGCCGCGTTGATGTGCAAGAGAGCTGTGGCTATTCCACTTTCCTTTTAAGATCGTATGATAGTTCAGCTAGATTCTTTGAGTCCTTATTGCTTAATTAGAAAAAGATGAAAAAAAATAAAAGAATATTTATTAAGTTAGGTACGTCTACTTTAACCTCAGGCACTTCCCATTTAGATAAAGCGCATATGAGCGAGATTGTGCGCACGGTTTATCTTTTAACTACACAAGGTTATGAGGTAGGTTTAGTCTCCTCAGGCGCGATTGCTGCAGGACGCGAGGTTTTAAACAATCCTGAATTGCCATCTGATATAAGTTCAAAGCAATTATTAGCCTCAGTAGGTCAGGTGCATTTAATGCGCTTGTGGGAAAATCTCTTTGATATCTATAATCTGAAGATTGGGCAATTGCTCCTAACCCGTGCCGATCTGCAAAGTCGCGATCGCTATCTCAATGCTCGCGATACGCTTACCGCTCTCTTTGATAACGGTATTATTCCTATCATCAATGAAAATGATGCCGTCGCTATTGCCGAAATTAAAGTCGGCGATAATGATAATTTAGCCGCCCTCTCAGCCGTCTTAGCTGAGGCTGATTGTGTGATTTTGCTTACCGATCAGAAGGGCCTCTATACTGCCGATCCGCGCGTCAATCCCGATGCTACCTTAATTAAACGCGTCAATGTTATCGATGATGAGCTGATGGCTAAAGCTGGCGGTGCTGGTACTAATCAGGGTACAGGCGGTATGGCAACTAAGCTTAAGGCCGCTAAGGTCGCCACGGCCGCTGGGGTTGAATTGATTATTGCCTCAGGAGCTGATCCTTTAATTATTCTTGATTTAGTCAAAGGCGAGGGCGATGCGACCTTCTTTAGCCCGTGTGCGCATCCAGTTTTAGCGCGTAAGGCCTGGATTGGAGCGGCGACTGCCCCTGAGGGTATTTTAATGGTCGATGAGGGCGCCTATAGAGCTCTATGTGAGCGCAATTCAAGCTTACTGCCCCGCGGTATCTTGGAGATTCAAGGACAATTTATGCGTGGTGCTACCGTCGAGATCAGAAGTATCGAGCAGGGCGTATTTGCCCGTGGTTTGGTCCGTTATGGATCAGATGAGCTTAATTTAATTAAACGTCAGCATTCTGATACTATCGAGAATGTCTTAGGTTATTCTCATGGTGATGTTGCCGTACATCGCGACGATTTAGTATTGATTGAAAAATAAAAATATGGATTTAATTGCAATTGCTAAGGCCTGCCAAAGCGCAGCCTATGAATATGCCACGCTCTCTACCGCTCAGAAAAATCAGGCCCTAGAGGCGTTAGCTACTATTTTAGAGGCACATAAAGACGAGATTTATGCCATCAACGCTCTCGATGTTAAAAATGCTCAAGAGCGTGGCCTTAATGAGGCTTTAGTCGACCGCCTGACTTTAACTCCGTCCCGCTTTGCTGAGATGGTAAATGGCGTGCGCCATGTAGCTGCGCTAGAAGATCCTGTAGGTGAGATTTTAGAGGGTAGAGTTTTACCCTCAGGTCTTAAGCTTATGAAAAAGCGCGTGCCCTTAGGCGTGGTCGGCGTTATTTATGAGTCCCGCCCTAATGTTACCGTCGATATCGCTGCCTTATGCTTAAAATCCGGTAATGGCTGTATTCTGCGCGGAGGCTCTGAGGCTTTAAATACCAATCGTAAGCTTCATCAGCTTTTGCAGGAGGCTATGGCAAAAGTGCACTTAAACTCTCAGGGGCTTGCCTTTATCGATTCAACTGAGCGTGAACTTGTCGGTAAGCTTTTAACTTTAGATGATTATGTCGATGTCATTATTCCGCGTGGCGGTGAGGCTTTACAGCGTCTGTGTAAGGCTCAGGCCACTATTCCGGTAATTACCGGTGGCTTTGGTATTAGCCATATCTTCGCTGACTTTAACTGTGATCTCGATAAGGCAGTTAAGGTCATTGTCAACGCTAAGGTACAAAAGCCCTCAGCTTGCAATGCTTTAGATACGCTCTTAATCCATGAGAAGATAGCTCCACAGCTTTTAGCTAAGCTCTGTGAGGCCCTAAAGCCTTATAAAGTCACCTTAGTGGCCCATAATAACTTAGAGTCTGAGCTTAAAGCTTTAGACTATCCTTATGTGCTTGCTGGTACTGACAGCGATTTTGATACTGAGTTTTTATCTTTAAAGATGAATGTGGCGGTAGTTTCTGGTATTGCTCAGGCTTGTGAGCATCTGCGCTTACATAAGGCTAGCCACTCTGATGCGATTTTAACTGACAGTCAATCACACGCTAATCGCTTTGTAGCCTCAGCTAGCTCAGCTTGCGTCTATGTCAATGCCTCTACCCGTTTTACTGACGGCGGACAATTTGGCTTAGGGGCTGAGGTGGCGATCTCTACGCAAAAGCTTCATGCGCGTGGTCCTATGGCCTTGCGTGAATTGACTTCTATTCAATATGTCTGTGAAGGCGATTATTTAGTTAGAAGTTAATAAAAAAA
>USBR01000027.1 GCA_900552905.1 uncultured Succinatimonas sp. | reverse complement strand
CCTAAGGCTCATTGTCTAGACTAAATACAGTCACAGAAATTACATTCAAGGAGATTTTCCATGAAAAAGCTTCCCGCTGTTTTAGCCTCTACTGTCATGGCCTTAAGTTTAGTTGCCACCTCGGTCTATGCTGAGGGTAATATTTCAGGCTTTAACAATACTAATGCTCCTTCTACTGCACAAAAAAGCAATGCTCCGCGTGGTTTTAGCTCTAATATCTTCAAAAACATTAAAGAAGTTAAGGCTAATACTAAGGATGATGAAATCGTCATTATCGAAGGAAGGCTTACTAAATTCTTAGGTAAAGATAAATACGAATTTACCGATAAATATAAAGACACCATCACCGTCGAGCTCGATAGCGATCGCGATTGGTCCTATATTGCCAAAGATCAACTCATCGAAATTGTCGCTGAGGTCGATAAGGATCTTACCGGCATCGAGCTTGATGTGAAAAAAGCTCGCCCTTTAGCTCCGGCTTATGACGGTTATGGTCGTCATCACCGCAATTACCGCTATAACGACTGCCCGTATAACAATGACTGCCCCTATGGCACTAATGCCCAAAATAGCGGTTCTAATGATAACTAATTGTTTTAGCAAAAGGATTTGACTTTGATTTTCAATCCTTTTGCAAATTTATTTGCAAAAATTAGCTTTTGCTAATTTTCAGCTAAGTTTCTTTTTTTAAGATTAGACCAAGACGACAAGGAGATATGTGATGAATGTGATAAGTACAATGCTGATTTCAAGCCTTATGGCCCTCAGTTTGTACGCTACCACTGCCACCGCAGGCCATGGTAAGCATTTAGGCTTCAGTCACGCTCCTCGAGGCTTTGATAATGAACATATCTGTTCCATTCACGATGTCCTCAATACTGGTGATGATAAGGACGTGGTGATTGTTAAGGGCCGTTTAACTAAATACTTAGGCGATGATAAATACGAGCTTACTGACAATAACAATGATTGTATTGTCGTTGAGCTTGATGATGATAGAGATTGGTCCTTTATCGCTAAAGATCAGCCCATTGAGATCATAGCCGAAATCGACAAGGATTTACTTTCAACTAAGCTTGAGGTGCGAGATGCGCGCCCTCTAGCTATGCCTCCGCGTCCAAGACCGGAGATCTTTGATTAATAGTTTAGTTTTTTTTTCAGATTTAGTCTCTCAAACTAGTGATTTACCCGGATCGTAAGATCCGGGATTTTTTTTATTTTTTAAAGCCTTTAAAGCTTAGTTTGCGCCCCTGTCTAGGCTTATGAATATGGTATAATTATCACATTAAATGAAAGGGATAATTATGCTCATAGATGAAATCAAAGCTACCTTAGCTTTAGAAAATTTAAACTTAACTGCTGCCGAATTAGAGCTCTTAGAGCAATATGCTCAGGGCTTATTGGACATTCAGCAATTAAAGTCCATCTTACAAAAAGATTTAAACCTATATAAAGCCGCGTAAATTTTGTCAGATCTCAGTGAAGATAAATACTGCTATCACAATACAGCAGTTTTAAAAAACAAATTTAATCTCAACGATGCCGACAAGCTCAAACAATTAGAGCGTGTCCTCACCGGTGCACGCCTTATTGAGCTTTATAAAAAGCCCATCTTAGGAAAATTTGACTTCACCCATTTAAAGGCTATTCATCGCCATATCTTTCAAGATCTCTATGCTTTTGCCGGCAAAATCCGCGACTGCGATATCTCTAAAGGTATTCCCTTTTGCAAGGCCCTCTATATAGACAAGTCCGCCCATAAGCTCTTTGATGAGCTTAAAGCAGAAAACCTCTTAAAGAGCGCAAGTCTTGAACATATATGTAAGCGTGGAGCTTATTATCTCTGTGAAATCAATGCCATTCATCCTTTTAGAGAGGGTAATGGCCGCACACAGCGTGAGTTTTTACGTGAGCTTTTTTTACTTAACGGTTTTTATATAAATTATACCTTTACCTCAAAGGATGAAATGATCAAGGCCTCAATCGCCGGCATGTACGGCGATTATGCACCGATGACTACTATTTTAAGAAATTGTACTAAACACCATGACTAATACCTTTAATTTCACCCCGACTAATCTCTCCGTGCAAAATGGTACCTTCTATGTAGCCGTCTTTGGCTGTCAGATGAATGTCTATGATGGCGATCGTATCCGCGATCTCATGCACGCTTGTGGTTATACCGAGGTTTTAGAACCTAATTTAGCTAATATCATTATCTTTGTGACCTGTGCTGTCCGCGCTAAGGCTGAAAACCGCGTCTTTAAGCAATTAGAGACCTGGCGCCATCAGGGGGTGGTTAACTCCGACACCATCATTGCTCTAGGTGGCTGTGTAGGCTCTGAATTAGGTCAGAAAATTTTAGAGCTCAATTCTCACGTGCATATTGTCTTTGGCCCGCGCACTGTACACCGTCTACCGCAGCTTTTAAGTCAATATTTAGGCACGCATGAGCGTCTTGTCGATGTGGAGGCTGATTCTTTAGATAAATTTGAGGCCCTACCTGAAGTCGGTACCCGCGGGATCAGCGAATTTGTCACCATTATGGAAGGCTGTTCGAATAAATGCACCTATTGCATTGTGCCCTATACCCGTGGTGAGGAAATCTCCCGCCCGCTTGAAGACATTCTCGCTGAATGCCGTAAATTTATCGCCTCAGGTGCAGTTGAAATCCACCTTTTAGGACAAAACGTCAATTCCTATCGCGGTGAGGATGCCTCTGGCAATATCTGCGATTTTGCTACCCTTTTATATGAGATTGCCGCTATTGAAGGCGTACAGCGTATTCGCTTTACCACTTCAAATCCTATGGATTTCTCCGATGACATTATCCGTGCTATCCATGATTTACCTATCATCTCCGATCAGATCCATGTGCCGATTCAAAGTGGCTCCGATCGCATCTTAGAGAAAATGCATCGCCGCTATACAGTCTCTGAGTATAAAACTCTTATTCATAAGATTAGAGAGGCCCGCCCGACTGCGCTTATCTCCTCTGACTTTATTGTCGGCTTCCCTGGTGAAACTGAGGAAGACTTTAGGGAGACTATCAACGTCGTTAAGGATATCGGCTTTGATCAGAGTTTCTCCTTCATCTATTCCCCGCGCCCGGGCACGCCGGCTGCACTTTTAGATGATCCTATCGATTTTAAGACTAAGCAGCAGTGGCTTTATGAGCTACAAGCTGAGCTTGAAAAATGTACGGCTGCCTTTGGTCAAAAGCTTATAGGTTCAGAGCAAGAAGTACTCGTTGAGGGTATTTCGCGCAAAGATCAAAATGAACTAAAAGCCCGCGCCTCTAATGGCCGCATCACTGTCTTTAAGGGCGATAACTCCCTTATTGGCAAGATGGTAAAAGTTAAAGTTGTAGGTGTAGCTTCACACACCCTTAAGGCTGAATTGATTTAGTATGAATACCATTAGCGAAGATTTTATTTTAGAACCCGCCGATCGCGAGCGTTTAGCTTATTTTGTAGGTCCTGAGGATGAGAATCTACGTCAGATTGAAAAGCGCCTCGGGGTCAAAATTTCCTATAGTGGCTCGCATTTTCATTTAGAAGGAGCATCACAACAAGTACAGCGCTGTCAAAAGCTCTTAAAGTCTCTATATCTTGAAACTAAGCCTCTGCGTGAACATAAACATGCAGAGCCTTTAGAGCCAGAGAAGATCCATTTAGCGATCACAGAAGCTATACATCTTGAACAGGACGATCAAAATTACCACGACAGCGAAGATCGCGGTGATCCTGGTTACCTTTATCATAAGGCTGCGAACTTTAAGACTAAGCGTGGCTTTGTCAAGGCAAGAACACCAAATCAGGCTGATTATATCCACAAGATTACAGCTCACGATATCAGCTTTGGTATCGGCCCTGCCGGTACTGGTAAGACCTATTTAGCCGTAGCGGCCGCTGTCGATGCTTTAGAGCGCAATGAAGTGCGCCGTATCATCCTCACCCGTCCGGCCGTGGAGGCTGGTGAGAAATTAGGCTTTTTACCAGGCGATCTCTCACAGAAGGTCGATCCGTATTTAAGACCCTTATACGATGCTTTATTTGAGATGTTAGGCTTTGAAAAGGTCGAAAAGCTTATCGAACGTCAGATTATTGAGATTGCCCCATTAGCCTATATGCGTGGTCGTACCCTCAATGATTCCTTTATCATCCTCGATGAGGCACAAAATACCACTATCGAGCAGATGAAGATGTTCCTCACCCGTATCGGCTTTAATTCCCATGCCGTCATTACTGGTGATCCTAGCCAAATTGACTTACCGCATCATGTAAAATCAGGCCTCAAACACGCTATCGAGGTTTTGAATAATTTAGATGAAATAGGCTTTACCTTCTTTGAGGCGCAGGACGTCGTGCGTCATCCGGTCGTAGCCCTGATCGTCAATGCCTATGACAAATATGATAAGGCTAAAGCTCAGGCTAAAGCCCGTGCTCAGGCTCAAAATGAAGAGGTAAAGGAATAAGATGGAAGTCTTTATCGATCTACAAAATACCTGTGAGGACGCAGCCTCTTTGCCCTCACTTGAAAAATTAACCCTATGGGCTCAGACCGCCCTTACAATCGGCGGTCGCGAATCTGACAGCGAACTTACCGTACGCATGGTAAAAGCTGAGGAAATCCGAGAACTTAATGCTAACTATCGCCATATCGATAAGAGCACAAATATTCTCTCCTTCCCCTTTGAGAGCCCTGAGGGCATAGATCTCCCCCTAATTGGCGATTTAGTTATCTGCTTTGATGTCTTAAAGAGAGAGGCCTTAGAGCAGCATAAGACTATTGAAGAGCATTTTGCCCATCTTATCGTCCACGGTTGTCTTCACCTTATAGGTTATGATCATATCGAGCCTGAAGATGCTCACATCATGGAGCCTTTAGAGATTCAGGCGGTCATGCGCTTAGGCTATGACAATCCTTATAAAGATGATGAAATATAAAAATATCATGGAAGATAAAACAAACAATCATAAGCATGAGCATCTGTTTGCGCGCTTTTTAAGTGCCCTTAAACCTAAGGATAAAAACGAGCTTGCAGATGTCATTCATGAGGCCTCAGAGCGTGAGATTATCGATGAAACCACCGAGGATATGATCCACGGTGTCTTTGATATTACGCGGCTACGCGTTAGCGATGTCATGATCCCCAGATCTGATATCGTGACCATTAATATTCAAAGTTCGCTTATCGATGCGGTAAAAATCATCGATAAATACGGTCACTCCCGCTATCCGGTCATCTCTGAGGATAAAGATCATATTGCCGGCATTTTAATGGCTAAAGATCTACTGCCTTATGCCTGTGGCCTCAAAAAACTCGATGGTGGCATTAAATCGCTCTTGCGCAAGGCCATGATTGTGCCTGAATCAAAGCATGTCGATGCGCTCTTAGAAGAATTTCAGGCCCGTCGTTTCCATATTGCCATTGTCGTTGACGAATTTGGCGGTGTCTGTGGTCTTGTCACCATTGAGGATATTATCGAACTTATAGTAGGCGATATTGAGGATGAATATGAGGTCAATACTCACGATCCCTCACTTATCTCCCCAACTGACAGCGCTAATACCTATAAGGTACAAGGCATCACCCCTATCCTCGATTTTGAGGAATTCTTTGAGGTTAAACTCCCTGAGGCTGATGTCGGCACCATTGCCGGTCTCATTTTGCATATACTCGGACGTTTTCCCCGTCGCGGTGAAAGCCTGACTTTAGGCAAACTCAGCTTTAAAATCACTGAAGCTAATATTCGGCAAATCCATGAAATTGAGGTCACAGTCGATCCTAATTATCAAGAAGATGCTGAGGATATTGAAGAATAATGAATCGTATACTTTTATATTTAAGCGTCTTGCTTGATGGACAGCGCCTGATTAACTTTTGCCTGTCAAAATTAGGCCTTACGCTTTGCACTATTACCTTAGGTTTAACTGCTACCTTAGGCTTTGCCCCCTTTAATCTCTGGCCTGTGACCTTAGGTACCTTAGTGGCGCTTTTAGTCTTAATTTCAAGCTTAAAAAGCCTCAAAGCGATCTTTGCCGCCACCGCTCTCTATTTTACGAGCCTCAATCTCATCACCCTCAGCTGGTTATCCTTTGTGATGGAAGGCTTTGGCGAAATGCCGGCAGTCATTGTATGGCCTATCATTGCGCTCTTTGCGTTTTTATTGAGCCTAAGCTATGCTGTAGCCTCAGTATGTGCCCGTAAATTTAGTAAAAATAAGCGCTCGATTATGCTCTGCGCTTATCTACCCGCCTTCTTTATCATCGCTGATTTTATCAACGGCTATGCCCTAGGCGGTTTTCCTTGGACCTATATCGGCAATACCTGCCTTGAAGGCCCCTTTGCTAGCTTTGCCCCGCTTTTAGGAGTAAGAGGCATCAATGCCCTATTAATGCTTACCGCCGCTTTCTTAGCTATGTCAGCTTTAAGAAAATTCCTCTATCTCCCCTTTGTAGCTTTAATCTTAGCTATAGGCTCTTTTAGCTCTTCGCTCTCTTTCACCACTCCTGATACTGAGCTTAAAGTGGCCTTAGTGCAGGGTAATATTCAACAGGTCTTACGCGTCGATAAAGAAAAATTTAATTCTATAGTCGCCACCTATTGGAATTTAAGCCGCGATAAGTTCAAAGATCACGATCTCATTGTCTGGCCTGAATCAGCTCTGCCTGTCACTATCGACAATGCCCTAGCATTATTGAGCGATCTTAATGCTATTGCCTATGCAGATCATACTAACTTAGTTACCGGTATCTTAAGTACCGATGCTAATGGCAAACTTTTCAATTCGATCTTAACCTTAGGTAAAGATAAAGAGCTTAGCGACTTTTCTACCTATAATAAGCGCAAGCTCGTACCCTTTGGCGAATTTGTCCCCTTAGCCTCGCTATTAAGACCTTTAGGCAAGATCTTTAATATCCCGATGTCTAGTTTCTCCACCGGATCTTCACAGCAAGAACCTTTAACCTTATCTCAGGTTAAATTTACCCCGGCTATCTGCTATGAGGCTATCTATCCTAATATCATCGCAGATATGAATAACGAGGATACTCAGGCTATATTAATGATAAGTAATGACGGTTGGTTTGGTCCTACGCGTGCGCCTTATCAGCATTTAGATATGGCCAGAATGCGTAGTATGGAATTACAAAAGCCAATGCTGCGCTGCACTAATAACGGTATTACTACCATTATCGATCCACATGGACAGCTCACAGAAAGCCTGCCTTTTAATGAAGAAGGGGTTTTAAGCACTAACTTTAAAACCTATAAAGGAATGACTCCCTATGCTCAATTTGGCGATTTAGGTGTGATTATCATCATGCTTATCTTACTGAGCATAGGCTTTATCGGCGCTCGTCGTCAGGGCCAAGCCTTAGATAATAATCTTCAGCATTTAGTCAGACCTTAAAAAATAAAGGCCAAAAAATACCCCGTACTTTTTTAAAGTGCGGGGTTTATTGATTAGAATTTAGGGCCACGGCCAGCACCACGGCCGGTGGTGGCGACATGATCGGCAAGCTTCTTTAAGTTATTGCTAAGCTCATCGATATTGAGCTTTTTCTCAACTTTGACATATTTATAAGCCACAGCGCCAACCACGACACCGGCTGCAAAAGCTAAGATTAGATTCTTATTTACAGATGTTAAGCTAGGCAGCATTATTCAGCCTCCTTCTTAGCATTGTACTCAGCGATGAGATCGTCCAAACGCTCTTTTTGTGCCATAAGCTCCTCTAAGGTTAAATCCTCAGAGCTCTCCTGAGCATTAGCTGTAGCCTCATTAGCGGCGGCAAAACCTGGGATATTGATGTCCTTAAGTTTAGCCTGAATGGTATCGCGGTTTTCATTGTAGAACTTTAAGCCTAAAGCACCGACGACAACACCTGCGGCAAAGCCAAATAAAATATTCTTATCAAACATTTTGTTTTTCCTCTTTTAAATTAAACTTTTTGTTATTGATTAAAACACGGGCTGAATTTAAGACCACACCTAAGGTGGTGGCATTGTGGACTACTGAAGCCACTAAGGGATTGATAATGCCTAAGGCACCGAGCATCATCGCGGCGGCATTAAGCGAAATAGTCGCCACAAAGTTCTGATGCACAAGATGCATAGTCTTCTTACCTATATTGATAAATTCAGGTAATTTCAGCGGATCTTCACTATTGATGGTGACATCGGCAGTCTCCATAGCCGTATCGGTACAACCTGTACCCATAGCCACACCGACATCGGCATAAGCTAAGGCCGGAGCATCGTTGATACCATCACCTACCATTAAGACATTGCTATTTAACTGCTTGTGCGCGACAAAACTCGCCTTATCCTCAGGTAAAACTTCAGCTTTAAACGCATCTAAACCTAATTGCTCAGAGATAGCCCGTGCGGCTTTCTTATTGTCACCAGTAAGCATGACGATCTCTTCAACTCCTGAATAACGCAGGCGATTTATTGAGCGCTTAAAGTCAGGACGAATAGGATCGGAAATTTCAATAACCCCGACTAAGGTGCCATTTAAAGCCACAAAGATGAGCGAGCTTGTATCATTAAGACGCTTAAAATCAAGATCTTCAGGCATAGCGATGGCATGCTCATACATCATCTGCTTTGAGCCGACGAGGACTTTACCGCCTAAATTGTCAGCAAAAGGCTCTAAAGTCGCGACAATACCGCGGGCAATTACAGTTTCAGTCTCAAGATTCTTAGGCATAGAGAGCTTGCGCTGATGCAATTCATCTAAAATAGACACCGCTAATGGATGCGATGAATGCACCTCAGCTCCGGCGGCTAACTGTAAGACGCTATCTTCATCTAAAGAAGAGGTGAGATTTACCTTTACTACCGAGGGTTTACCTGAGGTAATAGTGCCGGTCTTATCTAAGACAATGGTGTCAATTTCGCTGGCCTTTTCAATATAGGTGCCACCTTTGACTAAGATACCGGACTTAGCGGCGCGGCTGATAGCAGCTGACATCGCTGTAGCCGTTGAGAGCTTAAGGCCACAGGAGAAATCGATAAAGAGCATATTGAGCACTCTTTGCCAATCGCGGGTAGCAAAATAGACGATAGCGGCACCAATAAAGGAAATCGGTACGAGGGCCGTTGACATCTTATCGGCATAATTTTGAATAGGGGCACGGCGGGTCTGAGCATCCTCAATCATATGCACAATACGGGCAAGTGAGGTCTCATCACCGACCTTTTCCACCTCCACTAAGAGATCGCCTAAACGAATATTGCTACCGGCAAAGACCTTATCATTGACGCTCTTTTCTACCGGTACCGATTCTCCGGTAATGGCAGCCTGATCGACAGCGGCTTTTCCCGAGATGACGCGACCATCCACACAGATCTTCTCACCGGTGTGAATTGAGACCTGCATGTGAGGCTGTACCTGCTCAATAGGTACCTTAATATCTAAGCCATCTTCATTCTTAATCCACACTTCCTGTACATCTAAAGCCACTAAGGAGGAGATATTCTGACGGGCCTTTTGCGCCGCTAGGGTAGTTAACATCTCCGAGAAATTAGAGAGGGCTAATACCGTTAAGGATGATTCCGGCTTTTTAGCGATAACTGAGGATAAAACTGCCGTCATAGTCAGAGTGTCGGCATTAGGACGCTTATCCTTAAAGGCCTGTACAATACCCTCTTTAATGAGGTTTTCCGACATAATAAGCACGCAGGCACTTCTTAATAAAGTAGTGGCGGCAAAGGCTGTGGGATTTGCGCGTCTTAATAATTCAAAAAAGGCAAAGAAAGCTAAAGAGATTAAAGCTGAACGCTTATGCTGAGCCATCTGCGCACTAATATTGCTATTTGGCGTCTCCACCTTACTGTGAGCTACAGCTTTAGCGGTGCTCTTAGTGGAGGCAATGAGCTTTTTACCTAAGATCTTAGATAATTCTAAAGCGCATTTAGCATAAGAGCTCTCATCCTGAGCCCATAAAACTATATGGCCATGCGCACAGCTGACAGCCACTACCGGCATCTTAGCTCTAATCAAAGCTTCAAGCTTGCAGGCGACATGATAATCAAGATTAATTCCTAAAGGAAATTTATAGCATTTCATAAAATTTCGGCACCAAATCTCAGTTTTAAGCCAAGATAGGAAGCACCGCTCCCTTATATATTGATAAAAAACTTCTTAAATTAAAGAAGCAAGCTAGCCTAAACTGCTCTACCCCTAGAGCCCTTGCCGATAATGCAGTAGAACCCCCACCTTTACGCTTAATTCTTTTTTAAGCTATTCTCCTCAGAAAGACTTTCCTGATTTAAAATCTTGCGCGGATCTGGATGAGATTGACGCATAAGTAAGGCTAAACCCCATAAAAAGAGTTGCGGTCCCGCCGGGCGATCGCCCTTAAGCACAATGCGATTGATGCCATAGATAAACAGAGCAATACCTAAAAGACGGCTTAGGAATACAGGCTCAGTGTGACTGAAGACACCGGCAACTTTCTTTTTGGCATAGCGTAAGGAATCGTTGATATTGTCAGAAACTGTAAGCATGCGGGTTGGAATAATGGTGCGCTCTTGCACGGCATGCTTACCGGCTAGATGATGAGATAAGGCATCAAATAAAGCATCGATATATTCCTCATCTTGCTCATAAGTGACGGTAATAGAGCCTGTAATCTGATTGACAGTGACAGTCTTTATGCCGGGAAAATCAGCAATAAGCTGCTCTAAGATTGCACAGACCTCACGCTCGCCTTTAATACTTTGACAGGTATAACGGCGACGATTTTTCTGACGGCTTGCAATTACCATGCCGGCATTGCCTGAAAATAGATTATGAATGGCCCGACCTAATAAAAGACCTGCCTGCATCGGTGCTCCCATCATCATTTTGCTCTCTCCTGTGCGTATTTAAGCTTAGCGCCTGACAATAACTTATCTAAGAAACTATCCTTGATAATATGTTTAGGGCTATATTCGATAATTACCGATCCGGTGATACGGTTAATGGAAAAATTGTCGACTTCTTTGAGCTCAGATAAACGGGCTTTAACCGTGTTATAAAGCTCATCGTCTTTACAGAGAGCTTTATAAATCACCCGGATTCTGCCCTCAATCATATGCGCTATAGTTATCTGAGATAAGATATAGCTTGCATCGTCATAGGGAAGACCGGCCACTTTGAGAAGACTTTTAAAAAAGGCCATTGAATGTTCCTAGCAGGATATACATGATTGTGATCACATTTATTAACGGATAAGTGTCAATATAGCATAGCTTTTTACAATATCTTTAAGATTTTTTGGGATTTTCTTCATTAAACTAATCTTTGTCTGTAAAAGCTCTCTGAGCTTATATATAAGATATTTCTATACTTTATTTTGACTTTAACCTACATTTTTCGTAAAAGTGTCAATTAAAGAAATTTATAAAAATGCACTTAAAAGGTGCTAGAAACTTTAAGATTTGCCGGCAAATGCTATACTAAGGCCCATTACACTCTTTTATTAAAAGCAAAAAATCATGAGCAAAATTATTAAACCTACAGACTATCAGGCACTTTTAGATCCGTGCCAAACTGAACATGGTATTAAGCTTATTAAGGACTTCTTTCAGCTTAACTTAGCTACATCCTTAAGATTACGCCGTGTTACCGCCCCGCTTTTCGTTCTCAAAGGCTTAGGTATCAATGACGATCTTAACGGTGTTGAGAGAGCGGTAACCTTCCCGATTAAGGATTTAGGCGACGCTAAGGCTGAGGTTGTTCACTCCTTAGCTAAATGGAAGCGTTTAACCCTCGCAGAATACAAGATCCCCTGCGGTTATGGCATCTATACTGATATGAACGCCATTCGTGCAGATGAGGAATTAGACAATCTGCATTCCTTATATGTAGATCAGTGGGACTGGGAAGCTTCTATCACTAAAGAAGATCGCACCATGGCTTTCTTAAAGAAGATAGTCAATTGCATCTATGGCGCTCTTTTAAGAACTGAGTATTTAGCTTGCGAAGCTTTCCCGGCCTTAAAGCCGTTCTTACCGCAGGAAATCACCTTTGTCGATAGCGAAGATTTATTACAGATGTATCCAAACTTAAGTCCTAAAGAGCGTGAGGATGCCATCTGCAAGAAATACGGCGCGGTCTTCTTAACCGGTATCGGTGGCAAATTATCTAATGGTGAAAAGCACGACGGACGTGCCCCTGATTATGATGATTGGTCAACTGTCAATGAGGAAGGTAAGGTAGGTCTTAACGGCGATATCCTCATCTGGTATCCGATCTTAAATCGCTCCTTTGAATTATCCTCTATGGGTATTCGTGTCGACAAGGAAGCCTTATTAAAGCAGCTGCAACTTGAAAATAAGAATGAGCGTAAAGAGCTCTACTTCCACAAGAAGCTTTTAAATGACGAATTACCTTTATCCATCGGTGGTGGTATTGGCCAAAGCCGTCTGTGCATGGTCTTATTGCATAAGGCTCATATCGGTGAGATTCAGGCTAGTATCTGGCCTGAGGACATGCGTAAGGAATGCAAAGCCTTAGGGATGAATCTTATCTAAGTTAAAACCTAGCTTAAAGCCTAACCTCAGTAAGCCCCCTTACTGAGGTTTGTTTTTTTAAGCTTAGCTAAATTGCTGATATGTAAGGTCTCCCTATGCCCTCTTTACAATACGTCTTTTTGACCTTTAGCCTTAGGCTTAATTTTGCCTCTTGCAAAGATTGTCAGCACAATTAAAAATACACAGCCACCTAAACTTAAATAGATACGCCACGCCGGTAGTTTTTCATAGAAATTACTCTTGCGATTGCCCACAAAGTCGCCGATACGACAGCCACGAGCAGTACATTTGATCTTGCGTCCCATCACGCCTGACTTATACCACAGATTATTCGGGAAATGCACCGAGAGCTTATAGGGGGCGAGCATGATATTAGCATTGACCACAAAACGGCTTATATAGTTAAAAAAGGCCTTAGGATCGGCATTGAAATGCTTGACTTGATTGTAGCTTAAGCACGGCTCGATATGGATCTGCGTAGAATTAGAGGCCACCTGCCCATGAAAGCGCACGGTATCCATAATCTGACCTAATTCATCAGTATCGACCTTGATAACAGAATCTTGTGCTATATAAGCGCGATTTAAGACTCTAAAGGTATTTTTACGGCCATTAGCTAAATTTAAGGCACCGCCTGAATCTAAATAGAGGGCCTCTACTTGCTGAGCATCAGCATGATTGGAGTTTAAATGCAGAGAGGCGTTGGAAATCATCAAACGCTTAACATCGAGATCACCGCGTTGTGAGGTAATACCACCTAAGACATCTAAAATTAAATTCCTACCTTTGATATTGCCATTGATATCGATAATGGCCTTATGATTTGAATCAAAAAAGCCCATATTCTGACTTAGAGGATCGACACCTTGACTGACGCCACCGAAGGTCAAACGCGTATAGAGCTTTTCGATGATATTCTTATTGCCCTTATAATCTAAAAAGGTGCTATTAGGCTTATATTGAAAACGACCTGGCAATAAGCTTGAATTCTTAGGCCAAATATAGATCCAATCGCCTTCTACATAGGGATCATAATCGCTGATAATATCGCCTCTTACCGTGGCTCTATCTAAGAAATTGATCTCCTCAACCCAAGCGGTATCACCAATATAGATGGCAGCTTTTTTACCGATAAGGGTACCTGAAACATTCAAACGTTTAACTAAAGGTCCTTTAATAGCCTCAGGTAATTTTAAAGTGGAGGCGATAATCTCATTGCTCTTACCGCTTTCATAATCTCCCGTGCGCACTCTGACAAAAGAGCCCTGATACTCATGAAAATCCGAGCGCATATTGCCTTTAAAGTCTAAAGACACGGCAATACCATCGCGGCGGCTAGCGGAGACATAACCCTTAATACCTAAAGTGGTATTTGAGCCATAGCGTACCGCAATACCGGTAGCCTTTTCACCGTTTTCAAGAATGGCGGTATTTTTAGGAATAATCAGACTATTGCCCACACCATCGATACGCACACCGGTAGCACCGTAACCTACGGAGGCAATAGTGGCGACCTGACGGACATTATTATAATTGCCGTAGATATGTGTACCCACGCTCAAAGGCACGGAGGAGAGCTTATCGTTATCATAACTCTTTAAGTCGCGATCCCAATAGAAATAACCGCGATTGAGCACAATATTACGCGGCAATTCCGCAAAGCCTGAGGTATAGATACTATTACCGTAAAAACGGCGCGGATCAAAGTCATAACCTAGATCATTGAGGACCGCAAGTTCAATTTCTGAATAGAAATCATAATTGACATATTCACTATTAGAGAGCAGGGTATTTCTCAGCGTAAATTCACAGCTACCGTCGTCTTTGAGATGCAAAAATAAGGGGAAATCGTCATCATATTCATCTAAATCGTTAAAATTACCCACTCTTGCGACATTTTCGCCTTTAAACTCAAAGATCTTGCACGCATCGCTCATACAGCTTGAAAAGATCTGTGAATACTTCTCTAAAGGCAAAACTAAACGCCCTAATTTATGCGAATATAGATGCGTATCTAAGGGCGATAAGATTGAAGAAAAACCCGAGGGCCCGGCATTACTCTTAAGGCCAAAGAGCTTAGGTAAGGTGCGATAGAGATTGTAATCGAAGAGATCATTATCAAGTAAGAGCTTATAGGAGCCGTCAAAAAGCGGCATGCGCGGTGAGACTTCACACTTATCTTTAAAATAAGCCTCAAAATAACCCATACCCTTACACGGCCCTGCCGCATAGATGCCATCGACAACGCGCAGAGGCGTCAGCTCATCTGACATATAAAAGACAAAGGGCAACTCATACTTCTTGCCCTGATTGGCACCTGAGGCAAAAAGCTTTGACAGCATAGTCAGCGCCACATTTTCATTATTGAGGCGCTCAAAATTTAAATTGACTAGCGGATTTTCCGGTAGCTTAAAACCTAGGGGGCGGCCTTTATAGAAGGCCTTAGCCTCATCTAGACCTGAGGGATTGGTGATTTCAAAGAGATTGTCGTTTTTAAAAGCGCCGGAACTATTTTTTGACTGAAATAAGAACTTTGGCAACACCGAGCTATCATAACTTTCAGTCGCCAAAGCTACGTTTACAGTCAAGCTTAAAGCAATAAGAAGCAGCGCTTTTTTCACGAGCTATCCTAAAAATGAGCCGGATTGAGTAAGACCGGACGGCCTGAGCGCTCATGTAAGGCGCGGCGTAAAATATCCTGATCGATCTCCGGATTCTTAAAGAAGTCTAAATCTTCCTGAGTAAACTCAAAAGGCGTATTGCTATCGAAATTCTCAAATTCAGCCTCAGAACGTGAGAGGGGCTGATGGACTTCAATATAGATATTGCCATCAGGCTCGGTGGTGTACTTAATGGCGCGGTTAATAAACTGCACGCGGGTACCTACCGGCACTTTATTAAATAAGCTCTCATTGTCCTCATTGCGCAGACGCACACAACCGTGACTTACACGCAGACCGATACCAAAATCAGCATTAGTGCCGTGAATGGCATAAAGGCGTCCAATATACATAGCAAACAGGCCCATAGGATTGTCAGGACCTGCCGGCACTACTGCCGGTAAATACTCGCCTTGAGCGGCATATTCAGCACGCATAGCGGCAGTCGGGGTCCAGGTCGGATTAGCACGCTTGCGCTCGACCTTAGTGACCCAGTTTTTAGGGGTGTCTTTACCTAATTGACCAATACCGATTGGATAGACCTCTACGACATTGCCGTGATAATAGAATAGACGCATCTCCGCGGTATTGAGGATAATGCCCTCATGTACAGTATCAGGCAAGATTAAACGGCTAGGCACCACAAGGGCAGTACCGCGTAAAGGCACAATCGGATCGACCTGCGGGTTAGCCTCGATCATATTTGAAAGACCTAGGGAATATTTAGCGGCCACATACTCTAAAGTAGTGGTTCCCTGTTTTTCAATGTTATATACCTGCTCTTCACCATAAAGACGCTCGCCGGCCTTTAAGGTATATTGAGTTGAAGCTAAGCTTATAGAAGTCATAGCCATCAAGGTTAAGCCCAATACTGTTTTCTTAATATTCATTTTGAATTTTCTCTAAAA
>USBR01000026.1 GCA_900552905.1 uncultured Succinatimonas sp. | reverse complement strand
ATGTTAAATTATGTTACTACCCATCAGAGATTCCAACACCAATACGGAAGAACCTTTTCTTTTTATTTATGCGCTTTACGGCGCGCTAATTCAGAATTGAAGCGATTACCAAAGTTCAAAGGTATCACTACAAAAATCAAGAAGACTACCGGCACAATATAAAGTCCCGGAATGAGTGGATAGGACTCGGACTTTAAGAGATTATAGAGAGCTAATAAGATGAGATAATAACTGACATAGATAGCCATAGCCGGTCCTAAACGCGCAAAGCGACCTTGACGGGGATTAGTCATCGACAAGGGCACAGAAATTAAGGTCAAGACAAAGACCGCTAAAATCGGGGCTATACGCCACTGTAGCTCCATGCGGGATTCATGGCTATCTGCCTGTAAAAGCTCTAAAGTCGAAACACCGGAGATCGGACGATCATAATATTCATTCTGCTCGCTTTTTTGCACAGGAATGGAGAACTTATCGTAGGAAGAGACTCTATAGGAACCATCAGCAACCGGACCTAAATAGGAATTGCCGTCGACAAGATGTAACCACTGTACGCCTTCCTTATCAAAGGAGACATTGCCGGAGGTGGAAATAGCAATAGAGCGATCGGTATTAGAATTAGGATGGGCGATGACAATGACATTGCCTAAATTCTTAGTCTGCTTTTTATCATCTACATCCTGTACATAGACAATATAATCAGCAAAGTTGGCAAAACGGCCGCTTTCAATCGGCAGATATTGCGGATTTGATTCAGCATCATTCATCAAGGCCTTTTGATTAAAGGCGGCATTAGGCATGAAATAAAGGCTATTGATACCGGTGATGAGCGCCGTAAAGACAGCAAGCACCATGGCGACTTTGACAATATCATGACCTGAAAAGCCTACCGAACGCAAAACCACCATCTCCGAATCTGAAGAAATTCTACCGATGGCAACGAGGACGGCAATAAAGAGGGTCAAAGGCAACATGATATAGGCAATAGACGGAATGGAATAGAATACCATCGAGGAAACAATATCCACAGGTACGCGTCCTACCGTAGCTCTACCTATATACTTAATGGTGCTCTGACACAAAAACACTGCCAATAAAATGGTAGTGGTGGCAAGTTGCACCTTGAAGATTTCTTTAAATATATATTTATAGATGATCAAAGCTAATTACCTTCAGGTTTTAAACTGTCGATCCAAGACCGCATAAAGATGGCCGGCGCTCTGAGCGCTGTCATATTATTACCTCCGCGCAGGAATTTTAAAGCATCCTTAGCGGCAAAAATTTTCTGCGCCTTGATTTTAGACAAAAGCTCAACTTTGCACTCTTGTAACAAGGGCAATTTAACCAAACTTACATGCGCTTTGTATTTTAACAGTTCTAATAAGAATTCTTCTAAAATTGCGGCGCGCTCGGGAGCTAAGAAGATTGCATTCTTCTCCTCAAGCGCAAAGAGCTTATCGATAAAAGCCTGTGGATCGCCTTGATTGACTAAAGCTAAACTCAAACTCTGAATAAGATCTAAAATTTTTTCAATCTTACCCTCTTTAAGCATGGTAGCTGCAGCCTTAGGCGCATCACCATTGAGACATAAAGCTTGCGGGGCAAATTTAGTATCTACTCCTAAAGACTCTAATTCTTTCAAAGCCGTAGCATAATCAGGACGATGAATATAGAGCTTAAAAGCACGCGATAAAATCGTCGGTAATAGCGCATCGGTACTCTTAGTGAGCATAATGATGAGCGTATGAGCCGGTGGTTCCTCAAAGGTCTTTAAAATAGCATTCGCGGCGGCCTCGGGCATTAAATGCGCATTAGCAATGACGGCAACCTTACCGCGACTGCCCATGGACGATTGCATGAGCCACTCTTGAAAGCGCCGGAGCGTATCGATACGCAAAACTGTAGCCTCGGCATGCTCACAATTGGCAATCAGATCACAAGCTCTATGGCTTAAATCCTCTTCCCTATCAAAGCTCTCTTTAGTGGTGCTTAAGACGCCTAAAAAATCCGGATGGCTGAGATCGGGATTAGACAATTGCATGCAGGAATGACACTTAGCGCAACACTCCCCATTGACAGGATCCTCGCAGAGATAGAGCTTCGCTATCTCTAAAGCTAAAAGCGAACTTTCAAGGCGCAGATCGCCTGAAATAATTACCGACGCTGGCAGACGACCTAAGCGTAAGGCCGTCTGTAATTCAGTATAAGAGGTCTGTAACCAAGGCTTTAAGGCAAGAGGCATGACACTTCCTTTAATGCATGAGCGACCACTTTTTCAAAAGGCTCTTCAGCATTGATGATCTTAACTTCAAGAGGATGAGCCTTAGCATAATCTAAATAAGCTTGTCTGACACGCTCAAAGAAATTGTACTCAGAGAGCTCAAAGCGATCTAAAGCGCCACGGGCTCTAACGCGGGACATGCCAACTTTAGGGCTGAGATCTAAAAGCAAGGTGATATTAGGCTTAAAGTCGCCCATAGCAATCTCGCGGGCTTTGGCAATTAGCTCTAAATCCATACCGCGCCCACCGCCTTGATAGGCAATTGAAGATAAATCGTGGCGATCACAGATGACATCAACGCCTTCTACAAGCAAAGGCTTAATCTTAGTATTTACAAGCTGTGCTCGGGCTGCATACATCAAAAGCAATTCACAGCGATCGCATAGATCCTCGTCTTGACGCGGAGTTTTTAAAATAGCACGGATCTGTTCAGCTATGGCTGTACCGCCAGGTTCACGCACACAGACGACTTTGCGACCACGCTCTTCTAAAAATTCCTGAAGCTTGACGATAAGCGAGGATTTGCCTGCACCCTCGACACCTTCTAATGTTATAAATAAACCTGACATGCTTAAATCTTCACTACAAAATTTTACTTAAAAACTATTTAGACTCTGAGACTTGATGATCACTCTTACCCTGAGCCTTGGGATCTTCAGAGGCTGTAGCGCTTAGGTTCTGCTCGCGCTCTGTGATAACTTCTGCTTCTTGCTCGATTGCCTCAACCTTAGGGATCATCGCATCAGCATTCTCACTTTGTGTCTGAGAGGGATTTGCCTCACTCTGAGCTAAAGCCTCAGCCTTATTGGCCTCATATGCAGCCTGCTCTTCAAGCTTATCTAAATTCTTCTTATAATTACGCAATTTACGGCGATAATCGGCTACAGCCTGATTATGCTCTTTAAGCGAATTTGTAAAAACATGACCTGACTTAGGTGAAACATCGGCCGCCACAAAGTATAAAGCCTTTGTACGAGCAGGATGTAAAACCGCTTCAATGGAAGCCTCACGCGGCATGGCTATAGGTGTCGGCGGCAGACCATCACGAGTATAGGTATTATAGGCGGTATCTTTATTTAAATGCTTGCGATTAAGCTTGCCTGAGAAGGTCGGCGAAATACCGTACATGACGGTAGGATCAGTCTGCAAGCGCATATTCTTCTTTAAACGATTATAAAAGACTGCCGCAACTTGTGGTCTTTCACTATCAAGCATGGTCTCACGCTCGACAATAGAAGCTAAAATTAAAGCCTCGTAAGGAGTCTTTATCAATAGATCCTGATCGCGCTGAGGCCAAGCTTTATGCATGAAATTAGCCATACTGCGTAATGAGCGTTTGATAACTGAGCTAAACGGTACCTCATCTACCATAGGATAGGTCGCCGGTAGCAAGAGGCCTTCAAAAGAATCATGTGCACCGCCTAGAGCCTCTAATAATTCCTTATCCTCGCTAAAGACGCTTTCCATATAGGCCCGCGGATCTTTAATCTCTTCAAAAAATTGCGGCTCTTTCAGATCAGTTTTCTTTAATTTCTTCAATAGCGCCTCAAAGGTAGTACCTTCGACAATAGCCACAGTCGGATAGATCTTCTCAACTACATTGCCATCGACCATATCCTTTAAAATCTGACCTAAGGTTTTAGTGCCATCGATAAGATATTCACCGCGCTTTAAATCTAAAAGCTCAGGGTGACGTTTAATCCAAAATTTGATGACCGGACGATAATAAGTATGCCCTACGAGATCATCGCAAACTTTAAGAGCGCCTTTACCTTCAGTGAGCTCATAGATTTCCGAGCGCGCTTGCACTTTGAGATCGTAAATACCAAAAAAAGTCTCATAAACTACAAAAAAGCCCAGTCCCGCCACAATAATTAGTGAAAAAACAAGACTTAAATAAATCTTATGTATCTTTCGCATAAACGCCTATGTCCACAGTAAGTTTTCTAAATTCTAACAAATTTTGTCTTAGATCTGATGCTTTTGATGTGCAGAAGCTCTCTTAGATAGAAGCTTAAGTCGATATTGACCACCCTTTAAATTTAGCTAATTTTTCTAAAATTTCCCGCCTTTTTAGCATCTGACATTTAAGTTCTACACATTTTTATAGCTTAAAAAACGTCTGCTTAGACTAAAATTTGCGCGTACATCTAGACACTTTAAAAACCTTTTAAAGATCCTAAAAAGGCCTTATTTAAGGCAAAAACCCCCGCTTTCCTTTTAGACTGTAAGTCATAGCGTTTATGGTGTAAAATAGTCAGTTTGTATCAGTATTTAAGCCAAAATTAACAGGTTTGATTTTTATGGAAATGGAAAAGACCTACCAGCCAGAAAAATTTGAAAATGGCATCTATCAGAAATGGGAAGCCGATGGTTTATTTAAGCCGAGCGGCGACAACAGTGTTGGCGCTTACTCTATCGCCTTACCACCGCCGAACGTCACCGGTTCTCTCCATATGGGTCATGCTTTCCAGCAGACCATCATGGATACCCTCATTCGTTATCACCGCATGCAGGGCTTTAATACCTTATGGCAGTGTGGTACTGACCATGCCGGTATTGCCACTCAGATGGTGGTCGAGCGTAAATTAGCCAAAGAAGAGCAATTAACTCGTCACGATTTAGGTCGTGAGGCCTTCATCGACAGAATTTGGAAGTGGAAGGAGCAATCTGGCGGCACCATCACCAAGCAGATGCGCCGTTTAGGTACTTCTGTGGACTGGAGCCGTGAGCGCTTCACCATGGATGAGGGTTTATCTCGCGCTGTATTAGAGGTTTTCGTACGTTTATATGATGAAGATCTCATCTACAGAGGCAAGCGCTTAGTCAACTGGGATCCTAAGCTCCGCACCGCTATCTCCGACTTAGAGGTAGAAAACCGCGATGTTAAGGGCTTTATGTGGTATATGAAGTATCCTTTAGCCGATGGTGTTAAGACCGCTGACGGCAAAGATTACCTCATGATCGCCACCACCCGTCCTGAGACCATGTTAGGTGATACCGCTGTTGCCGTTAACCCCTCTGATGAGCGCTTTAAGTCCGTAGTCGGCAAAGAACTCGTTCTGCCGCTTGTCAACCGCCGTATTCCTATCATCGCCGATATTCACGCTGACATGACCACCGGTACTGGCTGCGTGAAGATTACCCCGGCTCACGATTTCAACGATTATGCCGTAGGCAAGCGTTGCAAGCTCCCGATGCTCAATATCTTAACTGAAGACGCTCACATTCGTGATTGCGCTGAGGTCTTTGATAGCGATGGTGTTCCTACCGATACCGTTTCCTCCTATATTCCTGAGGCTTATCGCGGTATGGATCGCTTCGAGTGCCGTGATCGCATTGTTGAGGATCTAAAGGCCTTAGGTCTTTTAGATCATATCGAAGATCATGCCTTATCTCAGCCTTTTGGTGATCGCGGTGGTGTCCCGATTGAGCCTATGCTCACCGATCAGTGGTATGTCCGCGCTTCCGTTTTAGGCAAGCCTGCAGTTGAGGCTGTCAACGACGGTCGCATCAAGTTCGTTCCGGCTCAGTACGCTAATATGTACTATTCTTGGATGAACGATCTGCAAGATTGGTGTATTTCAAGACAGTTATGGTGGGGTCACCGTATTCCGGCTTGGTACGATGAGGCCGGTAAGGTCTACGTTGCACGCAACGAAGAAGAGTGCCGCTCTAAGTACAATCTTGCCTCCGACGTCAAGCTCACCCGCGATCCGGATGTTTTAGACACCTGGTTCTCCTCTGCCTTATGGACCTTCTCCACCTTAGGCTGGCCTGATAATACTGTCGAGCTTCAGAACTTCCACCCGACCTCCTGCTTAGTCACAGGCTTTGACATTATCTTCTTCTGGGTTGCCCGTATGATCATGATGACCATGCACTTTATGAAGAATGAGGATGGCACTCCGCAAGTTCCGTTTAAGACCGTTTATGTAACCGGCCTTATCCGCGACGAAGAAGGCAAGAAGATGTCTAAGTCTAAGGGTAATGTTCTCGATCCTTTAGACATGATCGATGGTATCGGCATTGACGAGCTCGTCCTCAAGCGTACTGCTAATATGATGCAGCCGCAGATGGCCGAGAAGATCGCCAAGCGTACCCGCAAGCAGTTCCCTGAAGGTATTGCCGCTCACGGTACTGACGCCTTACGTTTCACCCTCTGCGCCTTAGCCTCTAACGGCCGCGACATCAACTGGGATATGAAGCGTCTTGAAGGCTATCGTAACTTCTGCAATAAGATCTGGAATGCCTCCCGCTTCGTTCTTATGAACGTAGGCTCCATGCAGCTGACTAAGCCTGAGGCTGATGATTTAAGCTTAGCCGATCGCTTCATCAGATCTAAGCTCTCAAAGACTATCAATGACGTCTGCGCAGCTATCGAGGCTTATCGCTTTGATCAATTAGCTAATACTCTCTATGAGTTTATCTGGAATGAGTACTGCGATTGGTACGTCGAATTCACTAAAGCGATCTTAAAGTCTGACGATATTTCAGAAAAACAGAAAAACGCCACTGCCTATACCTTAGTTGAAGTTTTAGAGACCATCATGCGTTTAGCTCATCCGGTAATGCCGTTCTTAACTGAAACCATTTGGGCTCAGACCGCTCCGATGTTAGGCAAGACCAATAAGCAAGAGACCATCATGGTAGCGCCGTTCCCTAAGGCCTCGGACTTTGCCCTCGACGCTGAGGCTGAATCTCAGATCGCCTTTATCAAGGAATTTGCTACCACTGTACGTAATCTCAGAGCTGAGATGAAGGTCGGTCCTTCTGTAGTACTTTCCCCGCTCATGCGTGGCGCTAATGCTAAAGAGCAAGAGTGTGCTGAGAAGAACTTCATCTATATTAAGAACCTTGCCAATATCGAGATGATTAAATTCATCTCTAAGGACGAGGCTGTACCGCCGTGCACCGCTAAGCCTTTAGGTGAGGCTGAGGTCTTAATCCCGATGAAGGATCTCATCAATAAGGATGAGGAGATCAAGCGCTTAGAAGGCATGATCGCTAAACTTATGGGCAATATTAAGGGTGGCGAGGCTAAACTCTCTAACGAAGCCTTTGTGAAGAAGGCTCCGGCTAATATTATCGAGGGAGCCCGTGCTCAGTTAGAGCTCAATAAGACTCAGTTAGCTAAGGTTCAAGCTCAGTTAGAGCAGATGAAGAACCTCTAAAAACTAACAGCTAGACTAAGCCTGTCACCTCTAAGCGACAGGCTTTTTTTGTAAACTATGCTGATAAATGCGCTTACAGATATCCCAACTCACACCTAATCTATTAGCAGTATCCTTAATAGATTCAGACTCTTCTAAATCTTTAAGTATCATCTCTGTAAATCTCTTAGTTTTTCTGACTTTCTCAGCAATAAATTCCCCTTGCTCTGTTGCGTATATATCACAGTGCTTACACTTAAAGGTTCTATAGCTAATATAAAGATAGAGCTTAAAGTTTAAAATAAAGGCATCTTCAATGGATTTTTCTCTATATTCATGTACTACCGTCTCATGTCCATGACAATAAGGACACTCAGGCACTTCATTCTGAGACTCGATATCGACAAAGAATTCTTTTTTCTTTTTACCAATAAAGATATGACTTGCTTTAAAGCCTTTAAAGAAAAAATCAGTGAAAGACTTTTCAAAATTATCTATAACAATCTCCATGGTCGTTCCTCTTAGATTGTTGTTTATGGTTCTTTAAAATCTTAAGCGAAAACAGCCTATTGGTTTAGATGCTTACACTAAAAACTAGTTAACTGCCTCTCTTTAGCCTTAAATCTTAAAGTCCCCTAAGTTCAGCACAAGATTTTTTTACCTACACTTTTTCACATAAAGTATCTGCTGTCCTAATTTTCTCATAAGTTTTAAACTTTAGGATCAAGCTGAGGTGACAATTATGTATAACTATAAAAATAAAGTTAAAGCGAAGATAAATTTTGGCAGGATTTTTTGGTCGGTATTTTTGGCCTTAGCTCTGGGTTTTACCCTAAACTTTGCCTATACCCATCATGAAGATAAGCTTTTAGGCTATGAAAATATCGACAATTTCTCTATCTATAATCAAAGCCTAAATAATAAGCAGGGATTTGACACCCCTGCTTTGAGAAAGTCTTAGACGTGCTCTAAGGCTTCATCTAAATCAGCGATAATGTCCTCTAAGTTCTCTAAACCTACAGACAGTCTGACAAGACCTGGAGTAATACCGCAGGCGACTAATTGCTCATCGCTAAGCTGTCTGTGAGTGGCGCTAGCTGGGTGTAAGAGGCAGGTACGAATATCAGCGACATGGACCTCAGGGGAGGCTAACTTGACATGATCGATGAGGGCTGCACCTGCGGCACGACCACCCTTAAGCTCTAAGGATAAAACACCTGAGCATAAACCCTCGCGCAGATACTTCTGAGCTAAAGCATGATAAGGAGAATCCTCTAAACCAGCATAGATAACATGAGAAACCTTAGGATGCTTAGCTAAATGCTTAGCTACAGCTAAAGCATTAGCGCTGTGACGGCGCATACGTAAAGCTAAGGTCTCTAAACCTAAGTTAATGTAGAAAGCACCCTGAGCACTCTGGCATAAACCTAAATCACGCATGATCTGCACACGAGCTTTGACGATAAAAGCCTGATTGCCAAAGGTCTCGCTATAGACTAAGCCATGATAAGAATCATCTGGGGTTACAAACTCAGGGAACTTACCAGAAGCGGCCCAATCAAACTTACCGCTATCGACAACTACACCACCGACCTGAACGGCATGACCATCCATATACTTAGTGGTGGAATGAATAACAATATCGGCTCCAAAATCAAAAGGACGGCACAGATAAGGGGTGGCAAAGGTATTGTCGACAATTAACGGTACATGATGAGCGTGAGCAATCTCAGCCATACGGCTAATGTCTAAAACGGTAAGTGCAGGGTTAGCGATAGTCTCACCGAAGAAAGCCTTAGTATTGTCCTTAAAAGCCTTAGAAATCTCTTCATTAGAGGCATTCTGATCGACAAAGGTTACCTCAATACCCATGCGCTTGAAAGTAACAGCCATGAGATTGAAAGTACCACCATAAACACTAGAGCTGCAGACAATATGATCGCCAGCTTTAGCGATGGTTAAAATAGCAGTTAAAGTTGCAGCCTGACCTGAAGAGGTGCACATTGCACCGACACCACCCTCTAAGGCAGCAATCTTCTTTTCAACAGCATCAACGGTCGGGTTAGCTAAACGAGTATAGAAAAAGCCCGGAGCTTTGAGATCAAAAAGGTCAGCAATGGCCTGAGTAGACTCATATCTAAAGGTGGTACTCTGACAGATAGGTAAAACACGCGGACCACCATTTTCAGGGGTATAACCTGCATGCAGGCTTAAAGTTTCAAAAGAATCGCTCACAAACAGCTCCTTGATAAATTTAAATGTGATTTTTCAATATTATCAGGATTGTGACTGAAATCATGATTTTATTTTTTTGCGCAAAATTTGGGCAAGCTATAGTAATTCTTGTGGAAAAACTGTGGGTATTTAGTGGGAAAGATTTTAAAAAGCGGTGGGTAAATAAGGATAAGATCAGGATCGCTCCTGATCTTTAGCACTTAAATTTCTTTAGGTAAGGGAAAGACGCGATCGTGAGCTTGAGCGCCGACAGTTTCACAAGAACTCGCGCCATGAGCTTTAAGATAAGCGACAATATCGTCAATTACATACTCAGGAGCAGAGGCACCTGCGGTAAGACCTACACGCTCAACCCCCTCTAACCATTTCTCATCAAATTGTGTACTGTCATCGATAAGATAAGCTTTGGTATGTTCACTTTCAGCAACCTCTCGCAGACGGTTTGAATTTGAAGAATTAGCAGATCCGGCAATAATGACTAAATCGCACATTTGCGCTAATTCACGCACTGCATTTTGACGCTCTTGTGTGGCGTTACAAGTATCATCAGAACGCGGACCTTGAATATTGGGGTATTTAGCCTTAAGCGCCGCTACAGTACGACGCGTTTCATCTACAGATAAGGTCGTCTGTGTAGCAAAGAAGGCATTGTCACCATCAATAGCGAGCTTTTCAACATCCTCAACGCTTAAGATCACGTGGACTTTAGCTTTATCGCCTAAATACTGACCGATAGTACCGATAACTTCCTGATGTCCCGGATGTCCAATTACCACCGCTTCCTGTCCGCGCTTTGAGGCTAAATTCATCTTGCGATGAATGCCAGTAACTACGGGACAGGTAGCATCGATAATGGTAAAACCTAAAGCACGAGCTTGCTCTTCAGTCTCTACACTCACCCCATGAGCTGAGAAGATTAAAACTGAATTTGCAGGCACATCTTTAAGATCTTCGACAAAGTGAGCACCGAGAGTTCTTAAATCAGCAACGACATGGGCATTATGTACCACCTCATGGAGGACATAAACGCGCTCCTTGCCGTATTTATCTAAGGCTCTTTCGACAGTATTGATGGCGCGATAAACACCAGCACACATACCACGGGCGCTAGCTAGGAGGATTTTAAAGCTCATTATTGCTCCTTCTCGTCCTTTCCAAAGATACTGATGATCACTAATAAAGCCGCCCCGACACAAACACCGATATCAGCGACATTAAAAGCCGGATAGGCCCATATACCTGAATCAGTTTTGATATAGAACAAGAGAAAATCGACTACATGACCTAAGACCACACGGTCGATAAGATTGCCTACAGCACCACCGATAATGAGGCTGATAGCCAAGCAAGTCCACGGCTTACTCTTAGGCGTTTTTAATAGTAATACCAGTAAGACTAAAGTAATAATCACGGCCACACCTACAAAAAACCAGCGTTGCCAGCCGCCCATTGAGGCTAAAAAGCTGAAAGCGGCGCCTTTATTGTAGACGTGGACGATATTGAAAAAAGGCGTGATCTCGATACCAGAAGAATAATAATCAATCTCCTTAACCACTAAATACTTAGTGAATTGATCGAGTATCACCCACAGCAGGCTGATGATTAAAAACAGCCTGCCATTTGCTTTAATTACTTTAGCCATTATGCAAAGTGACGCTTTTCACCTGAGGTCTTGATATTCTCAACACAGCGCTTGCATAAGCCCGGATACTCCGGATCGCTGTCAACATCAGCCTCATAGTGCCAGCAGCGCTCGCACTTGTGAGCATTAGACTTCTTAACAGTGAAGGCACAGCCTAAGCTCTCAGAAACGAAAGCACCCTCAGGAGCCTCACCCTCGAGGACATCGGCACGAGAGGTAATGAGCACGAAGCGTAATTCATCACCTAACTGCTTTAAGTCAGAAGCTAAATCATCCTTAGCATAGATAGAGAGCTCAGCCTCTAAGCTACCACCGATAACCTGATTGTTACGGGCAGTCTCAATGGCGCGATTAGCCTCGTTACGGAAGGCTAAGATGCGCTCCCAGAAGGCGCTATTGAACTTAGAGTTCTCATCTAAAGTCTGCAGATCCTCATACCACTTAGAGGTGAAGACAAATTCCTCACGCTCACCTGGCATACTCTCCCAAGCCTCTTGAGCGGTGAAGGAGAGGATCGGGGCAATCCAGCGTAAGAGTGCCTCACAGATCTTGTAGAGGGCAGTCTGGCAGGAGCGACGCGCAGTAGAAGTATCCTTAGCGGTGTACTGACGATCTTTAATAATGTCTAAGTAGAAGGAACCTAACTGAATAGAGCAGAAGTGCATCAGAGTCTGCACTACCATATGGAAGTCATAATCCTCATAATGCTTCAGAATTTCCTTCTGTGTATTAGCAGTTAAGGAAACAGCCCACTTATCTAACTCCACCATATCCTCAAACTTGACCTGATCGCACTTAGGATCAAAGCCATTGAGATTAGCTAAGAGGAAGCGAATGGTATTGCGGACACGACGATAGGCGTCAGAAGAGCGCTTGAAGATCTCATGAGAGACGGCCATATCACCAGTGTAGTCATTAGAGGCAATCCATAAACGTAAAACGTCGGCACCTAATTTATCGATGACTTCCTGAGGAGCGATAACGTTGCCTAAGGACTTAGACATCTTGCGGCCCTGACCATCAACGGTAAAGCCATGAGTTAAGACCTGACGGTACGGAGCCTTATTCTTAGTCGCAACAGCTAACATTAAGGAAGACATGAACCAGCCGCGGTGCTGATCGGAACCTTCAAGGTAAAGATCGGCGCTGTGGTGATTGAATTCAGGACGCTCATCAACTACAGAGCAGTGAGTTGAACCAGAGTCAAACCATACGTCTAAGGTATTGGGATCCTTGTGATAGTGAGCGGCTTCCTCAGCACCGATGAGATCCTCAACTTTAAGATCCCACCAAGCCTGAATACCCTTCTTCTCGACCTCTAAAGCCACCTTCTCGATGATCTCAGGAGTATTAGGATGGATTTCATTAGTCTCGTTATTGATGAGAACTGCACACGGCATACCCCAAGTACGCTGACGGGAAATACACCAGTCAGTACGCTGCTTAACCATGGCCTCAATACGGTTCTGACCCCACTCAGGAATCCAACGAACTTGCTTAATCTCCTCTAAAGCGCGAGTACGTAAACCACGAGCTTCCATAGAGATGAACCACTGTGCAGTAGCGCGGAAGATTACCGGAGTCTTGTGACGCCAGCAGTGCGGATAGCTGTGAGTGATCTTCTTATACTTAACTAAAGCATGGCGCTCTTTTAAAACCTCTAATACAGCCGGGTTGGCCTTTAAGACATTTAAGCCGGCGAAGAATTCACAGTCAGACTTAAAGCAACCATCAGGGCCTACCGGATTGTAGATCTCAATGCCATACTTAACAGAGACATTATAATCGTCAAGACCGTGACCACCGGCGGTGTGAACGCAACCGGTACCAGCCTCTAAGGTAACGTGAGCTCCGAGAATAGCCGGAACGGTAATATCTAAGAACGGATGCTTAAAGCGCTGTAACTCTAAAGCTTTACCGGAGACATCCTCACCTAAGATATTGTAGTTCTCAATCTCAAACTCCTTCATGACAGTCTCAACGAGATCGGAGGCTAAGATGAAGCGCTCGAGACCCTGAGCGGTCTCAACTTGTACTAAGGAATACTTTAACTGCTCGTTTAAGCAGATAGCGCGGTTAGCAGGTAAGGTCCATGGAGTCGTGGTCCAAATTACACAGCTTAAAGGACCCTCGCCTTCGTGAGCATTGAAGATATCGCAGATGGCCTGCTCATCGACAGCATTGAAGCGGACATAGATGGAATCAGAGGTTACATCAGCGTACTCAACCTCAGCCTCAGCTAAAGCAGACTGACAGTCCATGCACCAATAAACCGGCTTTAAGCCACGGACAAAGTGACCATTGGCAATTACCTTACCTAAGGCTCTTAAGGTATCAGCCTCAGTCTTGTAATTCATGGTTAAGTACGGGTGATCCCAATCACCGATAACGCCTAAGCGCTTAAAGTCGCGACGCTGAGCATCAACTTGGCTTTGAGCATATTTGCGGCATTCCTGACGGAAGGCGGCAGCATCGATCTTAGCTCCAGGCTTTCCAACAAGACTTTCAACCTTAACTTCAATCGGCAGACCATGGCAGTCCCAGCCGGGGATATAGGGAGAGTCAAAACCTGAGATGGTCTTAGACTTGATAATGATGTCCTTTAAAACCTTGTTAATGGAGTGGCCGATATGAATATTGCCGTTAGCATAAGGAGGACCGTCGTGCAGAATAAACATATTAGCACCGGCACGAGACTCGCGGATTTTCTTGTAAAGATCACGCTTTTCCCAGTCTGCTAACATTTGCGGTTCACACTGCGCTAAATTACCGCGCATCGGGAAGGCAGTGTTCGGAAGATTTAAAGTACTTTTATAATCAGCCATTTTTTACCTACAAACATCACTTGTATCAAATTTTGATTGTTTAAAAGCCTCATAGGCTTGCTGGCGATCGCAGGCAAGCTGTTCTGCTAACTGCCCAAGATCTGAAAACTTTATTTCCTGACGAAGTTTTTGCAGGAAATAGACATAGAGAGTACGACCATAGAGATCGCCCTTAAAGTCAAAGAGATTGACCTCTAAAATACTCTGCTTTTGATTTTTACCAATGGTGGGACGATAACCGACATTGGCAATACCGCGATAGATTTGACCATCATCTAAGCGGACTTTAACGGCATAAACACCTAAAAGTGGACTTACACGACGGTTAATATTGATATTGGCAGTGGGGAAACCAAGAGTTCTTCCGATTTCATTGCCGTGAACAACCTTACCTGAGATAGAGTAAGGACGGCCTAAGGCGGTGGCGGCAAGCTTTAACTTACCTTCCTCTAAATACTGACGGATAAGGGTACTAGAGATTCTCTGACCATTGAGGTTAACACCAGCAATTGCCGATGCCTCCATGCCTAAGGGGGCCCCTAGAGCTTTGAGATCATCGATATCAGCCTTACCACCCTTGCCAAAATTAAACAAAGTGCCCACGGTGACACTTCTGACCTGAAGCTTTTGATACAGCAGATCGTTGACATATTCCTCTGCACTCATGGAGGCAAAATCACGGTTAAAGCGCATGCAAAAAACCAGATCTACACCAACTCTATCTAAGGCGATAAGCTTATCGCGCAGAGAATATAAACGCGCAGGAATATTACGAGAGAAAAATTCCAAAGGCTGCGGCTCAAAGATCATGACGGCACTCATAAGACCTAAGGTGCGAGCTTTTGCCTGCATAGTGGCAATCACAGCCTGATGTCCACGGTGTAAACCGTCAAAATTGCCAATTGCCAGGGCTACTCCCTTCGGGGTGCCTTTAAAGTCAGAGAGGCAACGGATAAGACGCATGGTTAAAAAAATCCCTCGATTAACAAAATACTGCTCGATTTAACTCAGATATAAACGTTTATTATATATTATTTGGAGCAGAGGTTGCATAAATACCTAAACGACAACCCCTTTGGCGGCATAAATAATTGCCTGGGGACTAGAATTAGAGCTTTTATGGGGCATTTAACTTTCTTTAAACAGTAAATCAAAAATATAACGAAAATTTTACTTTAATTTAGATAAAAATCCTGATAGAATACTGGCCTCAAGTGCCACCGGTTATGGAATGTGGCAATATTTTTAGTTTTCAGGAGCTATCTGTGCCTAATATTAAGTCTGCAAAGAAGCGCGTTGTTATTTCCGAGAAGGCACGTCAGCGTAATGTAGCTGCACGTTCCAAGATGCGCACTTTAGTTAAGAAAGTTGTTAAGATCGTTGCCACTGGCGATAAGGAAGCTGCTAAGTTAGCTTTCGTCCAGGCTGAGTCTATTTTAGACCGTTCTGCTGGCAAGGGTTTAATCCACAAGAATAAGGCTGCCCGTCATAAGAGCACCTTAGCTGCCTTAATTAAGAACATGCAATAAGACCTAAAAGCTCTTATTGAAAAAGCCCTGCTCTCTAGCGGGGTTTTTTATTGCCTAATACTCCCGCTAATCTCCCTTTAAGCTTTGCGCCTCTAACTTTAACTAAAATAAGTTAAATCTAATCTTCTTTATATAATCTAAAAGCATAATAAAGACTATTTAAAAGCTTAAATTTAACTCCCCAAAATCTCCATTTAAAATTACTTGAAGCTCCCTTTGCCCTTTAAGCTTTTTTTATATAAATAAGAATTTTTGAAAGCATTATGGATCAAAAGTCGTTTTTTAGTTTATAAAGGCTTGAATTTACACAATTAAGTTAAAAAAATTGGCGATCAAATTTTAATGATCGCCAAACAAGGTGTACCACCACCTTTTAAGAACACATGCAAACGAGTTTTGCTTGCCGAAGATAGTTAGTCTTAGGTAACTCGTGTTAGCATATGCTAACTTATAAAATATAAAAATGCAATTACCTTTTTCTATATTCATATAAAATATCTAAAATGGTGCTATTAGCGCTGTGCGTAACCAAAATTTGGATTGCTCGGGACCATGATGTAATTATCATGGATGGGAAATTTAAAGATTTTTGAAATAGTATCAGGCTTAACTTCATTATCCTGACCGATTTCAAGGCAGATCCTAGCCATAGTGCGATAATCGTGGCTGACCGTACCCTCTAATAAGCCCTTATGTACGGCAGATAAAGCCTCAGGGATGGAATCTACACCAAAGATGGGGATCTTTTTATAACCGCGACCTAGATTATAGCCATTCATCTGCAGAGCCTGCAGTGCTCCTAGAGCCATGGAATCATTATTAGAAATAATGACATCGACATTATCTAAGCCATTTTTTTGAATATAAGACTGCATCTGCTCATAAGCACTTTCAAAAGACCAATCGGCACTGATAGTAGCGACGCGCTCATATTTAATCTGCGCCTGACGAAGCTCTTCGATTACTCTTTGCGATCTAAACTCGGTGGCATAATCGTTAAAGGGACCTTTAAGCAAAATAATATCGAGGCGATCATTATGATTGCGATCATAATCGGGATGTGCGGATATATATTCAGCGACCATCTTGCCCTGAGATTCACCAATCTCCATAGGATTTGAACCGACATACCAGACCCTGTCATAACTGACCATAGCCTCAGCATCGGGCTTACCATTAAAGAAGACAATAGTCTGTCCCTGTTCGCGGGCACGACTGACTAAAGGCTGAGAATAGATAGAATTAGCTAGGGAGACAATCTTCATGCACTTATCACTACTTACGGATAAATACTGCTGCATCTGTAGCTCTTCATGGCCCTGCGCATCGAAACTGCGGACTTTTTTGCCATAACGCAAACTTTGAGCTTTAAGACTGTCGTCAAAACTTGAAACGAAAGGATCGTTAGCATTATTGTAGAAAACATCGATACAGCCTACAGCTTTAGATTCTGTTGCATATGCCTGAAATATACTCAGACAGCCAAAAAATACTAAGGCTGTAAAACCTCTCATTATGCCTCCGCAAGCGCTTTCGATCACATTTTTACGTCTGCATTTTATATCATTGCATAAGTTCTGCAATAACCTTTTGCAATTTTTTTCTGTTTTTAAGGCAAAAACTCGGGGGTGGGAATATATATTTAAAACTTTGCGCCGCAGGGGTGCAAAAATACTATAAAAATCAGTACTTAAATTTTTTTACGAAAAATTTTTTTATTTTTTTTGGCTCTTCGTGTATATCTATGGGTAAATAATTGAAAGTAGAACACGTTAGAGCC
>USBR01000025.1 GCA_900552905.1 uncultured Succinatimonas sp. | reverse complement strand
ATGTTAAATTATGTTACTACTCATCAGAGGATTCCAACACCAATACGGAAGAACCCTTTAATTTCAGATGCACTTAATCCTCTAAGCCTCACTCTTCATAAAAAACACAAGCAAAGCTAAAAAGATCAAAAGCTCATTTAGCTTTCACGCCTCTGCCCCCTCGCTTTAAAGACTTTAAGCTATCTTCAATTAAACCTTAGACCTATCCCACTTTACCCCCCACAGAAAGCTCTATGCTCTATACAACTGTGCTTAATTGACTTTAATACATGAGAATAAAGGACGGTGAGACCGAACTCATGGATCTGTACAAGCTGAGGCTTTGAAGGGATATATAGCGGAGTGATCCTAGTAAGTGTAAACAACTTACTAGGATATATTATTAAAGCTGTTTTAAAGCGGCAATACGCTGTGTAAGCGGCGGGTGAGAGGAGAAGAGCTCTCCTAAGCTTGCACCATTGATGCAGAGAGCCTGCATGGAAGCCTTTTGATTAGGGGCCGGTTGTACATTGCGCTGTAGGGCCTCTAAAGCGCGAATCATGCACTGTCGTCCTGCAATATTTGCCGATCCTGCATCAGCACGGAATTCACGCTGACGGGAGAACCACATTAAGATCATGGTGGAGATAATGCCAAAGACCACCTGCAGAATGCTATTTATCAGATGAAAGAGCATGAAATCAGAGAAAGAAGCGCCAGATTCTTCATCATCGCTATTTCTATTTAATGCCTGAATAGCGATCTGAGAGATGATATAGGAGAAGAAATACACAAAGGTATTCAATACACCCTGCAATAAGCTCATAGTCACCATATCGCCGTTTTGAATATGAGAGATCTCATGGCCTAAAACCCCGCGCACCTCATCCTCAGTCATACTGTCTAATAAACCGCTAGACACCGCAACAAGCGCATTATCACGACTTGCACCCGTGGCAAAGGCATTAGGATCGGGGCTTTGATAAATACCGACCTCAGGCATAGCTAAATTAGCCTTTTGACTTAATTCAGCTATAGTATTGACTAAGAATAGTTCCCGGCTAGTACGTGGAGAGCTGATAGTCTGTACGCCATAAGCCATCTTACACATGCGCTTTGACATGAATAAGGAAATGAAGGAACCCACAAAGCCATAGATAGCGCAGAAGGCTAATAGGCCTATATAGGACGCAGATGAAATCTGAATATTAAAGATCGCGAGCAAAACTGAGCCTACAATGCTCACGACGATTAAAATGCCAATTTGCATGGCAGCAAAGAGTAGGATGCGATTCATAAAAAACTCCATTAACAGCGATATTAATATTGTGTGAACTACCCTCAAAATTTTCAAGATAGATAAGTTTTTTCTGTACAGTCTTTGCAGATCTGTAATCTAAAAGCTTCAAAAGCTTATTTGAATTCAGCTCATGGTGATGGCTATAATTGAATAAATAACCTAAGGAAAGATTATGCAAGAAGATTTAGTCGCACTTTCAAGCACCTTAGCTGTGCCTGAGCATCGAACTGTTGAATATAAGTCAGATTATGTTTTTGTAGGCGAAGGCCCGGATGAGGAGAGTGCTATTAGAGCACTGAAACAGATGGTCTCTGAGCATTATGCTAATGCCATCTTAGATTATAAGCTTACAGTACATCAGCATAAATTTAGTCAAAAAAAGCGCTATGTCGCTACGGGATTAGCCGCAATGGTTGATGGTGAGCGCTATAAGATGCAAAACGGTCGTCATATCAGTATCGACAAAAAGCTTTTACGGGTAAATTCACCTAATGCCGTACAGATCCGCTATCTGACCGTCTTACTTATAAGTCTCTTATTTATCGCTGTACCAAGCCTTGTCAGAGTGGCACAGCGACTTAATTTCAGCGCTCAAAGCGGTTTAATTGCAAGTTTAGTTCTTGCAGTTTTAGGCTTAGCCTTATTACTGTGCTTCTTCCCCAACCGCGTCCGCTTCTACCTCGTGGCTGCTCGTAGGCGCAATTCCATTTAGGGTAAGCTGACCATCTTTAAAGGCGATGACGGTGTGATAATTAGCACCGTCAAAATCGACAGCCCCGCGCTCTACCTGCTGCTGTAAGGCATTAGCATAATCGCCTGAAGAGAAAGCTTCGACCATTTTTTTACCAGCTTGGCCTTCAAAGCGGGCCTGAAGCTTTGAGGTATTAAGCTTCTGATCTTCAATCTCAGCTGTAACTACACCCTCACCTTTCAAGCTCTCACCTTGATGCTCATAACCAAAGTTATTGAGCTTAAAGTTGAGCTTAGGATCAAGATAGGCATAAACCTCAGCCATCGGGGTCTTACCCTTTAACAAGCGCTTTATAAGTGAAATAAAATCAGCGCGGCCAAGCTCAATATCAAAGTTGAGATTTTTCATCTCATACATAGTCTCTCTAACATTATCGTGCACTACCGGAAAGGCAAAAGCTAAATTACCTGTACCATCAACACGCAAAGATCGACGAGAGTTAGCATCAGCATCATCAACTGTGATATTTAAAGCTCCCTGATTGAGCGCAAAGCCTTCACGTACAGAAGGGTCGTTGACTTTCTCTGTAGGCGGGAAACCGATTAAATATAGAGTTGAAGCTTCAGCTTGAAGATTTTTTAAACCTAAATTGACCCCATCTAGATTAAGCTTACCGTTTGCATAAACAGGACGTGCTTTAACCGATAAGCCCTGCAGGAGTAAATCATAAGCCGGGGCCTGATTATAATCGATATTAGATCTACACGCGATACCGCCTGAGGCAAATTCAGTACGGACACTGTTTTTTGATAAAAGCTGCATATAGACAGAATTTTCACCTATATGACACATGCCATCACTAAGCGGGAATTTAAAAGAATCTAATTTAAAAGCAGCTTCAGCATTTAAAGTCCATAAGGAAGCCTCAGCTCTACCGTGATAATTGATAGGCTCTAAATTGAATTCTTGCAAGACACTATCAAGATTGCCGACATCAGGATTTTTTTGGACATCAAAGCTAGCACGCCATAGACCTAAATTTAATTCATAATCACAAGCTCCCTCTAAAAGATGCGTTTTAAACGGCAATTTTTCAGGAAGCTGATACTTAAAATAAATTTTTCCTGATCTCTTAGTGAGGCTAGAATTATCGATAGTGCCTGAGAGCATCAGATGCGGAACTTTTTGCTCAATACGCTTAAGGGCGTTATTAAAATGGCTATCAAAAAGATGGCCTACCACATATAAACCTACCACTGACACAATTAAAGCCAGAGCAAAAATAATCAGGGCTATGACAGCCCCGATTTTTAATTTACGCATAAATACATACCTTTTTTAAAAGTTGAGTTTTTCATCCTGAAGCTTAGCTAAAAGCGCGCCACTGTCTTTTAAAAAAAGACCAGCATAATCACCAAAGAACTCCCGAGCCTTTAAGAAGCGATGGGTAAATTCCTCAGCGTCTTTAGCTGCCACTAGCTCTAATTCAGGTTTCAAACTTTCAACATAAGCGGAAATGAGCTCATAATTTTGCTGTGAGGACATAATGATATCGGCATAGAGACGCGGATCTTGCGCAAACAGACGGCCCACCATCATCAGCTCTAAGCGATAGATAGGTGAACTTAGCTGTAAAATCTGCTGTAAATTCGGCTCTAAATTAGCTAAGAAGGTACCGTAGGCATAGGTGGTAAAGTGACGCAAAGCCTGAATAATGCTCATAGCCTTATCATGCTCTGAAGACTTGCACTTCACAATGCGCGCTCCCCAGAGCTTAAACTGCTCCACTAAGAAGCGGCTTTGCTCTTCACCGCGCTCAGGCACGGTGACTATCACCTGTTTAACTAAGCTCTTAATATCCGGGCCAAACATCGGGTGCAGACCTAAAACCGGGCCCTGATGATGGGCCATCATGGCCTTGACTATAGGATCTTTGACCGAGGTGAAATCGCAGAGGATCATATCCTCACGCAACAGCGGTGACAATTGCTTGATGACATCGATAGTAATATCGATAGGGACAGTAACAATGACAACCTTAGCCTTTTTTAAATACTCAGGAGCCTTATCCCAGCCGCGATGACCAAAGGTATGCACGACATAACCGGAGTTTTCAAAATACTGGCGGAAAATACGGCCCATGCCACCGTTACCACCGACAATGACGATCTCGCCATCCCCCTCTAGGGTTTTAGCAAAAGTACCGATGCCATTACCTTTATAGGATTCACGCAAAATTCGGCGCCAGAGATCGGAGGCTAAACCCTCAGGCAAAGCTAATTCCTGAGCATAATCTTCCACATGCGCGATGATGGCCTCTTCGCGATTTGCCGAATAGGCCGCCGCCCCTAAGGTATTTTTTACATCACTAGCCTTAGATACGAGCTCACGGCGCTCTTTAAGCTTTAAAACTATCTCTTCATCGAGCTTATCGATCTGAGAGCGTAATGCCTCTAACTTGTGTTGACTCATAATCTTAAAGCTCATCGATTTCGTCTAAATAGGACTCAACATTCTCATCGCTTGGCTCATTTTGCATAGCGGCATTAGGATTGACCTTGCCTTCGCTATACATGAGGAAAATCTGACGAGTAGCGGCATAAGGATCGATAGCATTGTCAACTGCACCCTCTTGCGGGATCAACATCGCGCGATTGTGTACAGTCTCAACTGTCCATAAAGCGGCACTGATCCAAGGATTGCCCACGACCATATAAGGCCAGCTGTCGATAGCATCGGCATGAGCGCTACGCTCAGTATACGGGCCTAAAATCGGCACCATCATATACATACCAGCATCCATACCAGCCTTACCAAAGACGGTGTCCATCTTCATCTCTCGATAATCAAGATCCATCGAGGAGGCCACATCGATAAAGCCGGCAATACCGATAGTGCTATTGATAGCTAAACGCGAGAAAGACACACCAGATGAGGCTAGATCACCGACAAAAATATGGTTGACGCTATTGTTAATATCACTGATGTTTTGGAAGAAATTACCCACACCAGTTTGTACTACTTGCGGTAAAGCGGCATAACCATGAGCGACAGGACGCAGAATATAGCGATCTAAAACCTCATAGTTAGGATACCAACCGACATAACGGAAAAAAGGATCGACAGAATCGATGGAATTTCCCGGAAGCACAGTTAAACCATAGGAATAACTCTTTTCGGAGGCGGCTACGGAAATTTGACGCGGAGCCATAGGATTATAGGTGGAATGGGCGGCCATAGCCTGAGTTGACAGGCCTGCCATTAAAATTGCGGCAACAAGTACTTTAATAGCTTTCATAAAAAACCTCACATGTGTCTTATAATTATACACAATCTTCAAGCGTGACTTAAGGGCTAAGCGCTAAAAGACTAATTTAGCTTTGATTTTTAAGGCTGATTTCGCGCTTTTAGACATTACCTCAGGGCAGAAATGCCGGTTTTTTGCTATGATACATAATCATTTAGAAATTTAAGTAAAAAAGTTACTATGGATAATATCAGTACTGATATCAAGACCTTAAATAAAGAAGTATCAGTAAATAACTCTAAGCTTGAACATAGCGTCAATAAAATGCAGACGGAAAAATTTATAGGCTATCTTGTAGCTAATAGAGCGCTTTTAAATAAAAGCCTGCAGATAAGCTTAGATCTTTTGTGCCTAAAGCTTAAAGCTGTAGCTTCTTTAGAAAAAGAAGAATCCCCCGTCAGTAACGCTGAAGCCCTCTTGCGCCTAGCTTTAACCCTCATTGAGCGTGATGCTAATTTACAAGATAAAGTCGCGCAGGATCTGTCCTCAGCTAAGCATTTAATCTGTGCTAAAGATGCCAAAGAAGAGCTCTTAAAAAGACTGAAAGCTCTCCCTTTAGCTCTCACTTACCATAGCGCTAGCGGACAAGCGCTCTTACGTTTTTTTTGTGAGCTTTTATTAAATCTCACTAATGTCAAACTTCTAGGCGCAGGCTTAGAACGTGATTTATCCGCGCAACTCTTTACCATCCCTCATGGCAATTTAGGCATCAAAGCGAAGATCGCCCTTGAAAGATTATTGCAGGCCACTTTAACCTTTATTGAAAGCAATCAAGCTGACTTTAAAGAAAATAAAGGGCCAAGCAAGCGACAGGCCCAATTGCAAAAAATTTCCCCAAGTTTTGAGCGCACTACAGCTCAGGTAATGACCCATTATCTGCGCCGTGCTTTAGAAGAATTTCCTCAAGGTTCTAATTATTTAGATAGTCTCAGACAGCCGCAGAATGCCCAAAATCGCCAATATGAAGATGAGCTGTCAGAAAAGACGGCTCAGCGCATTCACGCTATCATCGCAAAAGCCGCCTCAATTGCCAAAGCCGGCAAACTTATGGGCAGTACTGAAAATACGCCAACAGAAGTTGAGGCTGTAGCCGCTCCCGTACATCATCTAGCGCAAACTCTCAACGACAGTCCTCAAGAACTCACGACTGATGCCTCTAAACTGTCTTTAAAGGAATTAGCCGCAAGAGCTGCAAGACTTCAAGAGCAATTTAGAAAAGAGCGACAGCAAATGGCCGCTTCAGGCAAGCTTCCGGATCCTGCCATTATGCCCACGCCCCCTAAAGCACCTGTGCGCCCACAAGCTACTGAAAACACAGCTACGCCTATTCCGCGGGAGATTAAAGCGACAGGTGATCCGCGACAAGATCAAGTCCTACGCGCGCTGAGTGCCTTAGCCTCTAGATCTAAAGTTGTCGCAGCCTCTATGGAGCGACCTTATGATCCTAAGGACAATAATCAGTCCTATATCCCCACTGATGATCCTTGTGAGGATAAGGAAGATAAAAGCTTAAATTTAAGCTCTGGCATTAAGGTAAGTTATAGCGCCAGTCAAAATCAAAGCTTTGGCCTTGTCAACAGTATCCCCGGCATGACCATTCCCACTTCGGATCTAAAAGTTGAAACCATCGCCGATCTCAGCCAGCTTAAAAGCTTTGCTAAGAGTAAAAATAGCGATGAAATTAAGAGTGATTAGGCTTTAAGTAAATTTTCTTGAAGCTTTAAAAGAACACTCAAAAAAAACAGGAACTTCCTTAATTGAGAAATTCCTGTTTTTTATTTTGAGATTTAGCTATGTCTAGGGCAAATACGGATGGGGTACCGTCTCAGGAGTGTAGACCTTAACCTCTTCAACAGCCGGGGCGCCACAATTTACATCGACATAACGGATCTTATCGATACGCACTGGCAATAAAGTCATACCGCTGACACGGCAATTATCACCAAGGATATTGCCATTTTTATCGAAGTTTACAAACTTCACACCTTCAGGACGCTTAAGCTCTAAGGAATTAACCCCGCGGCGCTGTAAATAAGCGCCATAGACACGCAGTGCACCTGAGGAGCCAAAAAGACCGGTTGACTTATTATCATCAAAACCAACCCAAGTAGATACGGCCTCATCTGAATCAATACCTATAGCCCAAGTATCGCGGTTATCGTTAGTAGTACCGGTCTTAGTGGCGATATTATAATCAGGGAACATCTGTCCAATACGCCGTCCTGTACCTGAGCGGGTGGCCTCAGTCATCACATATAAAGTGAGGAAGGTATCGCGTGCATCTAAAGTCGGCTTACCGCGCGCATCTGCCTGCTCATACACCACCTCACCGTTTTTAACTACTGTTCTTAAGGTAGTGAGATTTTGATAGACACCATCGGTGGCCATCGAGCAGTAGAAGGAATTGACCTCATAAGGAGTAAGCTCAATCGTGCCTAAGAGCATGGACGGATAGAGCTGAATCTTTTGCTTAATGCCTACTGCCCTCATAGTCTCGGCAACATGATTTAGACCTACACGCATACCGATCTTAACTGTAGGAACGTTAAGTGAACGAGCCATAGCCTTATAGACCGCAATGGGGCCGCGGAACTTCTTATCATCGTTCTTTGGTTGCCATAACTGCCCGGTAGCGAGTTTTACTGTAATCGGGCTATCTTTGACCATGGTGCCTAAATGCACACCATTATGGAAAGCAGTTAAATAGACTAAGGGCTTAATTAAAGAGCCCACCTGACGGCGACCTTCAACGACGCGATTGAAGCCCTCATACTGCGGAGTACGGCTACCGACAACGGCAGCCACCTCAGCGGTGCGCCATGAGCTTACAACCATCGCCGCCTCTAAACCCTTGCGACCAGTCTGCTTTTCAATCGCATCGAGCTCTTCTTTAACAGCATTTTCTGCCGCCTGCTGTGCCTGCGGATCTAAGCTTGTAAAGATACGAATACCGTTACCTGAGAGGAAATCCTGACCAAAGCGCTCGGAAATCTCACGCTTTAATACACCCATAAAGGCCGGGGTCTTAGAATAATTCATCGAGCCGCGCTTAATTACGCCTAAAGGACGCGCTGAATATTGCTCAAATTGCGCCTCTGATAATAAGCCGCGATTGCGCAAAACGCCTAAAACCGTATTGCGGCGCTCTAAGGCTAATTCAGGATTGCGCCACGGATCGTATAAAGACGGCCCCTTGATGATACCGACTAAGAGCGCAATCTGCTCTTGTGACAGCTCAGCTACCGGTACACCAAAATAGAAATAGGAAGCCAGACCAAAGCCATAGATACCGGCATTGCCATTTTGACCTAGATAGATCTCATTTAAATAGGCCTCTAAGATCTGATCTTTGGTATAACGCTGATTCATGACCATGGCCATGAGCATTTCTTTAAATTTACGCGCATAACTTCTCTCTCCTGAGAGGAAATAGTTTTTAACTAACTGCTGCGTAATGGTCGAACCACCTTCAACGACATGACCTGCAAGCGTATTCTTTACAAAGGCACGGAAGATAGCAAAGAAATTGACACCCGGATTTGAATAGAAGGAGCGATCCTCAATTTCAATTAATGTCTTAACTAAGGCCTCAGGTACCTCATCTAACTGAATAAAGATGCGATCTTCTTTAGGATCGATACGATTGATACGATCTAATAAGACCGGATCCATACGCACATAACCTAGATCCTGACGGGTATCGGCATTGAGAATACGGGCCACACGGGCGCCGTTAAATTGTACTAAGAGGGAAATCTTAGCCTCTTCACCTTCAGGGAAAGCAAAGGGGCGTCTAATAATGACAATGCGGCCACTCTTTTTATTGACGGCAAATTCACCTGGTTTTTGCGGACTATTGACCTGACGATATTTTAAAAGCTTAAGCTCATAGATCATCTGCTCTAACGAAAGCTTTTGCTCAGGATAGAGCTCTAAGGGGCGTGAATAGACTACAGCCGGTAAGACCCAGCGATCATCGACCTCAAACTTTGATAAAACTACAGAATCAAAGTAGATAAACAATAAGCCAAAGAGCACCAGCAAGGTCACAAAGATCTTGATTGCCCAATTTAATAAGCGCTTTGACAATGGGCGCTTAGGTTTTTGCGGCTGTGGCGGTTCTTTAGGCGCATTTTCTGAACTGTGCTGATACTCCTCATCATCTTTAGGAGAAAAGGAGGTAACGGAATTATCTGAGTCTTTACGTGAAAACATTTTTTTTACTTAATTGATCAATTTTTGCTCAATTATAACAGAGTACTTTTATACAATTTTTCAATAATTTGAACTTGATTGGTAAAGATTGAAAAAAAATCTGAATAAGCTCTAAAAAATAAAACATTTACTTGTAACAGTGAATGAGATCTAGCATAATCTATCGCTTAAAGCATACCCCCAAGCCGCCTATGGCATGGCGGAATATATTAACTAAAATTAAGTAGAAAAGATAACAAGCGCATATAAAAAAGGAAGGACATTATGGCTACAGAAGATAAGAATACATTTGCCTCTATGGGTCCTTTGGCAATTGCAGGTGTCGAGCCCTATCAAGAGCAACCCGGCGAAGAATATATGAATGATCGCCAAAAGGATCACTTCAGAAAAATCTTAACCGCTTGGAGAGACATGTTGCGCTCTGAGGTTGACAGAACCGTAGGTCACATGAAGAACGAAGCTGCCAACTTCCCTGATCCTTTAGACAGAGCCTCTCAGGAAGAAGAATTCGCCTTAGAGTTACGTGCCCGCGATCGTGAGCGCAAGCTCATCAAGAAGATCGAAAAAACCTTATCTAAGATCGATCGTGACGAATTCGGTTATTGCGATCAGTGCGGTATCGAAATCGGTATCAAGCGCTTAGAAGCACGCCCGACTGCCGATCTGTGCGTCGACTGCAAGGCTTTAGCTGAGATCAAAGAAAAGCAGTTAGAGGGCTAATGCCCTATATTGGCAGATTTGCGCCTACCCCTAGCGGTAGGCTTCATCTAGGCTCAATTTGTACTGCATTGGGCGCGTATCTGCGCGCTCGCAATCTACATGGCAAGATCCTCCTGCGCATTGAGGATCTTGACACTCCTCGTTGCCCTAAAGAGGCAAGCTTAAGCATACTTGAAGATCTAAAGCTTTTAGGCTTTGAGTTTGACGGTCCTGTTATCTATCAATCACAGCGTCTTGTGCGTTATCAAGAAGTCTTAGACGAGCTTTTAGAATTAAAGCGCGCTTATTTCTGTAAGTGCACGCGTCAGAGCTTAAAAAGTCATAGCTGTAAGTGTTTTTTAGATGCTCTTAAGGCCTCTGATGCTAAAAGCGTGCGCTTTTACAGTCATACTAAAGCTACCTTTTGTTTTCAAGATGAACTTTTAGGCCTGTGTGAGGTGCACAATAGCGATGAGCACATTACCCTCAAACGCGCTGATCATATCTTCTCATATAATTTTGCCTGTGTTGTCGATGATATCGATGAGGAGATGACAGAAATTGTCAGAGGCTCTGATCTTATTGAGATGACGCCTATACAAAAGCTTTTATATAAAGAACTTAGAAAAAAACCTCCTAAGTATCTGCACCTGCCCTTAATTAAGATGAATGCCGAGCAAAAATTCTCTAAGCAAAATCACGCTCAGGCAGCTTTAAGCTTAGGCTCACCTTGTGAGGTACTCTTATTGTGTCTGCGTCTTTTACAGCAGGATATAAGCTTTTATAAACAAAACATGCAGCCTCAGGAGATACTCTATCACGCCGCTTTAGGCTTTGATATCAATAAAATACCGCACGCTGACGTCATTTACACTGCATAACTTTAAGGAAACTTTACACAGAGTTTCTATAATCAAACAAGTGATATTTCACCCCTATACGCAAAAACAAGCATTTTTACCCACTCTTTATCTTAGAGCCTAGCCTTTAGATAGTAAGCTTACGTAAAAATGGCTTTTCTTTTGTTATAATGGATAGTCTTTATTAGAAATTTTTTTGACAGACAAGTGTCAGTTTTACATACTGAGGTAGCATAAAATTACAGTCTTAAATCCGGATCTCAAAGAGCTCTTAGCGCGCAATAAGGCTCTAGTTAAAAAGCATGGATCCGCAAAATTAGTGTTAACTAAAGATCAGCATGGAATTGATCGCTCCTTAATCTCAGCTAAGGCTCTCTCCGTAATTGAGCGCTTGCAGAATGCGCATTATAAGGCCTATTTAGTCGGCGGCTGTATTCGTGATTTGCTCGTAGGCAAGACCCCTAAGGATTTTGACGTCTCCACTAATGCCACTCCAGAGCAGATCCGCCGTGTTTTTGATAATTCACGCATCATCGGTCGTCGTTTTAAGATCGTCCATGTAGTCTTTGGCAAGGAAATCATTGAAGTTACCACCTTCAGAGGTGATAGCAATAATCCGCGTACCCAAAATCTGCGCGTCAGCTCGAATTCAGGCATGCTCGTTCGCGACAATGTCTATGGCAAAGATATCGATGAAGATGCCTCCCGTCGCGACTTTACCATCAATGCCATCTATTATGATAGCCACAATGAGACTATCTTAGACTTCCACGGCGGTCTCTATGATTTACAGCAAGGTGTCATCGATATCATAGGTGAGCCTGAGACCCGTTATGCTGAAGATCCCGTCCGCATTATCCGGGCTTTGCGTTTTTCCGCAAAATTAGGCTTTAAGCTATCAAAGCGCACGTCAGATCCTATTGCTAAGCTCTCAAAGAGCCTGCGTGAGGTGTCTAATGCGCGTATGTTTGAGGAAGTCAATAAACTCTTTTTAACCGGTCACGGCTCTGAGAGCTTTGCTATCTTAAGAGATTTCCATATTTTTGAAATTCTCTTCCCTGGCTTAAAGCAGTACTTAGATAATCAGACCTTTATCGACTTTGTTGACTTTGCCTTAAAGAGCTCAGATAAACGCTTCCATGCCGATAAGCGCAATACCCCGCATTTCCTCTATGCGGTGATCTTATGGACGCATTTTGAAAGCTTGATGTATGAATTACATCACTATAATGAATGCTCAGTAAGCCCTAAATCCCTACGTGATTTAGCCTCGATGGCCTTCAATCGTGTCATCAGCACGCAGTCAGTTATGACCGCCATTCCGATGATATTTATTGAAAACATCAGAAGCTTATGGCTCAATCAATTCATGCTCTTAAACCTTACCGATAAAAATCATGTTGAAAAGCTCTCTAAGACCACTATGTTTAGAGCCGCTTATGATTTTTTAGTTTTAAGATCACGCTTTGATCCGAATTTAGCTCTTTACGTCGATTTCTGGCTTCCTTATTATGAAGAAAGCGCCCGTCAGGCTAAACTCTTACGCGATGCCCGCTCTAATAAGCCTAAGCGTAAAAAAGATGAGCGCAAAAAGGATAAGCGCAATGCTAAAGCAACTACTCCCGCACAGGATAGCTTTAGCCGTGAAAATAAGGCAGAGGTCAATGATCGCTTAGCTAAAGCTCGCGCTTGGCGTGCGGCTATGAATTTGGATCCGTAATGGCTTTATCATATATTGGCCTAGGCTCAAACCTAGGCGATAGCCTAAGTACCCTCAAAGAGGCCCTAGGCTATCTTGCAAAAAATCCACAAGTGGAGGTTTTTAAGACCTCCTCTTTTTATAGGACCGCCCCAGTAGGCTTTAAAGAGCAAGACGATTTTGTCAATGCGGTGGCCATGATTAAAACCACTCTATCGCCATTAGATCTTTTAGATCTTTTAATGCAGACAGAGCAGGAATTTAAGCGCGTGCGTTTATTTAAAAACGGCCCGCGCACTTTAGATCTCGATATCTTGCTATACGATGATCTGATATTAAGGGATGAGCCTAAACTCAATGTCCCCCATCCGCGTATGTGCGAGCGGGCCTTTGTGCTCATTCCCCTAAAGGAAATTGCACCGACACTGCTAATCCCCGGTTGCAATAAAAGTGTAAGTGAATTATGTGCATCCCTAAGCGATGCTGATGTTAAAGACGTGAGATTATTAGATCATGCCTAAAGCAAATCCGGTTGAAATCTCTTTAATTGTGGGCCTTGGCAATCCGGGCTCTCAATATGAGCATACCCGTCATAATGTGGGTGTAGACTTCTTAGAGATGATTGCAGATAAATATAAAATCAGCCTGCGTCCTGAGAAAAACTTCTTAGGTATTGCCGGGCGTGGTGATATTGCCGATCATGAGGTCAGACTACTCTTCCCCACCACCTATATGAATGACAGTGGCCGCGCTGTCAGTGCCCTTGCGACCTTCTATAAAATTAAGCCTGAAAATATCTTAGTGGTCCATGACGATTTAGATCTACTGCCAGGCTCTATGCGCTTAAAGTTTGGTGGCGGTTTAGCTGGCCATAACGGTTTAAAGAGCATTACTTCCTGCTTAGGCAATAATCAGAATTTCTATCGTCTGCGCTTAGGTATCGGTAAGCCGCCTTCACACGAGGTCATCAACTGGGTTTTAGGGCGCCCCGATCGCCACGATCATGAGCTTATCGATGCGGCTATGGTAAATGCAATTCCGGCCTTGGAAATGCTCTTTACCCGCGGTTTAGACAAAGCCACCGCCGCAATTAACGGATTCAAACCATAATTGGAGGAATAAATGGGTTTTAACTGTGGTATCGTCGGTTTGCCTAATGTCGGCAAATCTACCCTTTTCAATGCTTTAACTAAGGCCGGCATTGCAGCTGAGAACTTCCCCTTCTGCACCATCGAGCCTAATACAGGTATCGTTCCGGTACCAGATCAGCGTTTAGACGAAATCGCTGCTATCGTCCACCCGGCTAAGATCGTGCCTACGGCCATGGAATTTGTGGATATCGCCGGTTTAGTCAAGGGCGCCTCTAAGGGTGAGGGTTTAGGCAATCAGTTTTTAATGAATATCCGTGAAACTGACGCCATCGCTCACGTAGTCCGTTGCTTTGAAGATGAAAACGTCATTCACGTCAGCGGTAAGGTCGATCCGGTAGCAGATATTGAGGTTATCAATACTGAGCTTGCTTTAGCTGACTTAGAGGTAGTTGAAAAGGCTTTAGCCCGCTTAGAGAAGCGTGCCCGCACCGGTGGCGATAAAGAGGCTTTAGCTCAGGTTGTCGCTTTAGAGAAATGCCGCCCGGCCTTAGAAGAAGGCAAGATGTTGCGCGCTGTCGAGTTTACTAAAGCCGATCTCGAGGCCATGCGCAATTTCAGTTTCCTCACCTTAAAGCCTATGATGTATATCGCTAACGTCGCTGAAGATGGCTTTGAGAACAATCCTTATTTAGACGCAGTCCGTGAGGTTGCTAAAAACGATAATTCCATCGTGGTACCGGTTTCTGCCTCTATCGAGGCTGACTTAGCTTCTATGGATGAGGCCGATCGCGCTGAGTTTATGGAGAGCTTAGGTATCACTGAGCCGGGCTTAAACCGTGTTATTCGTGCCGGTTACAAGCTCTTAGGTCTGCAGACCTTCTTCACCGCCGGCCCTAAGGAAGTTCGTGCCTGGACCGTTAAAGTCGGTGCTACTGCCCCGCAAGCTGCCGGTCGCATTCACTCTGACTTTGAACGCGGCTTCATTCGCGCTCAGACTATAGCTTATGATGACTTCATCAAATATAAAGGTGAGGTAGGCTGTAAGGAGGCAGGTAAGCTTCGCTCTGAGGGTAAGGACTATATAGTCAAAGATGGCGATCTCTTTGAGTTCCTCTTCAATGTCTAAGTGAATTTACATTAAAAATCCCGATCATATTGATTGTGATCGGGATTTTTATCTGCTCAAAGCTTAGTCTTTAAGATCTAAGCTCTCGCTATTGACGATATAGACATCGCCCTTAATCTGCTCTAAAACCAGCTCTGAAGCGGTAGAATCGATAGAACCGAAGAAGGAGCTCTTAGGAGTGGTGCCCATGCAGACCATACGCGCCTGCAATTTGTCGCACAGACGCGGGATTTCCTCATCGATACGACCTTCTAAAACATGGACATTCTCTAAAGGAATACCATGAGCTTTAGCAAACTCATCGACTACCACCTGATGAATATCGCGGCGATTGATAGAGCCTGAGGCCGTGATGATCTTAGAGACGCTAGTATTGCCTGACATCAAGCCGCGATTGAGCGGTGAGACGCAGTTAGCGACATGGACGACACCATTGAAATGATCGGCAAAGCCCTTAGCTGACTGAAAGAGGTGCTCGTCTAATTCCTCAATATGGTTAGCCTCAGCAAAATCGATGGCTAATAAAATAGCAGTACCTAAGGTAGCGGTAGAATTGGCATCCTTAACTACTAATAAAGGTACCGGGCAACAACGCATAATTGAGCAGTCAATAGTATTGATGAACAGATCTTTAATCGAGTTGCGCTTATTAGCGGAGATGATAGCTAAATCATATTCACCGGAGGCACATTCGGCATTAAAGGCACCAGGTACATCCTTGTCAAAAATTACCTTTAAAGACAGATGCTGAATACTCGGGCAAGTTTTAGCTAGCTTTTCAAATTCGCTCTTAGCAGAAGCCATTAATTGCTCTTGATTGTCATCGGAAAAATCATTGATGACGCGTATCGCCACAACTTCAATACCAGGAGCAAATCTAGCATACTGCGAAGCACGGTCTAAGGCCGGCTGCTTATCGCCAATCTTCAGCAGTACAGCAAATCTTCCTTTCTTTTCAGTCATCACGGACTCCTTAATTTCTTATTTTAATTATATGGGTATAGATATTTGTCACTACCCTGATCATATATTATGTTTATTTTTTAAAAAGTTAATGGTTAAAGATCTCATTTTATGGATCTTTTTTGCAAAAAATATGCAACAACTCCGCCCTGTTATCTTTTAAATTTTGCAATAAACATAATCATATGTTGCGTTTCTTGCTATAATTGCCCCAGCTAATACAACTCCCAAAACCGTCTTTTGAGAATTGCCCGAAAAAAAACTTAAGCCTAAAAAAAGGCTTTGTGGATAAAGGATTATTACCATGACTGAACGTACCTTAGTGTGGCAAAACGCCGTATTTAGAATCAATGATGATTTAGAGGTTAACTTAGGCAATCTCACCATTAAGCCCTCAGATCTGATTGTCCTCATTGGTGGCAATGGCAGTGGTAAGACCTCCTTAGCCCGCGCTCTCAACGCTGAATTGCCCTTAAAGAGCGGGAGCGCGCCTGAAAACTATCATCCGGTTTTAGTGTCCTTTGAAAAGCAGATGCAGCTTTTAGAAGATGACTATAAGATGCGCAATAACGACAATGCCTCAGAGGAAGAAGCGCATGGTATTACGCCTAATAAGCTCTTTGCTGGATCTGATCCTAAAGTTTTACAAGAAGCCATCAAGGGCATGAATTTAGAGAAGCTTTTAGATAAACCTGTGCGTCAATTATCAGGCGGTGAAGGCCGTAAGGTTTTACTGACTAAAGCTTTATGTTCAAAGCCTAATTTAATTATCTTCGATACTCCTTTTGATGCTTTAGATATCGCCACTCGCGCTGAGCTTTTAAAGCTTATCGATACTATTCACTCAGAGTATCAAACCCCAACTATCTTGATCGTCAATCGTCCTAGCGAAATCCCGGATACTTTAACGGCCATGGGTATTATTCAGGATCTTAAAATCGTCAAATTATCAAGCCGCGAGGAAATCGAAAAAGATCCTGATGCTTTAGCCTTATTAGGTAATGCTAAACTGCCTAATATCACCTTACCGCCCACTCCTAAGAAATTTGCCCTCAAAGCCTTAGCTGATGACAGCATTGTCAAATTTAGACAGGTAAATGTGGAATATAACCGCAAGGTCTTAGATAATTTAGATTTTGAGGTCAAACGCGGCGAGCATTGGCAGATCATAGGCCCTAATGGTGCTGGTAAATCCACTCTCTTATCGCTAATCACCGGCGACAATCCTTTAGTCTATGCCAATGATGTCACCGTCTTTGGCTTTAAACGAGGATCTGGTGAGAGCATTTGGGAAGTTAAGAAATATTATGGCTTAGTATCAGGGGCCTTACACCTTGATTATCGTGTCAGCGCTCCGGCTATCAATGTCGTACTCTCAGGCTTCTATGACTCTATAGGCCTGTATCATCAACCCTCAGATGAAGAGCTCACAGCCGCTAGGACCTGGCTTAAGATCGCCTCTTTAGATAAGATGGAACATCGCTCCTTTAAGACCTTATCCTTCGGTCAGCAGCGTCTGCTCCTCATTATCCGCGCTTTAGTTAAAAATCCGCCCTTACTTATCTTAGATGAGCCCTTACAGGGCTTAGACGGTTATGCCCGTGCCTTAGTAAAGAGCTTTATCAGCTATATTATGAAAAATGGCCACACCTCAGTGCTCTTTGTCTCCCACCATGAAGAAGACACGCCTGAGGGCTTTACTCATCGTTTAAGCTTTGTCAAAGCTGGCGATAACTTTAAGGTAGTACAAGAGAAACTTTAAACTTCATTAAATGACAAAACCCCAGTAAATTTTACTGGGGTTTTGTCCATGCTTTTTTTCTCAGATTTTGTAGAAAAATATTCCATAAAGAAATGCAAAAAACTACA
>USBR01000024.1 GCA_900552905.1 uncultured Succinatimonas sp. | reverse complement strand
TGACGCCGGTCTTTTTGTTCGTTACTGCCACACGGCGAACTTTGACCGGGAACTCCTTCTGGTCTGACATTTTATCTCCTTTAATAGGTGTATATAATTACATCATATACACCTATTAAAGTACAAGAAAAAAAGATTAAACAGGGATTTTAAGAGAAGTGTCTACTTGTTTCTTGGCCTTGAGTGATCTTTTGACGACTTGCAGGATTTAAAAACAAAAAAGCCCATCAAATTGATGGGCTTAAACACATTGGATGATATTTATGAATTTAATTACTTAGATGAAGCTTCACCAGCTTTCTTACAATGATCGATCCACTTCTGAGCATCAGGGATAATGGTCTTATACCAATCGTAGAAAGACCCCATCTTCTCGTCGATCTTCTGCTTCATTTCAGGAGTCATCTCATGGATGGTTACACCCTTATCTTGTAAAGCTTTCTTACAATCCTCATCGTTCTTCTGAGAAATTTCCCAGTTATAAGCGACAGTCTTCTCAATCCAGGTATCTAATAACTGCTTTAAGTCATCAGGAAGCTTGTTGTAGAACTTGCCATTTAAGAGGAACGGTGCAATAGCGAACATATGTCTGGTCTCTAAAATATCGGACTGAACCTCATAGAAACCTGAAGCTAAGATGGTGGCATACGGATTTTCCTGACCATCAATCATATGAGTCTCTAAGGCGTTATAAACCTCAGTTAAAGGCATCATAACGTTATTAGTACCTAAAGCCTCGAACAGATGGACGTGGATCTCGTTATCCGGAATTCTGATCTTTAAGCCCTTTAACTCATCTAAATTAGTGATAGGACGATTTGAAGACAATACACGGAAGCCATTTACTAAATAGCCTGCAATCTTAACGCCGGTATTCTTTTCATAATTACCGGACATGATGGCAACACCTTCTTTATCGTAGGCAGCACGAGCCTGCTCCCAAGAACTAATGAGGTACGGAGCATCAGAAAGACCTACATTAGGCTCATCTTTTTTAATCTGCGAGCCGGTTACAGCCATCTGAATGGTGCCACGCTTGACCTGATCGATTACTACACTCTCAGGGCCTAACTGATTGTTAGGGAAGTGCTTAACCTTAATCTGGCCTTTAGATTCGCGCTCAATATTCTCCTTGAAATAGTTAATGGACATAGTTACCGGATGATCAGGACCTGCAAAGGTACCGATGCGGATAACATAATCCTTAGCCATGGCGGAGGCAGAAGCACCCATCAGCATAACACCAGCAACGGCAGCGGCGATTAAAGAAGTCTTTTTCATATATTTGTCTCCAAAATGTTTGTTTAAATTTAATTCTTAAAGCTAACCCATCATCCACTCTGCCGGTACGGTAATGATCTGCGGGCAGAGAATACACAGTACTAAGTAAGCTAATTCTGCAAAGAGGAACGGTAAAATACCCTTTACCAGCTTGGTAATCGGAAGCTTAGATACTGAGCAACCAACGAACAGTACTGAGCCCATAGGCGGAGTAATTAAACCGATAGAGAGGTTAATTACCATGAGTAAGGCAAAGTAGTAAGGATCGATACCTGCGGCATTAACTAAGGGATAGAATACTGGGGCGAAAATCAGGATGATAGGAGTAATATCCATTACCATACCTAAGACTAAGAAAACCACGTTCAGAACTACTAATAATAAGAACGGATTGCTTACTAAGTCCTTTAAAAGCTCTACAATCTGATCAGGTACCTGAGCCATGGTAATCAGCCAACCAATAGTATAGGCAGTGCTTACTAAGAACATGACGATAGCGGAAGTTCTTACAGCATTATAGAAAATGCGAGGGCAATCCTTAATCTTAAGCTCACGATGTACGCAAGTGGCAACTACGAAGGCATAAACTGCAGCTACAGCACCACCTTCAGTCGGGGTGAAGATACCAAAGCGGATACCGACAATAATGATGATAGGCAGTAATAAGGCTGGAATAGCTTCAAAGAAGGTCTTAACCGCTTCCTTACCGGTGATAACCACGCGGTCATGATAACCATCACGCTTAACCACAAAGTACCAAACTACCATGAGGATAATGCCTAAGCATACGCCCGGAGCAATACCCATAATGAAGAGTTTGCCGATAGAAAGGTTGACGGTTACACCTAAAATAATGAGCGGAATTGACGGCGGAATAATCGGAGCTGTCAAAGCTGAAGCACAGATTAAACCGGTAGAACGCGGCTTGTTATAACCACATTTAACCATCATCGGAATTAAAACCGCACCTAAGGCTGCAACATCAGCAATAGCAGCGCCTGATAAGCCGGCAAAAAGCATGGAAGCTAAGATAGCAACATAACCCATACCACCATTAAAGCGACCTACGACTACCTGACCGAAGGCAATCAAGCGTGAGGATATTCCACCCTCTTTCATGATCTCGCCTGCAAGCATAAAGAAAGGTACGGCAGTCAAAATAAACGAATCAGCGCCGGTTAACATCTGCTGCGCTAACAGCAGCGGATCGAACATATCGATGAACCATAAGAGAACTAAGGCGCATAACATTAAAACGATGGCAACCGGAATTCCCATAAGTAACAGGAAGAATAAGGAGCCGATGAATACGAAGAATTCCATTATTTATTCTCCTCTGCAGCTTGCTTCTCTAAGGCAACCTTTACGTCCTCATCGACATAACGCGGAGGAAATTCCTCGTGAGTGACTAAGGCTTTAAAAGCTAAAACTAAATCACGTAATACAAAAGCTAAAACACCAGCGGCACCAAAGATTAAAGAAGCAATGATGAACTGGAACGGTAAACCGGTAACCTGACCTACAGAAGTATCAGATTCTTCAAAGTACATGATTGAACCGTCAATCAGAACGTATAAGGCATAGATAGCCAAGAGGTAACCTAAGATATATACCCAAGTTCTAATTGTGCGTGGTAAAAAATCGGTAAGGATGGTGACACTGATGTGACCGCGAATGGAAGCCACTTCCACCATACCTAAGAAGGTCATATAGATAAAGAGGTAACGTAAAACCTCTTCTGTAGCAACAAAGCCTGATTGAAAGCAGTAACGCATAACTGCATTAGTGAAAACAATCAGTACCATTAAGGTAAGAATAATTACGCATACAAACTTATAAAAGCGTGCGAATTGACTGAAAAAACCTTGCATAAAAAAGCTCCAAAAAAGGGTTTTCGTTGCTTATTAAAATACAAGATAGCTTGTATTTTAGTTGTGATGTAGTTAGCAATTTTGAATTTATAAATTAGTGTAAAACATCAAGTTATTTATTTTTCAAAAGAAATTTTTTGATCAAAAGAAATACACTAAAATACCAATTCTTTAATATTCAGTCATAGATCTCATTTTTAGAATATAAGTTATTGATTATTTGCTAATACTTATCTTTTTGAGTAGACTAAAATACAAGTTTTCTAGGATTTGCATTTAAATTTTGATAGCGTTTAATCAAGCCCAAGGTGCATAAAAATGGATCGTAAACTTTTCCCTAAGATTAAATTTAAATCAGGGTTGACTCTGACCTCACAGATCTATGATTTTCTCAGACATCAGATTGTGGCCAAGCGCATCATTCCCGGTACCCCTTTATCTGAAAATGATCTTGCCGCCCACTTTAATGTTTCCCGACAGCCTGTACATGAAGCTTTAAATAAGTTAAGTCTCAACGGCCTTATCGAAATCCTGCCGCAAAAAGGCACCTTTGTAAGCAAAATTAGCGTCAGCAATCTGTTAGAAATCTGCTTTATCCGCTATGCCATTGAGTGTCAGGCCATTCGAAGATCGGTAAAACTCAACAAAAGAAGTTTTAAAAGGATCTGCGATAAACTCACCCGTGGCATTGAACAACAAAAGAAATGGCTTGCAAATCAGGACGCTAATGAAAAGTTTTTGGATTTAGACGATAACTTCCACAAAGCTATCTGCGACTTTTCCCAGACTTCACTTGCGTGGAATACCCTACAAAATGCCAAAGCCAATATGGATAGAATTCGCTATCTGACCATAGGTACGCTGTCAAATCCTGAGGAATTGATTAAAACTCATGAGGAAATTTTAGAGGCTATTGTTACGCAGAATGTGGAGAGAGCTTGTGAGCTTATCGAGCAACATGCCTATGAAATCACTCATACCTATAAAGGCATTATGGAGCAGAATAAAGAGTGGTTTTTAGACGAGAATGAGGAAGTAAAAAAGGCATAAAAAAAGCCTCGTGTGAGGCCTTTTTGCGGTTTTAGACTGCTTTGTGTGGGATCTTTCCCATGCGGGAAGAAACACAGCTAGGAGATGCATGGTTAACATTGCCTCCGGCAAAGTTGCAGGTACTTTGGCAAGATGCACAGGGAATGCCTTCCATAATTGCTGCTGTAGCCTCATCCTCAGATTTAAGCGGGCGTTTGCGCAGTAAGCCGATGGCGAGACCACCTACAAAGAGGCTAAAGATTATAAAGCTTGCTACATATATCATGATTTATCCCTCCCGTTTAAAATTCAATTTATTATAACGTAAATCACGAAATTTATGCTTATTTCTGCGAAACTTAAGCATATTTTCCTAAAGCATAAGCGCCAAAAAAGGCTTTAACGCACGAAAATCCCCAAAGACGTTAACGATGTCTTATAATAGGTTAATTTTTTGTAATGTATAAGCTTCTTTTACTGCTTTGGATTAAACATGCGTACTAGTAAATATCTTATTTCCACTCTTAAAGAAAACCCTGCCGAAGCTTCTGTTGACAGCCATCGTTTAATGTTACGTGCCGGTATGATCCGTCAGATCGCCTCTGGTGTTTACACCTGGTTACCTACCGGTATGCGTGTCCTCTCTAAGGTCAATAAGATTGTCCGTGAGGAAATGGACAATACCGGCGCCTTAGAAATCGCCATGCCGATGGTTCAGCCTGCGGAGCTGTGGAAAGAGTCTGGCCGTTACACCAAGTATGGCCCGGAATTATGCCGCTTTAAGGATCGTAAGCAAAACGAATTCTGCTTAGGCCCGACCCACGAGGAAGTCGTTACCGACATCGCCCGTCGTGAAGTCAAATCCGGCAGACAGTTACCTTTATGCCTCTATCAGATCCAAAACAAATTCCGTGATGAGATCCGTCCGCGCTTTGGTGTTATGCGTGGTCGTGAATTCTTAATGAAGGATGCTTATTCCTTCCACCTCAACAAAGAATCCTTAAATGAGACCTATAAGGACATGTACGACGCCTACAGCCGTATCTTCACCCGTATGGGCTTAGAGTTCAGACCGGTTGAGGCTGATACTGGTTCTATCGGTGGTAATCACTCTCACGAGTTCCAGGCCTTAGCTGATGCTGGTGAGGATATCATCGCTTGGTCTGACGGTTCTAGCTATGCTGCTAATATCGAGATGGCTGAAGCCTTAGCTCCTAGCTATGAGCGTGAGGCTCCTAAGGATGCCTATTATGAGGTTGCCACCCCCGGTTGCCATACTGTAGATGAGGCTGTAGCTAAGCTTGGTGTTAAGACTGAGCAAATGTTAAAGAGCCTGATCGTTCATGGTCCTAAAAAAGAAGACGGCACCTATGACTTAGTCATGATCTGCTTATGCGGTAATCAAGAGCTCAACGAGGTTAAGGCTGGTAAGATTGAGGGCTTACAGGATCCTTTAGAGTTTGCTACTGAAGAGGAAATTGTTAAGTTCACTGGCGCTTCCACCGGTTCCTTAGGACCTGTAGGCTTCAAGGGCCGTATCTTAGTTGACCGCACTGCCGATAAGATGAGCAACTTCGCTTGTGGCGCTAATAAGACTGGTTTCCACTTAAATTCCGTCAACTGGGATCGCGATGTTCCTAATTACGAAGTCTTCGATCTGCGTAATGTTGAGGAAGGTGATCCTAGCCCTGATGGTCAGGGTACCTTACACCTGCGTCGCGGTATTGAGGTAGGTCAGGTCTTCATGTTAGGTACTAAGTACTCTGAGGCTATGGGCGCTACCACCACCGATGAAAACGGCAACAATATCCCGATGCTCATGGGTTGCTACGGTATCGGTGTTACCCGTGCTATCGCCGCTGTCATCGAGCAGCATCATGACGATCGCGGTATCATTTGGCCGGATGCTATCGCTCCTTTCACTGTAGCTATCGTTGCTATCAGACCTAATACCTCATCTCAGGTTAAGGAAGTAGCTGAGGATCTCTATGCTAAGTTACAATCCTTAGGTATCGATGTACTCTATGACGATCGCGATGAGCGTCCTGGTGTCATGTTCGCCGATATGGAGCTGATGGGTATTCCTCACATCATCACCATCGGTGATAAGAGCTTAAAGGATGGCAATATCGAGTACAAACTCAGACGCACAGGTGATCGCGAGCTCTTACCTTTAGACTCTGCTTTAGAGACCTTATTAAAGAAATTAGGTCGCTAATTTCACTACGAGACTTTAATAAACTGCGGCTTAGGCCGCAGTTTTGCTTTTAAGATTTCGCTGTTTTGCGCGTACGACTGCGCGGCTTTTTAACCTCTTCTGGAGGCGTTTCTGCATTTTCCGCCTCGTCCTTTTTATCAGGATTATTTTCTAAAAGCTCTAAAGCTGTTTCCTTATGACCAAAAATATCATTGCAGAGTCTTTGCACATACTCCCTCTCAACCTTAGGTAAGCGTAGGGAATAGCAAGTATCAACTACTCTTTGTATAGTACGCTTTACCCCAAGGCTCATCATTGCGCCTATACGCAAGAGTACACGCGTAGAAAAAGGCGCCGATAATTGACTGATCCCCGCCTCCTGACTGTTTTGCAAAACCCGTCTTAACTCATGGGCAAAACGGACTAAACGCTTGCAAAAAGCCTCTTCAAGATTAGGAAAACTATGCCTAAGCATGATCATTTCGACATTAGCCTGAGGATAATCCACCTGCATAAAACGAAAACGATCTAAAAAAGCCTGATTTAAAATGCGCGCGCCGCTATAAAAGCCCTCACTATCGCCATTACCGCGGGTATTAGCCGTGGCTACCACCCTAAAGCTTTTGTGAGGATAGATAATTTCACCGCTATTGCCCACAATAGTTAAAGGCTTACCTTCAAGCACATCGTTTAAAGCCGCTAAATCGCCAGGTGCTACCAGATCAATTTCATTTAAAATCAAAATCTCACCGTAGATCATGGCATTAGTTAATGGCCCATATTCATAAACTAATTCTCCTCGCCTTAAGGTTTGATGGCCTATGAGATCTAAACTCTCACTTTTATTTGAAAGCGTAATCTGCTCCACACCCCAGCCTAAACGCGCGGCAATTTGTAAGATAAGCGAGGTCTTACCGCAACCTGCAGGTCCACTTAGATAGAGACAATCGTGATAAGGATGAGCTAAAAATAATAAAACCTCATCTAAAAGACCGCATTCAAAGACATAGCGATCATCAATAGGCGGCACATGCCCATCAGGCGAGATACTTTTATCAAAATCAATTTCTTTGACTAAAAGATTGTCATTATTAAAGAGCTTACATAAATCTACCATCTCCATGCTGTTAACAGGCCTCCTCTTGTTGCGGCTGTAAAAGCTCGATAGCTAAGGCCTCAACCTCAGTTATGCGCTTTAAATTACCCCGCGCATCGGAGATGGTATAGCAGTGAAGCTTACCCACAATTAAAAGCCGATTACCTGGTACTAAGAGCTCGGCATAACGGCTAGCTATGGGCTTGAAAATACCCTTATCACTGACTACCACCTGAGGATATTCATAAAAATTAGTAAATTTGCCCTCTCGCTTAGAGTAGCGGCGCTCGCATACCCGCAGGCGAAAGCGATAGGAATTTCCAAGCGAAGTTAAACGCCGCTCAATCGTATCTTCACTAAAAATCTCACCACATAATCGCACTTGATTGTTACTTAACATAGACCTTCCTCAAAAAATGAACACGGCCTGATATTAGTAATTAAAAAAAGCCCTCCTTAGAAAAAGAGCGCACAAACTGCGCGATTAAAAAGTTAAGCAATTATTTTTAATCAAAATTTTTCTTTAAAATAAATACTTAAAAAAAATACCCCAAGTCTTTAGGCTATAGCGATACCCCCTTTAAAATGCTATAATTTGCGCCTAGAGCGCCCGCATAGTTCAATGGATAGAACAAGTTCCTCCTAAGAATTAGATGTAGGTTCGATTCCTACTGTGGGTGCCAACTTCCCTAAAAAATTCTCTCAACTCCCCACTATTTCAACTCACACCTAATAACATGCTCAAAGAAAGCTAAGTTACTGTTATATCTTTAGACTTACGCCACAAAAGCTATTTAAAAGCGCAAATAACCAGATATGTCACACCCACCTTCTAAACTAAACAGCTTATAATTTGCATACTATCCATAAGAACACGGAATTATTATAAAAATGGTTACACTTCAACAGATGATCATCTTCTTCATCATGATTGCCTGTGGCGTAATTGTTAAAAAACGCCATATCATCAATGAAGATGGCATGAAACAGCTTTCAGCCTTAGTGGTAAACGTCACCACCCCGGCTATCATTCTCTCTGCAGGCTTTCATGCTGACAAATCGCTCTCACTTGATGAATTTATGTTTGCCTTTATCCTAGGCTGTGTCTTATTTGCACTTTTAATCTTTTTAGCAGAATTAAGTCCTTTTATTTTTAGACTTAAAAAGCCCGACAGTCGCGTCATCAAACTCATGATTGTTTTCTGCAATATCATGTTTATGGGATTGCCGCTATTATCAAATGTCTATGGCCATAGAGCGGTTTTATATCTTATGATCTTCAATCTGCCTAGTAGCCTTTTAATCTTCACCTATGGCCTGATTGTCGTCAGTGGTACCCCTATAAAAAGCTTTAAAGCGGTGCTCTTAAAGATCCTAAATCCAGGCTTAATCGCCGCGATCTTTACCTTTTCCATTTACTTTACCAACTTCACTTTTCCGCAGATCATCACGCAACCTGTAGATATGATTGGCGCGATGACAGCCCCAATTGCCATGATTTTAATCGGTGCAGCCATGGCCGATTTAAAGATCATGTCTTTATTTTCTGATCTCAAACTTTTAAGTTTTTCGATCTTTAAAATGTTCCTCATGCCCCTTGTGGTCATGCTCTGTTTAAAGCAATTTATAAGCGATCATGATCTATTAGGTACAAGCTTAATCTTAATTGCCACGCCTGCTGGCAATATGATCGCCATGTTTGCAGCTCTTTATTGTCCGCAGGCGAATAATACCGCCGCTCGCGGTATTTCGCTTACCACCTTAATGAGCGTGATCACCTTACCGCTACTGGCCATTCTCACCGGTATCGACTAATAAAAAAGCCCTCTACCAAAAAATTGATAGAGGGCTTAAAGCATGACAATTTTAAGCTAGATTACCACTCAGCAACGCTACCATCCGGGTGACGCCATACTGGATTGTGCCAGTTGACGGTATTGCTCTCAGCGGCCTTGCGAATGCGTTCTTCATTAACCTCAACACCTAAACCTGGCTTAGTTAAGGCATGTAAGTAACCATCGGACATGCAGAAGTCCTCAGGGTTATTGACATAGGTTAAGAGCTCAGCACCCTGATTGTAGTGAATACCCATACTCTGCTCCTGTAAAGCAGCATTGTAGGAGACCATATCTACAGCTAAGCACGAAGCTAAGGCTACAGGTCCTAACGGGCAGTGCGGTGCTAAGGCCACATCATAAGCCTCGCAGAGAGCGGCGATCTTCATGCACTCGGTAATACCACCGGCGTGAGAGAGATCAGGCTGTAAGATAGAAATACCACGAGCCTCTAAAACACGCTTGAAGTCATAGCGAGAGTACATACGCTCACCTGCGGCAATGAGGAGATCGGAGTTATCAGCTAAGATACGATAGTACTCATAATTCTCAGCTAATACCGGCTCTTCAATGAAGAACGGATGATAAGGCTCTAATTCCTTCATCATGATCTTAGCCATAGGCGCGGTGACACGACCGTGGAAGTCTAAACCGAACTCAATATCATCACCAAATTCCTTACGGATATCAGCGGCGATAGAGATGGAGTGACGGATCTTCTTGTGGGTATCGATATAGCCTAAATCCTCACAGCCATTGAGCTTAAAGGTATCAAAGCCGATTTCACGCAGCTTATTGATGCCTTCAACTACATCAGAAGGGCGATCGCCACCGACCCAGCTGTAAGCCTTAATCTTATCGCGAACCTTACCGCCTAAGAGCTCGGTAACGTTAACGCCTAAAGCCTTACCCTTAATATCCCATAAAGCCTGATCGATACCAGCAATAGCGGACATCATGACCGGGCCACCACGATAGAAGCGAGTGCGATAGAGCATCTGCCAGATATCGTTGATATTGCGCGGGTCGACACCTAAGATATAGTCTTCAATCTCGTGAACGGCTGCTTCTACAGTCTTAGCGTGACCTTCGACAACCGGCTCACCCCAACCGCTGATGCCTTCGTCAGTTTCAATCTTGACGAACATCCAACGCGGAGGAACTCTGAAGGTAGAAATCTTAGTAATCTTCATAATCTTGATCCTTATTAACTCTTAATTAAAGTAAAGTATGAGCTAAAGGTAAAATACCGCCTAAGAAGGCCTCATCGCCCTCTAAGCTGAAGGAGTCTAAACCGGCAAGCTTCAAGCCCTTAACATAACGAGCAGTTAAGAACGGGTTGGCAATAATGCCTAAAGCACCATCGTCAGAAGTGAACTTAAAGATCTTCTGCATAGAAGCAATTTCAGCACCGATTAAGAGACCGGATAAATACTCACCGACATGGCAAGGCTTAATCGCACCTAAAATATTGGCACCACGGATTTCAAACAGACGCGGAACAATATTGTTTTCCTCATAACCGCGCTGTAAACCTGCCTCAAAGTCAGGAGCGGACTCTTCCTGATCGCCTGCACCTAAACCAACTAAGGAGTACTTCATCATGATGGAGTGCATCTCACCGGTCATGGCAGTTCTGAAGGAATTGATTTTATAACCGTCGGCTAAAACCCACTTGCAGTGAGTACCAGGCATTAAGAAGACCTTAGAGGCCAGCTTCTTAATGGCACCGACAAGCTGAGTCTCCTCGCCGCGGATAACGTTATAGTTATCAGCATCTCTAACGCATAAGCCCGGAACGATTCTGATCTTATAGCCCTTGCTGTGCTTAACCTCAGTTAAATGATTAGGTAATTCAGCTAAATCTACCGGGCACTGTAAGTACTGAGCATCAGCCCAACCATTGATAGAACCGACCATGCCGGCCATAATGGTAGGCATCGGGCCGTATTTTTGGAACCAATCGGCAGTCAGCTTATCAAAGACGCCCTCACAGGCGGCGCCTCTGACCACAGTAACGCCTTCAGGAGACTTCTTAGTCTCAACTAATTTGTCATCAATATATAAGAAGGCTCTGACGTTGGTGGAGCCCCAATCCATTACTACGAAATTCTTAGCGCTCATCTTCTATTCTCCTAATGAATGGCGTTGTAAAACTCTAAAGCAGCCTGACGGATTTCCTCAAATTTTCCGGCAGAGGCACGTTTTTTATTGATAATGTTAGAACCAATACCGGCACTACCACAGCCGGCATCTAAGAAGGCCTTGACGTTGTCAGCACTGACACCGCCTACAGCCATTAAAGGAATATGGTTGATAGGGCCACGGATAGCCTTGATATAGTCAATACCTAAATTAGCTGCCGGGAAGACTTTGACAATGTCAGCTCCCTCTTTATAGGCATCAGCAATCTCAGAAGGAGTAAAGGCACCTGGAACGGCGATGAGGCCTAATTTCTTCATCTCATGAATGACCTCAAAATCTACATTCGGGGCTAGAGCAAAATCAGCACCAGCATCCTTAGCGGCACGCGCTTGCTCCACTGTCATTACGGTACCAGCACCGACACAGATCTTATCGCCTAAGGTCTTTTTAACAAGGCTAATGGAATTAGGAGTCAGCTTCAGGCACTCACTGTCAGCCTGATCGAAGGTAATCTCTAAAAGCTTGATACCGCCATCGACAATGGCCTTAGCTGCCTCTAATAAATCCTCACCGTAGACTTGGCGGGAAATGGAGACGAGGCGATTTTCTGCAATAAACTTTAAAACATCCATTTTCTGTCCTTTTATATATGGATCTAACTTAACGTTATGTAGCTGACGAATTTTACTCTTTATTATTTAAAAATCTGTTAACTAACATACAGTTAAGTAGATTTTAAGCTTATTTTTTTTAAGGTGGGGCCTAAAAATAGGCCCCTGTTTTAACTTTAACCGTTAAGTAACTGCGGAATCCACAGAGCAAAGCCCGGCACGAAGCTAAAGAGTAAGGCACAGGCAATTTCTACTAAGATAAAGCCCATCAAAGCCTTAGCTACGCGCATGACAGAAAGTCCAGAGAAGCCACAGGCGATGAACATACAAGTTCCAAATGGCGGCGTACATTGTCCCATTGACAGCACGAAGACGACGACTAAACCAAACTGAACAGGATCGATGCCATAGCTTACAGCTAAAGGAGCTAAGATCGGGCCTAAGATCAGGATGATGGAACCATTATCTAAGAACATACCGGCAAAGATCATGATCAGATTGATGATGAGCATGAATAAGACCCAAGTATCACAGAAGCCCATGAAGAACTCGGTAATCTTAGTCGGAATGTTATAGATGGTAACTAAGTAAGCAAATACAGAGGCAGTTGCAACTAAGCCCATGAGGTTTGCGGTAATGATAGAAGTATGCTGGCAGATCTCCCATAACTTCTTCATATTAACCTCACGATAGATGAACATGCAGACGATGACACCGTAGAATACGGAGACTACTGCAGCCTCAGTCGGGGTAAAGACAGAAGCATAGATACCGCCTAAGATGATAACCGGCATCATTAAAGCCCAGAAGGCACGCTTAAAGGTGATCCAAACACTCTTAGGCTTAAAAGACTCACCTTTAGGGAAGTTCTGACGCTTAGCGACAATATAGCAGTAGGCAGCTAAGGCTAAACCGCAGAAGATACCCGGGATAATACCTGACATTAAGAGCTTAGAGATAGATACGCCAGTTACAGTACCGTAAATAACGAAGACGATAGACGGCGGAATAACTACACCTAAGGTACCACCGATAGCCTGAATGGCGGCAGAATAAGCTTTAGGATAACCACGCTTAACCATCTCCGGATACATAACACCACCGATAGAAGCGGTAGTTGCCATGGAGGAGCCGGAAATTGCGGCAAAGAAGGCACAAGCGGAAATAGCGACGATAGACAGACCACCGGCAATCCAGCCTACTAAAGCCTCGGCAAAGTCAATAAGACGTTTTGATAGACCACCTTGACTCATAACGTCACCGGCGAGCATGAAAGCCGGCACAGCTAATAAGGAGAAAGAGTCCGCACCGGCGAACATTCTCTGACCTACAACTACGAAAGTTAAGGTCGGATTTAAAGCGATAGAAGCTACAGAGGCTAAAGCCAAGCTCCAAATAATAGGCACACCGGCAATTAAAGCTACAAGCAAGGTGCCAAATAAAGCGATAACAGGTAAATCCATAATTATTCTCCCTTCATGGCCTCTTGAACATCCTGCTCAAAGCTAATTCTGACGCCCTTATTCTTAGGATCACAGAAAGCTAAGATCTTCTCGATAAGCTTTAAACCTAAAGCGATGGTGGATAAGACATAACCACCAAAAACAATGCCATACATGATGATCATAGGGATACGCATGGCCGGGGATTTTTGTACCATACCTACCGGGAATAAGTCGGTGGCATAGCTGGCAATTAAAATACAGGCAATAATACCGATGATGGTGTGGAAAATATCAAAGGCAATACGGGCTCTCAGACTCTTAAACATATTCTGTAAAGCGTCGATCTTAATTAAGATTTCCTGAGAGACAGCAATATTGATACCGATGAGAATGATGAAGACGAAGAGATATCTTGATAATTCCTCAGACCACGGTAAAGAATAGAAAATTACATAACGAGTAAAGACCTGCAATAAGATCACTACCATCATGACAATGAGGGCTAAGGTGATCGTGCAGAGCAGAACCTTTTGAAAGGATCCGAATAATTTATTTATAGTAGCAAACATCTTTTTCTGTCCTGAAAAAATAGCAGGCGCTAAGCGCCTGCTTTAATGTGCTTTACTTAGTGGCTAAGGTATTATCAATAACCTTTACGATTTCAGGATAAGCGGCCTTCTGCTCCTTTAAGAAGTCAGCGACGGCAGCCTTCATCTCTTCCTTGTTAACCTCAGTTACGGTCATGCCCTTCTTAGCGAGATTGTCAACAGCGGCCTTAGCCTGGCGACGCTGCTCTTCACGCTGATACTTACCGGCCTCACGAGCGGCATCCTGAACAATCTTCTGCTGCTCAGGAGATAACTTCTTCCAGCTCTTTTCAGAGAAGATAATGAAGATGGAAGAGTAGTTATGATCGGTCATAGCGAGGTACTGATTAACTTCGTTGATGTTATTACCATCAAGTACGGAAATAGCATTCTCAACACCGTCAATGGCCTTCTGCTGTAAAGCGGTATAAGCCTCACCCCAAGACATCGGCACCGGATCGGCACCTAAAGCACGCCAGAAGCCCTGGTGAATGGCAGAGTCCATCACACGGAGCTTAATACCAGCGATGTCAGCTGGGGTCTTGACCGGACGGGTGGAGTTTGAGAACTCACGGAAACCAACTTCCCAAATATCCATATTTAAAATATTGATACCGGCATTGGCGATCTCATTGGTGTAGTACTGAGTTAAAGGACCATTATTGGCAAATAACTTATCAGCTTCCTCATAGGAGGTAATTAAGAACGGAATATCGATAGCAGCGATATCCGGGATAAAGGAAGTCATAACGGACTGGTTAACAGCACCGATATCTAAAGTACCTAACTGGCAGTTAACAGCATAATCACTAGCTGAGCCTACAGTACCATTATTGAAAACCTGAATCTGAACTGCACCTTGGGTACGCTCATTAACAAGTTCAGCCCATTTAGCTAAACCGCGAGCAACCGGAACGGTCTCAGGAGAATCGTGACCTGCACGTAAGACAATAGGCTCAGGCTTTGCCGGAGCATTAGCAACAGTTTCAGTCTTAGCCGGGGCCTGAGCCTGAGCGGCAGGCTTGCTTTCCTGACCACCACAACCGACGAGGGCTAATAAACTTGCAGACAAAATAGAAACGCCGATGGCTTTAGATAAAACTCTCATAAATATATCCTTGCTTGTTTTTGACTCTATCTTGAAACTCAGGTTCCATTTGTCTGGTTGTTGTCTATTATTCCGGAACCATTAGCCAGAATAATAGACAATAATTGCTGAGATTTCCAGTGATCAATATCACTTTTATTAAAAATTTATGCCATAATTCAGTATAAGTCATTGATTTATATGTAATTTTATTGAATATAAAATACTGGATACAAGTTCTAAAATATTAGATGAAACTACAATGTTGACAAAATAAAAATTTTCTTTTGTGATTTTTCTGCTAGAAAAAAAATATAAAAACTAGAGATCTTTAATAAGGAGAGTTTTTTATAGTAGATAATTTAAATTTATAGGACTTTATTTTGACTTTAGATACTAAAAAAAATCTTAGAGTATCATGATGAAAATGCAGGTGATGCTAAGCGGTAAATCCATTACTTTTATATATAGAATCAATTCGATCACAATTTATTTAAATAAAGTATTATAAAATATTAGACTTCAATTCTAATATTTTAGACATTTTTTGAAGCAAGCTCACACTTTACCGGCATCAGAGCTTTATTTATGCGGATTTTTTTATAAACTTTTATGCAAAAGGAAAGTTTTGTTTAGAACTTAAGCATTCACTAAAATTATAAATTTCACTAAATTTTGTGAAATTGCTCTAAAATACTAGAAAATCACATACTGCAAAAAATTTCGTTACGGTGTCTTATGACCAACAAATCCAGAGTCCCTGCCTTAGACAGGGCGATGTCTATCCTAAACGTGCTTCAGAAGAACCATCATTGCTCGGTCTCTGAAATCATTACCCAGACTGGCCTTCCGCGCAGTACCGTTTATGTGCTCATCGATGAGATGGTAAGCTTAGGCCTCATTCGCCGCAATCATGACAGCAGTGTGCAGTTATGGATGAAACTCATCTCCTTAGGCAACTCTGCCGCTGAAGCTTTAGATCTTAAAGATGTGGTCAATCCGCATTTAGACTTTTTACTTAAAAATATCGAATGTCTAGCCGTGCACTTTGGCATTATGGATGGCGATCATGCCTATTATGTGATAAAAAAAACCAGCCCTAAAGCCGGAGTGCGCATTATGTCGCGTGAGGGTGCAGAGATTTCCTTAGTTCATGCTGGCTTAGGTAAATGCCTTTTAGCCTTTCAGCCTAGTGAATTGCGCGAGCGTTTATTATCAAACTTAGACTATACCCCGGTCACTGCCACCTCTATCACCTCTCCTGAAGATCTGCGCCGTGAATTAGCCTCCATTAGACTTCAAGGCTGGGCTTTTGATAATAGTGAAGGTGAGGCTGAAATCCGCTGTGTCGCAGTGCCGGTCTTTGATCATGAACATAATCTCTTAGGAGCCATCTCCATTGTCGGCTCCTTTAATAAATTCACCGACGATATAATCCCTAAGGTTGTCGAAATTACGAAAAGATGCGCTAGCGAAATTACCGATAGTCTTATGCTCTAAATAATAAAATCACAAAAAAGGCAGCTTGATTTAAAAGCTGTCTTTTTTATCTAATAAGCCTTTTATTTCAAGAAGATAAAAGTCCACAAATTTTTTTACTTTTTTCTTCTAAAAATCCATAAATAAGCATGGTTTGGAATTTATAATCACATGCGTTAAACTTGTGAACACTTTCACTTACACCCAAATTTTTAAGGTAATTTTAAAATGACCAGACAAACCATTTTCAGCGGTATTCAACCATCAGGCGAGCTTTCAGTCGGCAACTATATTGGTTCCTTACGCAATTGGGTCGGTCTGCAGAATGATTACAACTGCATTTATTGTGTGGTCAATGAGCATGCTATCACTGTCAGACAGGATCCCAAGCTGCTATTACAGCGCTCCTATGACACCTTAGCCATCTTCCTTGCCGCCGGAGTTGATCCGGAAAAATCTACTATTTTCCTGCAGTCCCATGTTCCGGCTCACTGTCAGCTCTCTTGGGTTTTAAACTGCTATACCCAAGTCGGCGAGCTTACCCGCATGACTCAGTACAAGGATAAGTCTAAGCGCTATGCCGATAATGTTACCGCCGGACTCTTTGATTATCCGGTGCTCATGGCTGCCGATATTCTGCTCTATCAGGCTAATTTAGTTCCGGTAGGCGACGATCAAAAACAGCATATCGAGATCACCCGTGATATCGCTACTCGCTTTAACAATATCTACGGTGAAACCTTCGTGCTCCCTGAGGGTTATTTCCCTAAGGCTGGTGCCCGCGTCATGTCCTTACAAGATCCGTTAAAGAAGATGTCTAAGTCCGATGACAATCCTAATAACGTCATCCGCATCCTCGAAGATCCTAAGTCCATCTTAAAGAAGTTAAAGCGTGCCGTTACCGACAGTGACAATCCGCCGGTAATCGCCTATGACTGGGAGAAAAAGCCGGGTGTTTCTAATCTCTTAGAGCTCTTATCTGCCTCAACTAATAAGAGTGTTGAGGAATTAGTTGAGCACTATAAGGGTCAGATGTACGGTACCTTCAAGAGTGAGGTCGGTGAGGCTGTAGTGGAGATGTTACGTCCAATTCAGGAAGAGTATCAGCGCCTGCGTGCCGATGAAGGCTACTTAAATGAGATCTTCGCTAAGGGCGCCGTCAATGCCTCCGCCGTTGCCCAAAAGACCTTAGATGATGTCTATCGCAAAGTAGGCTTTGCCTTACCGCTCTAATCTCGCTTTAACATATATGCTTGCAGAGCTATCTGCTGTGCAAGCATATGTTCTTGCATCAGTGCTATCTGATAGCGCGCCATAAGTTGCGCCCACTCCCGCATCCTCTTAGGTATAAAAGCACCTGTAAGCAATCTCTCTAATTGATCTTGCTGTTCAATATAAGCGCTATATTTAGATAATTTATGTAAATTCTCGCCTATATCGCATGGCACTAAGATCTGACTTATACCGTGAAAGCTCATACTCAAATCTAAAGCGATATTGAGTCCTGCCGCATCAAAATCACAACGCGGATTTTGTAAGTTTTTTATGACACGGCAATCCGCTAATATTAAAAGTC